>NZ_SMKF01000166.1 GCF_004348325.1 Micromonospora sp. KC213 | reverse complement strand
GGCCGGGGTCAAGGGGCGCGGGCTGTCCGGTCAGGGACAGCTCGGCGGCGGCGTCGGCGGTAGAACGGCTCGGTGTACCTCGGCCGACAGTCCGTCATCGTCACAGTGGTCCGCCTTCGGCCCTACCCACGGTGTACGGTGACGCCGTCCGGCCCGTGCACCCCGCGCGGCACAGGCCACGTACGTCGCGAGGGGCTGACTGCCGCCCCCGAAACCCGCAACCCGGGCGGCGCGTTACGTTGGACATCCGGACCACCGGCGGTCCGGTGGGTACAGCGCGGCCCGAAGCGGGCATGAAGCAGGGCGGCCCGAAGCGGGCATGGACTAGGAGTGAGGTCGGGGAGAGACGTGCCGAGCAACGCTGGAACCACCCGTCTGGTCATCGTCGAGTCACCGGCGAAGGCCAAGACGATCTCGGGCTACCTCGGCCCGGGGTACGTCGTGGAGGCCAGCTTCGGTCACGTCCGCGACCTGCCGCGTAACGCCGCGGACGTGCCGGCGAAGTACAAGGGTGAGCCGTGGGCCCGGCTCGGGGTGGACGTCGACAACGGCTTCCACGCCCTCTACGTGGTCTCCGCCGACCGCAAGCAGCAGATCAGCAAGCTGGTGAAGCTGGCCAAGGAGGTCGACGAGATCCTCCTGGCGACGGACGAGGACCGCGAGGGCGAGGCGATCGCCTGGCACCTGGTGGAGACGCTCAAGCCCAAGGTGCCGGTCAAGCGAATGGTCTTCCACGAGATCACCAAGCCGGCGATCCAGGCGGCGGTGGCCAACCCGCGCGAGATCGACCGGGATCTGGTCGACGCCCAGGAGGCCCGGCGCATCCTCGACCGCCTCTACGGCTACGAGGTCTCCCCGGTGCTGTGGAAGAAGGTCATGCCGAAACTCTCGGCGGGCCGGGTGCAGTCCGTGGCGACCCGGATCGTGGTCGAGCGGGAGCGGCAGCGGATGGCGTTCCGCACCGCCGAGTACTGGGACATCCTCGCCACCCTGGCGGTCGAGCAGGCCGGCGAGGGGCCACGCACCTTCCACGCCACCCTGGTCGCGCTGAACGGTGACCGGATCGCCACCGGTAAGGACTTCGAACCCACCACGGGTCGGGTGAAGCCGGGCGCCGGAGTCGTCCACCTGGACGAGAGCGGGGCACGCGGGCTGGCGGCCCGCCTCGACGGGCGGCCGTTCACCGTCACCCGGGTCGAGGAGAAGCCCTACCGCCGCCGCCCGTACGCGCCGTTCATCACCTCCACCCTGCAACAGGAGGCGGCCCGCAAGCTGCGGTTCTCGTCCCAGCAGACGATGCGTACCGCGCAGCGGCTCTACGAGAACGGCTACATCACCTATATGCGTACCGACTCGGTGAACCTGTCGGAGACCGCCATCGCGGCGGCCCGCCGGCAGATCGTCGAGCTGTACGGCGAGCGCAGCGTGCCGCCGGAGCCGCGCCGCTACACCGGCAAGGTGAAGAACGCCCAGGAGGCGCACGAGGCGATCCGCCCGGCGGGGGACAACTTCCGCACCCCCGGCGAGGTGGCCAAGGAGCTGTCGGCCGAGGAGTTCAAGCTCTACGAGCTGATCTGGCGGCGCACCATCGCCTCGCAGATGACCGACGCGGTCGGTTCCAGCGTGTCGGTGCGCATCCGGGCGGTCAGCGCCGCCCAGGAGGAGGCCGACTTCGGCGCGACCGGCAAGACCATCACCGACCCGGGATTCCTGCGGGCGTACGTCGAGTCCAGCGACGACGAGAACGCCGAGGCCGAGGACGCCGAGCGCCGGCTGCCCAACCTGGTGAAGGACCAGCCGCTCACCGCCGACGAGTTGGCCGCCCAGGGACACCACACCCAGCCACCGCCGCGCTACACCGAGGCGTCGCTGGTCAAGGCCCTCGAAGAGCTGGGCATCGGCCGGCCGTCGACGTACGCGTCGATCATGCAGACCATCCAGGACCGCGGGTACGTTTTCAAGCGCGGCCAGGCGATGATCCCGTCCTTCCTCGCCTTCGCGGTGATCGGGCTGATGGAGCGGCACTACCCGCGCCTGATCGACTACGACTTCACCGCCAGCATGGAGAACGAGCTGGACGAGATCGCCGGCGGTGACCACGCGGCGGTCGACTTTCTCACCTCCTTCTACTTCGGCAGCGCCAACGGCACCGGTGACCAGGCCATCGCCCACGCCGGTGGGCTGAAGAAGCTGGTCACCGAGAACCTCAGCGAAATCGACGCGCGCAGCGTCAACTCCATCCCGCTCTTCACCGACGACGAGGGGCGCGAGGTCCTCGTCCGGGTGGGCCGCTACGGGCCGTACCTGCAACGGGCGGTGCCGGGCGAGCAGCCCGCGCCGGCCGCGGAGGGCGAGGAGAGCGGCGCCCCGGGCGACCGGGCGCCGATCCCCGAAGGGCTGGCACCGGACGAGCTGACCCCGCAGAAGGTGCACGAGTTGTTCCTCGGCGGCGGGGGCGAACGCAAACTGGGTGACGACCCGGCCACGGGGGAGCCGATCCTGCTCAAGTCCGGCCGGTTCGGTCCGTACGTGGCCAGCGGCGAGCGGAAGTCCTCGCTGCTGCGCTCCCAGTCGCCAGACTCGATCACCTTCGACGAGGCACTCAGGCTGCTCAGCCTGCCCCGCCTGGTGGGGGTGGACCCGGAGGGCGCGGAGGTCTTCGCCAACCACGGCCGCTACGGCCCGTACGTCAAGCGCGGCGACGAGTTCCGCTCGCTGGACTCGGAAGAGAAGATGTTCACCGTCACGCTGGAGGAGGCGTTGGCCCTGCTGGCCGCGCCGAAGACCCGCCAGCGCCGGGCCGCCGCGCCGCCACTGCGCGAGATGGGCAACGACCCGCTCACGGAGAAGCCGCTGGTCATCAAGGACGGCCGGTTCGGCCCGTACGTCACCGACGGGGAGACGAACGCGTCGCTGCGGCGCGGGCAGACGCCGGAGGCGCTGACTCTCGAAGAGGCGTCGGAGATGCTGGCGGAGAAGCGGGCGAAGGGCCCGGCCCCGAAGAAGGCGACGAAGAAGGCCACGGCGACGAAGAAGGCGGCGACAGCGACGAAGGCTGCGTCGAAGGCCACGGGGACGAAGGCCACGGCCAAGAAGGCGACGGCCGCGAAGAGAACCGCAGCGAAGAAGGCCACCCCCGCGAAGAAGGCCACCACCACCACCGACTGAGGCACCGCTTCAGATCTTGCAAGGACATGGCCCCGCCGGGGCCGTGCGCTTCCGAGATCGATGGGGTCGTCAGCCGAGGATGTGGCTGAGGTGGGGGTTGGTGAAGAGGTGGTGCGGGTCGAGGTGGGCGCGGAGGGTCTGGAAGTCCGGCCACTTCGGGTACGCGGGCGCGAGCGAGGCGGCGTCGCGCCAGTGCAGCTTGCCCCAGTGCGGGCGGCCGCCCAGTTCGGTCGCCACCTCCTCGAACGCCCGGAAGTACGGCTCGTGCGGCGTGCCGATGTACTGGTGCAGGGCGAGATACGCCGAGTCTCTCCCGTACCCGTGCGACAGCCAGATGTCGTCGGCGGCGGTGAACCGCACCTCGACCGGGAAGAGCACCTTGAACGGCAGCTTGTCGACGATGCGGCGCAACTCCGCCAGCGCGGTGGGTAGGGCGGCGCGCGGGATGCCGTACTCCATCTCCACGAACCGGGTGCGGCGCGGGGAGCAGAAGACCGCGTCGGAGCGGCCGGTGTAGCTGCGTTCGCCGAGGGCCCGGGCGGAGACGGCGCTGATCGTCGGCACCACCGGGGGAAGGGCGCGACCGAGTCGGCAGAGCCCGCCGAAGACGGTGTTGGCGAGGAAGTCGTCGTCGAGCCAGCCACGCCAGCGCGGCAGTGGCCGGTCGTCGGCGGGCACCCGGTCGTTGGTCTTGACCTGCACCCGGTCGGTGTACGGGAACCAGAAGAACTCGACGTGGTCGTGTCGGTCGACGAGCGCCGGCAGGGCGGCCAGGACGTCGTCCAACCGCCCGGGGCGCTCGTGGGCGCGCAGCACGAAGGCGTCGACGCAGCGCAGGGTCACCTCGACCAGTACGCCGAGCGCACCCAGCCCGACCCGGGCGGCGGCGAAGACGTCGGGGTGTTCGACGGCCGAGCAGCGCAGCACCTCGCCGGTGCCGGTGACCAGGGTCAGTGCCTCGACGAAGGTGGCGAGGCAGCCGTACGCCGCGCCGGTGCCGTGGGTGCCGGTGGAGATCGCGCCGGCGATGGTCTGGGCGTCGATGTCGCCGAGGTTGGGCAGGGCGAGGCCGTGCCCGGTGAGCAGGGCGTTGAGCGTACGCAGGGTCATCCCGGCGGGTACGGTGACCAGCCGGGTGGTGAGGTCCACCCGTACGTCGGTCTCGAGCGCGGTCAGTTCGAGCAGCCGCCCGTCGGGTACCGCGATCGGGGTGAATGAGTGTCCACTACCCACCACCTTGATCCGTTCGCCGGCCGCGGCGGCGTCCCGGACGGCCTCGGTGACACCGTCGATCGTGTCCGGGCGGAGGATGGCGGGGGCGAGGCTGTGCTGGTTTCCGGCCCAGTTGGACCAGGTGGTGGTGCCGGCCATCCGCGCTCCTCGACATGAATGTGAACTGACTTCATATCAGGAACGTTGTGCCTGGTAAATACCGTAATCGAGATCCGCTCGTTGTACCGGTAGTCACGAACACGTGACATGCAGATATGTTCTTCCGTCGAAGGGGGGTGGCGCCGAGTGTCCTCACCAGCCGCCACGACCGGACCGCTGCGCCGCGTTCCGGTGCAGGGTCGAAGTGTCGCGCGGGTCCAGCGGATGCTGGACGCCTGTGCCGAACTCGTCGACGAAGTGGGGTACGAGGGGCTGACCACCACGCTGCTCGCGGAGCGGGCCGAGGTGGCGATCGGGTCGGTCTACCAGTTCTTTCCGGACAAGCGGGCCATCGTGCAGGCGCTGACCCTGCGGACCATGGAGTCCTACCTGCAACGGCTCGACGAGCGGTTCGCCTCGGACGACCTGACCCACTGGTGGGACGGCGTCGACGCCGGCATCGACGAGTACATCACGATGCACCGCACCGTCCCCGGGTTCCGTACCCTGCACTTCGGCGACGTGGTCGACCTGCACCTGCTCGACGAGCAGCGGGACAACAACGGCGTGATCGCCGACCAGTTGGCCCGGGTGCTCACCGAGCGGTTCGGGATGGTCGACGAGCCGCGGCTGCGGTTCTGTCTGGAGATCGCCGTCGAGGCCGCGGACGCCCTGATCAAGCTGGCGTTCCGTCGCAAGCCGGAGGGGGACGAGCGGGTGCTGGCCGAGGCCAAGGCGCTGATTCGCGAGTACCTGCACCGTCACGTCGAGGCTACGACCGAGCCCGAGTCGGCGGCGCAGGCCTGACGCCGGGCACCGGCTGACCGGCGCGGCGAGCGACCAGTCGCCGCCGCGCCGGAGGCAGGGTGCACAGGCACCCGTCGGACGGGCGCGGTTCAGAGGAAGGCGTGGCCCTCGCCCCGGTACGTCGGCACCGTGTCGACCACCTCGTCCCCGGCGACCAGGTGCACGTCGTTGACGTGCTCGCAGAGCTCCCCGGCCTTGGCGTGCCGGAACCAGACCCGGTCGCCGACGCGCAGGCCGGCCGTACCCGGTCCGCTCAGCGGTGTCTGCACCTCGCCCGCGCCCTCGGTGCCCACCAGCGACAGCCCGGCCGGCAGCCAGGGGCGCGGCAGCCGGCTGCGTTCGGCCGGGCCGGAGGCGGTCCAACCGCCGCCGAGCACGGTGACCAGGCCGGGTGCCGGCCGACGGACCACCGCGCAGGCGAAGAACGTCGCCGGGGCCGGCCGCCAGGCGCGGTACGCGTCGAACAGCGTCGGCCCGTACAGGCCGGATCCGGCGGTGACCTCGGTGACCGCGGGATCGGCGCTGGTGGCGACCAGGCTGCCGGTGCCGCCACCGTTGACGAACTCCAGATCGGCGTGTTCGCGTACCGCGGCCACCGCCGCGCCCCGGCGGGCCAGCAGTTCCCGGTACGACCCGCGCTGGACGAGCCGGATCGCCGCGCCCAGGACCACCCGGCCGGGCGGGGCGTCCCCGAGTCCGGCGATCTGTGCCTCGTACGACATCAGCCCGACCAGTCGGAAGCCCGGCCGGCGGGCGACGGCGGCGGCGAGCCGGCCGGCGGCCCGGGCGCTGTGCACCGGCGAGCGGCGTACCCCGACGTGCACCCGCCCGCCCAGCGGTCGCCAAGAGGCGTCCAGGTCGAGGCAGACCCGCAGTTCGGGGCGGCGGCCGGGGGCGCACACCGCGTCGATCAGGTCGAGTTGGTCGGTCGCGTCGACCATCAGGGTGACAGCCGCGGCGAGCGCCGGGTCGGCGGCCAGTTCGGCGAGCGCCCCCCGGTCGGCCGTCGGGTAGGCAACCAGGGCGTCGTCGGTGACACCCGTGCGGACCAGCCAGATCGCCTCGGGCAGCGTGAACGCCAGCACCCCGGCCCAGCCCGGTCCGCGCAGCGCCCGGGCGATCAGCGCACGGGTCCGGATCGATTTGCTGGCGGCGCGGACCGGCTTGCCGCCGGCCCGGCCGACCAGCGCGTTCGCGTTGGCGTCGAACGCGGTGAGGTCGACCACGGCGTACGGCGGGTCGAGGTGGGCGGTCGCCCGGTCGAGGCGCTCGCGCAGGGTGTCGCTGTCGATGGCCACGGATGCACGCTAACTGTCCGGAGGAGAAATACGAAACCAGCTCATGTATGCCGGCTGCGGGGGTTGGGGTCGGCGGCCTAGGCTCGGCGAGCAGGAGAATGTCACGGTGGGAAGGGCTCCCACCGGGACTAGAGTGTTGCACCGGGACCGCCCAGCGTTGGGCCGGCACGTGGAGGTACGGCCATCGAAAGCCAGCAGCACGGCGAGTCGTCCGGCGTGTCGCCGTCATCCCCGCAAGCCGACGGCACCGGGCAGTCTCCGCCACGACCCGGCCACGCCGGGCCGTCCGCCCCGCACGCCGACGGCGGGCAGACCGCCGCGCAGACCGGCCCCGCCGCGCAGCCTGCTCCGCCGGCCGACCTGTCCGGCTACGCCGCGATCCGCTCGGTGCTGCGCATCCGCCCGTTCCGGCGGCTCTGGATCGTGCTCGGCGCCGCCTCCTTCGGCGACTGGTTCGGCCTGCTCGCCACCTCTGTCTTCGCCGCCTCCCAGGTGTCGGGGAGCACGGCCAAGGGCGCGGCCTTCGGCGGCGTGATCGCCGTCCGGCTGCTGCCGGCGCTGCTGCTCGGCCCGGTGGCGGGCGTCCTCGCCGACCGCTTCGACCGGCGCTGGACGATGGTCATCTGCGACATCCTGCGCTTCCTGCTCTTCGCCTCGATCCCGCTGGTCGCCCTGCTCGGCGCGAGCGGGGCCGTGGTGGTCGGTTGGGCGGCGATCGCCACCTTCCTGATCGAGTCGGTCACCCTGCTCTGGATCCCGGCCAAGGAGGCCGCGGTTCCCAACCTGATCCCCCGCGCCCGGCTGGAGGCGGCCAACCAGCTCACCCTGATCACCACGTACGGCCTCACCCCGGTCCTCGCGGCGGTCGTCGCCGCGGTGCTCGACCGCAGCGTCCGGACCATCACCGGTGGCGAGATGCCCGCCTGGGCCGAACCGGCGGACCTCGCGCTCTGGGTCAACGCGTTCTCCCGGCTGGCCACCGCGCTGGTGGTGGTGTTCGGTATCCGGGAGATCAGCCAGGCGAGGGCCGGCGGTCAGGAACGCGACGAGCAGACCATGCTGCGCCAGTTCACCGAGGGCTGGAAGTTCATCGGCCAGACCCCGCTGGTACGCGGGCTGGTGCTCGGCATCCTCGGCGCGTTCGCCGGCGGCGGCATCGTGATCGGCACGGCCCAGTTCTTCACCACCTCGCTGAACGCCGGTGACGCCGCCTTCTTCCTGCTCTTCGGGGCGATATTCATCGGTCTCGGGGTCGGCATCGGCCTCGGTCCGATGATCGTCCGGGACCTGTCCCGCCGCCGCTGGTTCGGGATGAGCATCGTGCTGGCCAGCGCGTCGGTGATGACCCTCGCCTTCGCCATCCACCTCTCCATGGCCATCGTCGGGGCGATCCTGGTGGGCGCCGGTGCCGGTATGGCCTTCCTCTCCGGGGTCACGCTGCTCGGCGGCGAGATCGCCGACGAGATGCGCGGCCGGGTCTTCGCGGTGGTGCAGATCGGCACCCGGCTGGTGCTGATCCTCGCCATCGCCCTGGGCGGCCTGCTCGCCGGCATCGGCGGGTCGCACACCCTCGACCTCGCCGGTGCGCAGATCTCGATCTCCTCCACCCGGGTACTGCTCCTGGCCGCCGGGGTCGCCGGCATCTTCGCCGGGATCAGCGCATTCGGCCAGATGGACGACAAGAAGGGCGTACCGGTCCTGGCCGACCTGTGGGGCTCGATCCGGGGTCGCCCGCTGATGCCGGCCGAGTCGTTCGTCTCCAACGGCCTCTTCGTGGTCTTCGAGGGGGGCGAGGGCGCCGGCAAGTCCACCCAGTTGGAGGCGCTCGCCGCGCGGCTGCGCGACCGGGGGCGGGAGGTCGTGGTCACCCGCGAGCCGGGGGCCACCGCGATGGGTGGGCGGATCCGCACCCTGCTGCTGGAACACTCCGGTGACCAGGCGCCCTCCCCGCGCGCCGAGGCGCTGCTCTACGCCGCCGACCGCGCCCACCACGTGGCCACCGTGGTCCGACCGGCGCTGGTCCGGGGCGCGATCGTGATCAGCGACCGGTACGTCGACTCGTCGCTGGCGTACCAGGGGGCCGGCCGGACGCTCCCGGTCGAGGAGGTCTCCTGGCTCTCCTCCTGGGCCACCGGCGGGCTCAAGCCGGACCTGGTGGTGCTCCTCGACGTGGACCCGCGTACCGGCCGCTCCCGGGTGACCGCCCGCAACCAGGGCCCCGACCGGTTGGAGGCCGAGTCGCTCGCCTTCCACGAGCGGGTCCGGTACGCCTTCCTCGACCTGGCGGCCGCCGACCCGAAGCGCTACCTGGTGCTGGACGCCACCCGCCCGGTCGAGGAGATCGCCGCCCTGGTGGCCCGCCGGGTGGAGGAGTTCCTGGTCGACCCGGCCGGCATCGTGCACCCGCGCCCGGCGCACGGCCCGGACACCTCGGTGCAGCCCGAGTTATCCGACACGGAGCTGGTGACGATGGAGCATCGGACCTGATGCCGGACGTCTTCGCCGACCTGGTCGGCCAGGACGAGGCGGTCGAGACACTGCGTCGCGCCGCCGCGTCGGCCGCCGCCGTGCTGCGTGCGGCCCACGCCGCGCCGTCCACCGGGAAGCCGGACGCCCTCGACGCCCTGGTCGAGGAGGTCGCCGGGGAGGCGCCCGCCGATCCGGGCGGGGCGATGACCCACGCCTGGATCTTCACCGGCCCGCCCGGCTCCGGCCGCTCGGTGGCCGCCCGGGCCTTCGCCGCCGCCCTCCAGTGTGCGCACG
This sequence comes from Micromonospora sp. KC213, assembly GCF_004348325.1. Classification (GTDB taxonomy): domain Bacteria; phylum Actinomycetota; class Actinomycetes; order Mycobacteriales; family Micromonosporaceae; genus Micromonospora. Next base: position 3,526 of record NZ_SMKF01000166.1, on the reverse strand, counting down.
GCACCGGCTGCGGTCGCTGCCCCGGCTGCCACACCACGATGACCGGCACCCACGCCGATGTCCGGCTGGTGGTGCCCGAAGGTCTTTCCATCGGGGTGAACGAGATGCGGGCGCTGGTGCTCCGGGCGGCCAGCACGCCGTCCGGTGGCCGCTGGCAGATCGTCATCATCGAGGACGCGGACCGGCTCACCGAGGCGGCCGGCAACGCGCTGCTCAAGGCGATCGAGGAGCCGCCACCGCGAACCGTCTTCCTGCTCTGCGCCCCGTCCACCCACCCGGACGACGTGTCGGTGACCATCCGGTCGCGCTGCCGGGTCGTACCCCTGCGGCAGCCGCCGCCGGTGGCGGTGGCCGAGGTGTTGGTCGGCCGGGACGGCGTCGCGCCGGACGTGGCCGCCTGGGCCGCCGCCGCGGCCCAGGGGCACGTCGGGCGGGCCCGGCGGTTGGCCCGCGACCCGGAGGCCCGCAAGCGCCGGGACGCCGTGCTGGCGGTGCCGCGCCGGCTCACCGGCGTCGGCGCGGCGCTGGACGCCGCATCCGCGCTGATCGAGGCGGCCGAGGCGGAGGCAGAGGCGTCGGTCGCGGAAGCCGACGCGGCCGAGCGGGCCGCGCTGCAGACCGCGCTCGGCGCGGGCGGCACCGGGCGCGGCGCGGCCGGTGCCATGCGTGGTGCCGCCGGGCAGCTCAAGGACCTGGAGAAGCGGCAGAAGTCGCGGGCCACCCGGGCCCAGCGCGACGCTCTCGACCGGGCGCTGGTCGACCTGGCCGGCTTCTACCGCGACGCGCTCGCCATGGCGTTGCGTGCACCGGTGGCCCCGGTGCACATTGACACCGCCGAGATGGCCGAGGCCGGTGCCCGGAAGTGGGACGCCGAGGGCGCCCTGCGCCGGTTGGAAGCGGTGCTGGAGTGCCGGGCGGCGATCGAGGCCAACGTCAAGCCGCGGATCGCGGTGGAGGCGATGATGCTCTCCCTCTGGAAGGGGTGACGGATCCTCCCTTTCGGCATCGACACGTGTCGTCGGCGTGCGGTACGGTCCGGTGTGCCGTGGTGACGGCGGTGGCACGCTGGGTGAGGTCGGCGGGGGGAGAACCGATGCCGCGCGAGATCGACGAGGCGTGGATCGAGGAGGCGGTGCGCCGCTACCGCCGCATCGAGTCCCTGCAGGCCGAGTTCGACCAGGCGGTCGACACCGTCGAGGTGACCGTCCGCTCGCCGGACGGGCTGGTCGAGGTGGTGGTGACCGCCAACGGTCGGATCACCGACGTGCGTTTTCTCGGCCCGCTGCACCACCGCCACCCCCGGGAGATCGCCGCATCGGTGCGGGCCGCCGTGACCGCCGCCGCCGATGCGGCGCTCTGGGCCCGGGAGAAACTGCACAACGAGACCTTCGCCGCGTACCGGCCGCTGGCGGGGGCCTGAGGTGGAGCCGCTGCGCGCCCTCGCCGCCCGGCTGGACGAGGCGAGTGCCTCACTGGCCCTGCTCTCCCGCACGGTGACCGCCGCCGATCCGGCGCATCCGGCGTTCGGCGCGGACGCGCCGGGCCGCCCCGGCGAGATTGGCCGGGCCCTGCACCGGCAGTGGACCGCCGCGACCGGCGACCGGGCCCGCGAGGCGGAGGCCGCCGCGGCCCGGCTGGCCGCCGCTGCCGCCGCCCTGCGCAGCGCCGCCGACCGGTACGCGGCAGCCGACGACGCGGCGCTGCGGCGGCTGCGCGGGGAGGTCTGATGGACGCCCTGGACCGTCTCGCCGAGCCCGGCCTGGGCCTGCTGACCCGGGTCGACCAGCTACTGGCCGCCGGCGCTCCCGAGGGGCACCGACTGTGGCCGCTGCTGCGCCGCATGCAGGTGCTGCCGGGCGACGCGTTGCGCGCCTTTCTCGACCTGCACCCGGCGCCGCTGGCGACCGCCGGGCACGCGGTGCGCCGCCTGGTGCCCCGGTACGACGAGGCCTGCGCCGCCCTGACCGACCGGGCGCTGTGGTCCGGTCCGGCCGCGTCGGCGTACGACGAGGCCCGGGTGGCGCTGCTGCGTCACCTCGACGAGGGGCCGGAGAGCCTGGTCGGGCGGCTGGAGTCGACGGCGGGGTACGCCGACGCCCTGGCGCAGTGGGTGGAGGGGAGCCGGCTCGCGGTGGCCCGGGTGTTGGCCGAGGTGGTGGGCTCCGCCGAGGCGGTCCGCGTGCACGCCGGCACCGCCCCGGGCGCGGCACCCGGCGTGGGCATCCACGCGGCGGCGGAGATCGCCGCCCGGGTGCTGGCGGTGCTCGGGGTGGCGTACGACGGGGCGGAGACGCTGCTGCGCCAGTGGTCGCCGAGCCTGACGGAGTCGACGTGGCGCGGGTCACCCGGTGCCGCCATCCAGTACGACGGCACCCTGCGGTTGGGTCGCTGAGTCCGTGCCGTCCGCGTGCGCGGCATCGTGTCGCACCGGTCCGGCGTCGTAGGGTGGAACGCATGGGCATGCTCTGTGCGGTCAGCTTCAACCGGTACGGGCGCCTCTACTACCTGGATCCGGGCGAGTTCCGTCCACAGGTCGGCGACCGGGTGCTGGTGCCCACCGACGACGGGCCCGAGGTGGCGGAGTGCGTCTGGGCCGCGCAGTGGGTCTCGGAGGACACCGACGGCTTCCCGAAGTTGGCCGGCCTGGCCCAGGAGGACGACCTGCGCCGCGACGAGCTGCTGCGCCGGCGCAAGGCCGAGGCGAAGGTGGCGGCAAAGCGGCTGATCCGGGAGCACGGGCTGCCCATGAAGGTGGTGGCGGTCGACCACGTGTTGGCCGCCGATGACGCCGGCGAACGGTCCACCGTCTACTTCACCGCGCCGCACCGGGTGGATTTCCGGTCGCTGGTCCGCGACCTGGGCGCGACCCTGCGGTGTCGGGTCGAGTTGCGGCAGCTCTCCGCCCGGGACTCGGCGCGGGTGCAGGGCGGCATCGGCTCGTGTGGCCGGGACCTGTGCTGCGCGACGTTTCTCAACGACTTCGAGCCGGTGACCATCCGGATGGCGAAGGACCAGGACCTGCCGCTCAATCCGCTGCGGATCTCCGGTGCCTGCGGCCGGTTGATGTGCTGCCTGAAGTACGAGCATCCGCTGTATGCCGCGAGCAGCGACTATCCGGCGAGCGGTCAACGGGTGGAGACCCCCGACGGCCTGGGGAAGGTGGTGTCCCGCCACCCGCCGAGCGGGACGGTCACCGTCCGGTCGATCTCCGATGGGTCCACGAAGCGTTGTGCCCTGTCCGACGTCTGCGGACCCCGCCGAGCCTACGACGACCGCCCATCCGACCTAGCCTGATCTTCGCTCGCGCCAGGTAGGTGAGTCCCGGCACTTGATCAGCTTCGATTGCGCCATCCGACTGCTTCCGCGCTGCGGATCGGCCCAATGTGGCGCAGCCGGAGTGGATGATGCTCCCTGGCGGCCGCCGGCCGCACCACCGCCGCTGGCGAGGCGAGGCGAGGCGGGTTCGGGGTGCGGCGGGCAGTCAGGTGAGGGTGATGGGGGGCTCGGCCAGGCGGGCGGAGAGGGC
>NZ_SMKF01000165.1 GCF_004348325.1 Micromonospora sp. KC213 | reverse complement strand
ACCCCGGATTGATCATGAAGTTGACGCCGGAGCCGATCTTCACCGGGTCGCCAACTTCATGATCAACGGAGTGGACCGGCGGGTGGGACGCGCAAGGGGCACGCCGGTGGGCCGGCGTGCCCCTTGCGGTGGTACGGGTGGATCACATGTTGGCGACGTCGGACTGCTTGGCGCGCACCGCCTCGGCGGCCTCCTTGAGGCTGGCCAGCTCGTCGGCGTCCAGTTCCGTCTCGACGACCTTCTTGACGCCCTCGGCGCCGATCTCCGCCTCGACGCCCAGGTAGACCCCGGAGATGCCGAACTCGCCGTCGACCCAGGCGCAGACCGGCATGACCTCGCCGGAGTCCTCCGCGACGGCCCTGGCCATCCGCGCGGCGGCGGCGGACGGGGCGTAGTAGGCGGAGCCGGTCTTCAGCAGCGCGACCACCTCGGCGCCACCGTTGCGGGTCTTCACGACCAGCTCCTCGATCTGCTCGGCCGGCATCACCTCGCGCAACGGCCGGCCGCCGACGGAGCTCTTCGACGGGACCGGGACCATGGTGTCCCCGTGCGAGCCGAGAGTCAGCGTCTTCACCGACTTCACCGGTACCTGGAGCGCCTCGGCGACGAAGTTGGTGAACCGGGCGGTGTCGAGCATGCCGGCCTGGCCGAGCACCCGGTTACGCGGGAACTGGGTGGCGAGCTGGGCCAGCGCGGTCATCTCGTCCAGCGGGTTCGACACGACGATGACGACGGCGTTCGGCGCGTACTTGGCAACGTTCTCGGACACCTGACGGACGATCTTGGCGTTCGTCTCCAGCAGGTCCATCCGGCTCATGCCCGGCTTGCGGGGCAGTCCGGCGGTGATGACGACGACGTCCGAGCCCTCGATGGCCTCGTAGCCCTCACCGTTCGGGCCGGTGGTGACCCCGACGACCTTGGTCTCGAAGCCCTCGATCGCACGCGACTGGTTGAGGTCCAGCGCGAGACCCGCCGGCTTGCCCTCCACGATGTCGGTGATCACGACGGTGTCGAAGACGTCGTACTCGGCCAGGCGCTGTGCGGTGGTGGAGCCGTAGAAGCCGGCCCCGACGACAGTGACCTTCTTACCCATGGTCGTCCCACTCCCTGATACCAGTCGGTTTTCCGGACCGTATCAGCCATCCTGGCACCGGTCGGGCCAGGGGCGGCGGGCATCGGCCGGATGGGGCGAACGTCACCGTCGACCGCTTGCGGCAGCGTCAGTCCCGTTCGGCCCGCTCGACCACGTTGGTCAGCAGCATGGCCCGCGTCATCGGCCCCACCCCGCCGGGCATCGGCACGAGCTTTCCGGCCACCTCGGCCACCTCCGGGTCGACGTCGCCGGTGTAGCGCCCCTTGCCATCCGCCCCGATGACCCGGGTGATGCCGACGTCGACCACGGTCGCGCCGGGCGTGACCATCTCGGCGGTGAGCAGCCCCGGCACCCCCGCCGCGACGATCACCACGTCCGCGGCCCGGGTGTGCGAGGCGAGGTCCAGGGTGCCGGTGTGGCAGAGGGTCACCGTCGCGTTCTCGCTGCGCCGGGTGAGCAGCAGGCCGAGCGGCCGACCCACCGTGTTGCCCCGGCCGACCACCGCCACCTTGGCGCCGCGCAACGGCACGTCGTGCCGGCGCAGCAGCTCGACGATGCCCCGTGGGGTGCAGGGCAACGGACCGTCGTAGCCGAGCACGAGGCGGCCCAGGTTGACCGGGTGCAGGCCGTCGGCGTCCTTGTCCGGGTCGATCATCTCCAGCGCCCGCTGGGTGTCCAGGTGAGCCGGCAGCGGCAGCTGGACGATGTAGCCGTGGCAGGCCGGATCGGCGTTCAGCTCGGCGAGAACCCCGTCGACCTGCTGCTGGGTGGCGTCGGCGGGCAGCTCGCGGCGGATGGAGGCGACCCCCACCTCGGCGCAGTCCCGGTGCTTGCCGTCGACGTACGCCTGGGAGCCCGGGTCCGCCCCGACCAGGACCGTGCCCAGGCCGGGGGTGATGCCGCGCTCCGCGAGCGCCTTGACCCGTGTCCGCAGCTCGTCCTTGATCTCCGCCGCGGTTGCCTTGCCGTCCAGGATGGTCGCCGTCACCACCTGATCGTCTCATGGGGGTGTGCTCGTCCGGCGGGGGGTCCGTCGGGCCGCCTGCGCCAGGTTGTGGTTTACGGTCGCAGAAATGCCCCGGTACGCCGCAAACCGCGACGGTTGAGGCCCGCCCCGACGTCGGGGCGGGCCTCAACCGTCGCGCTCAGTGGAAGAAGTGGCGGGTGCCGGTGAGGTACATGGTCACCCCGGCCTCCTTGCAGGCGGCGATGGTCTCCTCGTCACGGACGGAACCGCCGGGCTGCACGATGGCCCTGACGCCCGCCTCGATGAGGATGCGCGGGCCGTCGGCGAACGGGAAGAACGCGTCCGAGGCGGCCACCGCGCCCCGAGCCCGGTCCGCACCCGCCCGGTCTACCGCCAGCCGTGCCGAGTCGACCCGGTTGACCTGGCCCATGCCGACCCCGACCGAGGCACCGTCCTTGGCCAGCAGGATCGCGTTGCTCTTCACCGCTCGGACCGCCCGCCAGGCGAAGACCAGGTCGGCCAGGGTGGCCGGGTCGGCCGCCTCGCCGGTGGCCAGCCGCCAGCTGGCGGGGTCGTCGCCTTCGGCGTCGACCCGGTCCCGCCCCTGCACCAGCACACCGCCGGAGACCTGGCGCCACTCCGTCGCCTGCGGCGCGAACTGCGGGGCGCGCAGCAGGCGGACGTTCTTCCTGGCCTGCAGGATCTCGACGGCACCCGCGTCGTAGCCGGGGGCCACCACGACCTCGGTGAAGATCTCCGCGACCTGCCGGGCCATCGCCACGCTCACCGGGCGGTTCACCGCGATCACACCACCGAAGGCCGACACCGGGTCGCAGGCGTGAGCCTTGCGGTGCGCCTCGGCGACGTCGGCGCCGACCGCGATGCCGCACGGGTTCGCGTGCTTGATGATCGCCACAGCCGGCTCGTCGGAAAAGTCGTGGGCGGCCCGCCAGGCGGCGTCCGCGTCGACGTAGTTGTTGTAGGACATCTCCTTGCCGTGCAACTGCTCGGCCTGGGCCAGCCCGGACGGACCCGCCGGGTCGGCGTACACGGCGGCGTCCTGGTGCGGGTTCTCGCCGTAGCGCAGCACCGCCTGCCGGCGTAGGGCCAGCCCGGCGAAGCGCGGCCACCGCTCACCCTCCGGGGTGAACTGCCGCGCGAACCACTCGGCGACCGCCACGTCGTACTCGGCGATGTCGGCGAAGGCGCGGGCGGCGAGCGCCCGCCGCTGGGCCAGCGTGAAGCCGCCCTCGGCGAGCGCGGCCAGCAGTGCCGGGTACGCCGCCGGGTCGGTCACCACCGCCACCGAGGCGTGGTTCTTGGCGGCGGCGCGGACCATCGCCGGACCGCCGATGTCGATCTGCTCGACACACTCGTCCTGGCCGGCGCCGGAGGCGACGGTGGCCTGGAACGGGTAGAGGTTGGAGACCAGCAGGTCGATGCCGGCGATGCCGTGCTCGTCGAGCTGGCGGGCATGGGCGTCCTTGCGCAGGTCGGCGAGGAGGCCACCGTGGATCTTCGGGTGCAGCGTCTTGACCCGGCCGTCGAGAATCTCCGGGAAGCCGGTCACCTGCTCCACCGGGGTCACCGGCACGCCCGCACCGGAGATGGTGGCGGCGGTGCTGCCGGTCGAGACGATCTCCACCCCGGCGTCGTGCAGTGCCCGCGCCAGCTCGACCAGCCCGCTCTTGTCGTAGACGCTGACCAGTGCCCGCCTGATGGGGCGGCGCTCGTCCTGAGTGGCACTCACTCCGACCGTGACCTTCCTTCCGGTGATCGTCCAACCTTCACGGACCAGGCGACCGACCTGCTCGACGAGCTGGCGGCGCTCGGCCTCCTTGATGCGCTCGGTGAGCGTCTCCTCGTCGTCGTCGTCCCGCACCGGCACGGCGACCTGGGCGACGATCGGGCCGGTGTCCGTCCCGGCGTCGACGAAGAAGAGGGTGGCCCCGGTGATCTTGACGCCGTACGCGAGGGCGTCCCGGGGACCGTGGATGCCGGGGAACGCCGGCAGCAGCGTGTTGTGCGTGTTCAGGTAGCGGCCCCCGAACGTGGCCAGGAAGTGGGGACCGGCCAGTTTGAGGAAGCCGGCCGAGACCACCAGGTCGGGCCGGTGTTCGGCGACCCGCGCGGTCAACGCCCGGTCCCAGTCCTCCCGGGTGCGATGGTCCCGCACCCGTTCCACGAAGGTCGGCACCCCGGCGGCGGTGGCCCGGTCCAGGCCGGCGATCCCGTCCCGGTCGGCGCCGACGGCGACCACCTTCGCCCCGTACGCCGGGTCGGCGGCGGCGTCCAGCAGCGCCTGCAGGTTGCTGCCGGAACCGGAGATGAGGACGACGAGGCGGGCGGCGGGCGCGGGCTCGGTCACCAGGCCAGCGTATCGGGCAGGTCGGGACGCCCGGCGTTCGGGCGGTGGCGATCCGGGTGACCACGAATGTGGCACGTACGCGATACGCTGCCGGTCGCTCGGTGACGGGTGTACGCCCGACGCCGCACCCTTCACGGATGAACAGGCACGACAGTGCCACAAAAGAGGAGTTTTCATGCAGCCCGGTCAGCCGAACCCTGCGCAGCAGCCGATCAACAACAACATGACAATGTCCATTGTCGCCATCTTCCTCTTCTGGCCGCTGGCGATCCCCGCCATCATCAACGCCTCGAAGGTCAACCCGCTGCTGCAGCAGGGCGACTACGCCGGCGCGCAGGCGGCGGCCGCCGAGTCGAAGAAGTGGTCGAAGTGGGCCATCATCATCGGTGCCGTCTGGCTGGCGATCGTTCTGGTCTGCTGCCTCGCCGGTGGCCTGGCCGGCATGATGAACGGCTCCAGCGGCAGCCAGTACTGACGACCAGCGATCGAGGAGCACCGTCGACATGCAGCCCGGACCCCCCGGCCAGGACCCGTACGGCCAGCAGCCCCCGCACGACCCGTACGGTCAACAGCCCCCGCACGACCCGTACGGCCAGCCCGCCCCGGGCCAGCCGGCGGACCCGTACGCCCAGCCGCCGCAGGCGCCGTACGGTCAGCCCGCCCCGGGCCAGCCGTACGGGCAGCCGGCGGATCGGCAGGCCCAGCCCTACGGCCCGCCGACGCACCCGGGCGCCGGGTACCCGCAGCCGGCCGGGCAGCAGAACACCCTCGGCCTGGTGTCGATGATCCTGGGCATCGTCTCGATTCCGATGCTCTGCTGCTTCTCCCTGGGCATCCCGCTCGGCATCGCCGCGGTGGTCACCGGCTGGATGGGCAGGCAGAAGGCGGCCCAGGGGCTGGCCAGCAACGGCGGTCAGGCCAAGGCGGGCCTGATCTGCGGCGCGGTCGCCGTCGGCCTGGGTGTGCTCGGGCTCATCGTGAACCTCGTCGTCGGTCTCGACGGCCTGCCGAACCGGTTCTGAGGCGGACGGCAACGCCGAACCGGTTCCGAACGACGACCGCGACGGGCGACCCGGCAATGCGCCGGGGCGCCCGTCGGGTTTTCCGGGCACGATCCGGGCCCCTGCGCAGGCTGCCTTCCGCCCCGCCTCGGCCGGGTCAGCGGCGACCGAGCAGCTTGCCGGCGGCAGCCCCGAGCAGCGCACCGACGGTCACCACGGCGGTCGCCACCAGCCCCACCTGCCAGACCACCGGGCCGATCTCGGCCAACCGGCCGTTGCCGAGCGGGCCACCGGAGAGCCCGGCGGCCAGGGCGGCGAGCAGGCCCGCGACCGGGCCGGCGAACGCCGCCGGGCCGAGCAGCGCGGGCCAGCCCGGCTCCGCCCGCTCCTCGCCGGTCGGGCGGGACAGCCGGCGGGTGAGCAGCCAGCCGGCGGCCATGCCGGCCAGCACCGGCACCGCGAGCAGAGCGGCCCCGAGACCCTCGACCGGGCCGCTCGGCAGCCCGGCGAGCAGCGGTACGGCGGGCAGGGCTCCCACCGTCACCTCGCTGGTGCGCACCGCCGTGCCGGTGCCGACGGCGAACCCGGGCCCGAGCAGGTAGGCGGTCGACCAGACCGTGGCGTTCGGCGCGTAGGCGAGACTGACCAGGGTGATGCCGGCCTGCCCGGCCACCCCCGTGCGGTACGCCCCGATCATGTCGGCCGCGTCGCCCCCGCCGGTCGCCACCGCCAGTCCGGCCGCCCCGGCCCCCGCGCCGAACAGCAGCAGCCCGGCCACCAGCCCGGTACGCACCCCGTCGCGCACCGGGCCGGGCGCGTGCTCGGCGAGCAGGCCGGCGACACCGGTGGTGCGCACCGCCCCGGCCAACGCGCCCAGCACGCCGACGAGCGCGAAGCTGACCCCGGCGCGGACCGGCGACACCCCCAGGCCGCTTCCGGAGCCGACCAGCAGCGCGGCGAGGACGCCGAGCAGCGCGTACCCGATGCCGACGGCGACCGCGGCGGTGAGTGCCTGCCGTGGGGAGCGTCGGCCGCGCGCGCCCATGGCCCGGGTGGTGTGCACCCCCGCGCGGGTCAGCCGCCAGAACACCAGCACGGTCAGCGCCAGCGGGACCAGACCGAGCGGGCCGGCGGTGGTCTGCAACGGAACGCCGTGACCGAGCAGCCAGCCGGCCAGCCCGGCGCGCAGTGCGCCCGGCAGCGTGGCGGCGTCCTCGCTGAGCTGGGCCAATCCCAGCACCAGGGCGACCGGAAGGTACGACGTGACGGCGGCCCAGACGGCGGCGACGCCGGCCGCGACCGGCAGCGGCGCTCGGCTCCGGGACGACTCGGGGTGGCGGGGAGACGGCACCCGGGAACCCGCCGTCGGCCGGTCGGGCGGACGGGCGTCGGCGTGCACGCCGGCAGGACGGCGGGGCTGATCAGGGGTGACCGAGGACATCGGGTCTACTCTGGCACGCCGGAGGGATGCCGGCTGCCCGGTGGGGCCGCCCGGTAGCCGGCGAGTTCCCTGATCCACCGGTTCCGGGCCCCGATCCGGTTTAGCCTCGGCGCAGGACGCGACCGACGTCGCGGCACCGAGCGCTGGGAGGAAGCCGTGACCACTCCGTACCCGCCGCCCCCGCCGCCACCGGCGGCCGGCAGGGACCGCACCACGCTGTGGGGCATCCTCGGCATCGTCCTGGGCTTGATCTGCTGCGGCATCCTGGGCATCGTCTTCGGCTACCTGTCGATCCGGGACGCCAAACGGTACGGGCAGTCGCCCCTGCTCGGCTACCTGGCCATCGCCTTCGGCGTGATCAACATCATCGGCACCGCGATCTGGCGAGCCACCGGTACGTATCCGCTCTGGGACAACCGCTGAGGGGGCCGACCGTCACCGGCCGACCCCCTCGACATCCCGTCCCGTCCGCTCGGCGGCCGGCTGGTCCGTGTCCGTCCGCTCAGCGGCCGGCTGGTCCGTGTCCGTCCGCTCAGCGGCCGGCTGGTCCGTGTCCGTCCGCTCAGCGGCCGGACATGATCTCCCGCATCAGCTTGGCGGTCTCGGTCGGGGTCTTCCCGACCTTGACGCCGACGGCCTCCAGCGCCTCCTTCTTCGCCTCGGCGGTGCCCGCCGAGCCGGAGATGATGGCACCGGCGTGGCCCATGGTCTTGCCGGGGGGCGCGGTGAAGCCGGCGATGTAGCCGACCACCGGCTTGGTGACGTTGGCCTTGATGAAGTCGGCGGCCCGCTCCTCGGCGTCGCCGCCGATTTCGCCGATCATCACGATCGCGTCGGTCTCCGGGTCGGCCTCGAACGCGGCGAGGGCGTCGATGTGGGTGGTCCCGATGATCGGGTCACCGCCGATGCCCACGCAGGTGGAAAAACCGATGTCACGCAGCTCGTACATCATCTGGTAGGTCAGCGTGCCGCTCTTGCTGACCAGGCCGATCCGGCCGGTGCCGGTGATGTCGGCCGGGATGATGCCGGCGTTGGAGGCGCCCGGCGAGGCGATACCGGGGCAGTTCGGGCCGATGATCCGGGTCTTGGCCCCCTTGGCCACGTTGTAGGCCCAGAACGAGGCGGTGTCGTGCACCGGCACGCCCTCGGTGATCACCACGGCCAGCGGGATCTCCGCGTCGATGGCCTCGACCACCGCGCCCTTGGTGAACTGCGGCGGCACGAAGATGACGGTGACGTCAGCCCCGGTCTCCTTCATCGCGTCCGCGACGGAGGCGAAGACCGGCAGCTCGGTGCCGTCGAAGTCGACGGTGGTGCCGGCCTTGCGCGGGTTGACGCCGCCGACGACGGTGGTGCCGGCGGCGAGCATCCGCCGGGTGTGCTTCATGCCCTCGGAGCCGGTCATCCCCTGGACGATGACCTTCGAGTCCTTGGTCAGCCAGATCGCCATTGTCAGACCCCCGCAGCCGCCAGCTCGGCGGCCCGCTCGGCCGCGCCGTCCATGGTGTCGACCCGCTGGATCAGCGGGTTGTTCGCGCCGTCGAGGATCGCCCGACCGGCCTCGGCGTTGTTGCCGTCGAGCCGGACGACGAGCGGCTTCGTGGCCTTCTCGCCGCGCTGCTCCAGCAGGGCCAACGCCTGCACGATGCCGTTGGCCACGGCGTCGCAGGCGGTGATGCCGCCGAAGACGTTGACGAAGACGCTCCTCACCGACGGGTCGGAGAGCACGATCTCCAGGCCGTTGGCCATCACCTCGGCGCTCGCGCCGCCGCCGATGTCGAGGAAGTTGGCCGGCTTGACACCGCCGTGCCGCTCGCCGGCGTACGCGACCACGTCGAGCGTCGACATGACCAGGCCCGCGCCGTTGCCGATGATGCCGACCTCACCGTCGAGCTTGACGTAGTTGAGGTCCTTCTCCTTGGCGGCCTGCTCCAGCGGGTCCACCGTGGCCTGGTCGACCAGGGCCTCGTGGTCCGGGTGCCGGAAGCCGGCGTTCTCGTCGAGGGTGATCTTGGCGTCGAGCAGCAGCAGCTTGCCCTCGCCCGTCTTGGCCAGCGGGTTCACCTCGACCAGCGTGGCGTCCTCGGCCACGAATGCCTGCCACAGCCCCACGGCGACCTCGACGACCTGGTCGGCGACCTCGGCCGGGAAACCGGCGGCGGCGACGATCTCGCGAGCCTTGGCCTCGTCCACGCCCTTGACGGCGTCGATCGGGGCCTTGACCACCTTGTCCGGGGTGTCCGCGGCGACCTGCTCGATGTCCATGCCGCCGGCGACGCTGGCGATGCAGAGGAAGGTGCGGTTCGCCCGGTCGAGCAGGTAGGAGAAGTAGTACTCCTCGGCCACGTCCGCGGTCACGGTGATCATGACCTTGTGGACGGTGTGACCCTTGATGTCCATGCCGAGGATGTCGGTGGCCCGGGCCACCGTCTCCTCCGCGCCCTCGGCCAGCTTGACGCCGCCGGCCTTGCCTCGGCCGCCGACCTTCACCTGTGCCTTGACGACCACCCGACCGCCGAGGCGTTCGGCGATCGCGCGGGCCTCCTCCGGGGTAGTGGCGACGCCGCCGGCGAGCACGGGCAAGCCGTGCCGCTCGAACAGGTCCCGCCCCTGGTACTCGTACAGGTCCACGATTGCGCGTCCCGTCCCGTCTCCGCGGCGCGCCGTCGCGCCGCCACCAGCGTTGTGGAAACTCCGTTGACGCCCGTCATCAGTTCAAACAGGTCGTCGGCCGCAGCCTAGCGAGAAGAGGACCGGCGGCAACCGAGCGGGTGCGTGGTGTGCGGTAATGCACAGCGTGCCGCGCGCGACGCGCCGGTGCTCGGCGTTCGGCCGCACCGGCTGCCGAAGATCCCGGAAAAGGGGCGTAACCCCCTGCTGGGGGCGTCGTTGAGTCTGATGTCGGAGCGCTGATGGCGCGACGGCGGGAGCGGCCGATGCCCTGTCGGTCGAGGGGTGGCGGCGGGGCATCGTGCATAGAAGGGCCGGGCGTGTGAGGGGTGCGTCCGGCCCTTCCCCCTGCCCGCATCCGTTTCCGGGTCGCACACCCGGCGCGGGTCGCACACCCGGCGCGTTGCGTCGAGTGGCCAGCGTCGGATGGCCAGCGCTGGCGAGGTGGCGAGGCGTCAGGCGACGGCCTGGGCGACGTTGGCCCGGACCCAGTCGACGATCGACTGGGTGGTCGCCCCCGGGGTGAAGATCTTCGCGACGCCGAGCTGTTCCAACTCGGGAATGTCGGCATCCGGGATGATCCCGCCGCCGAAGACGACGATGTCCCGGGCGTCTCGCGCTGCGAGCAGCTCCAGCACCCGACGAAAGAGCGTCATGTGCGCGCCGGAGAGAACGGAGAGCCCGACCGCGTCGGCGTCCTCCTGGATGGCGGTCTCCACGATCTGCTCGGGCGTCTGGTGCAGGCCGGTGTAGATGACCTCCATGCCGGCGTCGCGAAGGGCGCGGGCGACGACCTTGGCGCCGCGGTCGTGGCCGTCGAGGCCCGGCTTGGCGACGACGACCCGGATACGAGAGCTCATCAGCGCACACCTTCCACGGGCTCGCGGCTACCACCTGAACGAACGGTAACCCGACGGCGGGGGGACGGAAAAACCGGCCCGCCGCCCTATCGCCCGAGCCCTCCGCACGGAAGCCGGACACCTCCGCCGAATGGTCACTGTACGCAACTTACGGGCAGTCAGGGGGGCAGCCGTACGGCGAGCCGAGGCGTGACAATGTCGGACAGAAAGGGACAGAAAGCCGCAGCGGTTCGGCGCTTCCGCTTGTGACGGGGGCGGCGGAGGGCTAACGTGTCCACGGTTGTCATCAGGTCCACCGACGGGTGACGACGCCGCCAACGGACGTTCGACCGCACTTCACCGAACGGCCCGACTCGGCATCGGATCCCCGACAACGGAGGGTGTGCGTGCGCCAGCGCCTGTCGTCTGAGCCCGATAGATATCGTGGCCGCCGCCGTGTACCCACCCCCCCACGGAGCCGCTACGCGGCGGTCGTCACCACCGCCTTCGTGGGAGCCGGCATCGTCGCCCTCGGCGCGAACGCCCTCCCCGACAGCAAGAGCGTGAACCCGTCGGTGCTCGACGAGCTGAAGCAGGCTTCGGTCACCAGCCAGGACGCGGCGGCCCGCGCCGAGGCCGCCGACCGCGCCAGCCGGGACACCGTCCGGGGCGGCAACGGAGCCTCCACCGAGGCGGACCCGTGGCTGCTGCCCCTGCAGGGCTACGACTTCAACTCCCCGTACGGGATGCGCTGGGGCAAGCTGCACACCGGCATCGACCTGGTCGCGCCGGAGGGCACCCCGTACGTCGCGATCCACTCCGGCACCGTCACGAAGGCCGGCTGGTTCGGCGGCTACGGCTACGCCGTGATCGTCCAGCACCCCGACGGCAGCGAGGCCATCTACGGCCACTCCTCGGAGGTCAGCGTCCGGGAAGGGCAGCAGGTCAAGGCCGGTGACCAGCTCGGCCTGGTGGGCAACACGGGCCACTCGTACGGCTCCCACCTGCACCTGGAGATCCATGTCAAGGGCGAGCCACTGGACCCGGTGCCCTGGCTCCAGGAGCGCGGAGTGGACATCAAGCTGCAAGTCGAGGCATATTACAGCGAAGCAGCGGCCTCCTGACGCTGCGTGTCGCCCGTTGACCGCCCGGATCGAACGATCCGGGCGGTTTTGCGTGTGCGCAGGTCACCTACGTCACAACGAGAGGTGTGACCGACGCCACCGCACACCCTGCCCGGAAATGCCGTCACCCATGGTGACAAACCCGCAAAACGGGCGGGTCGTCGCAGCCGACACCGACCGCCGTCCGTACCCGGTACCCACCGGCGGTCCGGGTGACACCCAGGATGGGCCGGTCCCCGCCCGCCGAGTGTGTGAAGGTCCGACGTGCAGGAAGACAGCAGAACCGGAAAGAGAACGATCCCGGCCGCACCGGCCCGGCACCGGCGCAGCCGCCGCGGCGGTCGCGGCCTCATCGTCGGCGCGGTCGCCCTGGTCGGCCTCGGCGTCGCCGGTGCCGCGACGGTCGCGTTCGACTCCGCCGACACCCCCACCGCCACCACCGTGTCGCTCGACGCCCGGGCCCGAGCGGAGGCCGTCGACCAGGCCGACCGCTCTGCCCGGGAGGCGACCGTGTCGCTGAGCCCGCCGGCCGCCCCGATCCCGACGGCGGCGGGCCCGAGCGCCAGCCCGTCACCGACGGCCACGAAGAAGGCCACCACCCCCCTACCCACCCCGAAGAAGTCCCGCAAACCGACGCCGAAGCCCGCGCCGTCGTGGGTCATCCCGATGAAGGGCGCCCAGGTCACCTCGTGCTACGGCCCCCGCGGCGGCACCCTGCACGCGGGCATCGACTTCGCGATGCCCGCCGGCACCCCGGTCCGGGCCGCGTTCGGCGGCACCATCGAGAAGGCCGGCGACGTCGGCGACGGCTACGGCATCTCCGTGGTGGTCAACCACGGCAACGGCTACCTGACCCACTACGCCCACCTGAGCGCCGCGAAGGTGAGCGTCGGCGACCGGGTGGCCGCCGGCCAGGTCATCGGCCTGGAGGGCTCCACCGGCGACTCCACCGGCCCGCACCTGCACTTCGAGGTGCACCAGGGCCAGATGTGGAACCAGATCGACCCGGCGCCGTTCCTGCGCGCCCGGGGCATCGACGTCGCCTGCTGACCGGCACCCCGCCGGCCGATACGGTGGCGGCCGGGCGACTCGACACGCCGGGGCCGCGACTGCTGGGCCGTCAACGATGATCGGACTTGCTGGCAGGCTGTCAGAGCTTGTCGATCGGGGCGTGCCGCAGCACCAGCCACAGGGCCTGGTCCCCGAAGTCGATCTGCGCCCGGGCACCCGGGCCGTGCCCCTCCACCGCCAGCACCCGCCCCAGCCCGTACCGCTGGTGGTTGACCCGGTCACCGACCGCGACCTTCGGCGCCTGCCGCAGCTCGCTGGCGGTGGCCAGCCGGCTGGCGTCCACCCCGAGGCGCTGGGCGAGCTGGGTCGCCTTCGGGGTACCCCCGACGAAGCCGCCACGGCCGCCGGGCGTGCGCTCCGCGCGGCCCCCGACCC
>NZ_SMKF01000164.1 GCF_004348325.1 Micromonospora sp. KC213 | reverse complement strand
GGCGAGGACCGGATCACCGCGCTGCGGGCCGTGGTGGAGGTGCTGGCGCTGCTGGACGGGCTACCGCCGGTCGCGGTGCTGCGTCCGCCGCCGGGTGGCGCCGCGCCGGCCGCGACCCGGCACGCCGCGGCCGGACGCAGCGGCTCCCCGCTACTCGACCGGGTCCGCGCGCTGTTGGCCAAGGCGGAGTCCACCACCTTCCCGGCCGAGGCGGAGGCGCTGACCGGGAAGGCGCAGGAACTCATCGCCCGGCACAGCCTGGACCGGGCGCTGGTCGAGGCGACCGCCGAGCGCGCCGACCGGCCGGGCGGGGTGCGGTTGGGCACCGAGGCCCCGTACGCGGGCGCGAAGGCGCTGCTGGTGCAGGAGGTGGCGGCCGCGAACCGGTGCGAGTCGGTCTGGTCCGACGACCTCGGGTTCGCGACCGTGCTGGGTTTCCCGGCCGACCTGGCGGCGGTGGAACTGCTCTACACCTCACTGCTGGTGCAGGCGACCGCCGCGATGCTGCGCGGGCGCGGGGAGCGCCGGGGCGCGAGTCGCCGGACGAAGGCGTACGACGAGTCGTTCCTGCACGCGTTCGCGCTGCGGATCGGTGAACGGCTGCGGGCGGCCACCGAGGCGGCCGACCGGCAGGCCGCCGAGGTCGCCGGCCCGGAACGGCTGTTGCCGGTGCTGGCCGCCCGCTCAGACGCGGTCCGCGAACGGATGACGGCCCTGTTTCCCGGGGTGACGCGCTCCCGGCTGACGGTCCGGGACGCCGAGGGCTGGGACTCGGGCACCTCCGCCGCCGACCGGGCACGGCTCGACACCGGCACGCCGGGGCGCCCGCTGCCCCGCGGCCACTGAGCGCGCTCCACCCAACTGACGGGAAGGGGCCGGCGCACCCGGCCCCTTCCGTCGCCGATAGGACGATCCGCAGGTTGCGGCCGGACATACGACACGCCGGGTCGACCAGCGGGTCGACCCGGCGTGTGAGATGTCCGTCAGCTCTTGAACGCGTCCTTGACCTTCTCCACCGCCTGCTTGAGCTTGGCGCCGGTCTGCTCGGTGCGGCCCTCGGCCTCGAGGCGCTCGTTGTCGGTGGCCCGGCCGACGCCCTCCTTGATCTTGCCGCTGGTGTTCTCGGTGGCGTTGCCGACCTTCTCGTCGAACCCCATGGGAGCCTCCTGATAGTTCTTTCTGCGACATCGGCGAAATACCCCTGTCGTCCGGTTCGGAAACCGACCGCCCCCCATCGACGGCCACGGAACGTGACCGATTGCACGCCGGCTCCGTCGCCGTCGATGCCCCGCCCCCAGGGCGACGGCACGAAGCGTCACCCTCCGGCGACCGGACGGAACCGCCGCAGTCGCAGGCTGTTGGCGACCACGAACACCGACGAGAAGGCCATCGCGGCCCCGGCGACCATCGGGTTGAGCAGCCCGGCGGCGGCCAGCGGCAGGGCGGCCACGTTGTAGGCGAAGGCCCAGAACAGGTTGCCCCTGATGGTGGCCAGCGTCCGGCGGGACAGCCGGATCGCGTCCACCGCCGTGGTCAGGTCGCCGCGGACCAGGGTCAGATCGGACGCCTCGATCGCCACGTCGGTGCCGGTGCCCATGGCCAGCCCCAGGTCGGCCTGGGCCAGCGCGGCGGCGTCGTTGACTCCGTCGCCGACCATGGCGACCGTCCTCCCCTCGGCCTGGAGGCGCTTGACCACCTCGACCTTGTCGACGGGCAGCACCTCGGCGATCACCTCGTCGATGCCGACCTCGGCCGCCACCGCCCGCGCGACCGTGGCGTTGTCGCCGGTGAGCAGGACCGGGGTCAGCCCGAGGGCGCGCAGCCCGTCGACCGCCACCCGGCTGGTCGGCTTGACCGCGTCGGCGACCGCGAGGACACCCCGCGCCCGACCGTCCCAGCCGGCCAGCACCGCCGTCCGGCCGGCGACCTCCGCGTCGGTCGCCGCCCGCGACACCTCCTCCGGTACGTCCAGACCCCGCTCGCGCAGCAGCCGGAGCCGACCGACTGTCACCTCGTGGCCCGCCACCATGCCGGTCACGCCGAGCCCTTCGGCGTTGGCGAAGCCGGTGACCGGGGGTAGCGCCCCGGCCTCGGCGGCGCCGGTGGCGACGGCCCGGGCGATCGGGTGCTCGGAGCCGGCCTCCAGCGCCCCGGCGAACCTGAGCAGTTCGGCGTGGTCGACTCCGGCGGCGGGGAGCACGTCGACCAGGGTCATCCGCCCGGTGGTGACCGTGCCGGTCTTGTCCAGCACGACGGTGTCGACCTGGCGGGTGGACTCCAGCACCTCCGGCCCCTTGATCAGGATGCCGAGCTGCGCGCCCCGCCCGGTGCCGACCAGCAGCGCCGTTGGTGTGGCCAGCCCCAGGGCGCACGGGCAGGCGATGATCAGGACGGCCACCGCGGCGGTGAAGGCGGCGCCCGGCCCCGACCCGGTGCCGAGCCACCAGCCGAGGGTGCCGGCGGCGAGGGTGATCACGATCGGTACGAACACCCCGGAGATCCGGTCGGCGAGTCGCTGCACGGCCGCCTTGCCGGTCTGCGCCTGCTCGACCAGCTGCGCCATCTGGGCGAGCTGGGTGTCCGCGCCGACCCGGGTGGCGGTGACCACCAGCCGGCCGCCCGCGTTGATCGTCGCGCCGACCACGGTGTCACCGGGTGCGACCTCGACCGGCACGGACTCGCCGGTGAGCATGCTGGCGTCCACGGCGGAGGTGCCCTCGTCGACCACGCCGTCGGTGGCGATCTTCTCGCCGGGGCGGACCACGAACCGGTCCCCCACCGCGAGCTGGTCGACCGGGATCCGGATCTCCCGGCCCTCGCGCAGCACCGCCACGTCCTTGGCGCCCAGCTCCAGCAGGGCACACAGGGCCGCGCCGGCGGTCCGCTTGGCGCGGGCCTCGAAGTAGCGGCCGGCGAGGATGAACGTGGTCACCCCGGCGGCGACCTCCAGGTAGATGCTGCCGGTGCCGCCGCCGCGAGTGATGTCGAGGCTGAACGGATGGGTCATCCCGGGTGTTCCGGCGTCACCGAGGAACAGCGCCCACACCGACCAACCGAACGCGGCCAGGGTGCCGAGCGAGACCAGGGTGTCCATGGTGGCCGCGCCGTGCCGCAGGTTGACCAGCGCGGCCCGGTGGAACGGCAGGCCGCCGTAGCCGACCACCGGGGCGGCGAGGGTGAGCGACAGCCACTGCCAGTAGGTGAACTGCCAGGACGGCACCATCGCCAGCACGATCACCGGCACGGTGAGCGCCGCCGACACCCACAGCCGGGTACGCAGCACGCGCAGCTCGTCCACCGGCTCGGCGACCGGACCGGCCGCACCCGCCGGGCTGGGCGGGGGTGGCAGGGCGGCGGTGTAGCCGGTCTTCTCCACCGTGGCGATCAGGTCGTCCGGGGTGATGTCGTCGGCGTACCGGACGGTCGCCTTCTCGGTTGCGTAATTGACCGTGGCCTCGACGCCCGGCATCCGGTTGAGCTTCTTCTCGATCCGCGCGGCGCAGGACGCGCAGGTCATGCCGCCGATCGCCAGCTCGATCAGGTTCGGGGCGACCGGCAGCGACTTCGCGGTCGATGTCATCGCGGCACCTCCTGTCAGTCGTGCCCGTGGCCGGGGGCGCCGTGCCCGGCGCCGACGGTCGGGGTGGTGGTCGGCGCGGTGGTGATCGGCGCGGTGGTGATCGGCGCGGCGGCCTCCTGGCCTGCCACCATCGTGAACTCGGCGGTGTGCACCGCGCCGCCGTGCCGGAAGTCCAGGTACAGCCGGTAGGTGCCGGCGGAGGGCACCTCGGCGGCGAAGCTCACCGCCGGGCCGGCCGGGGTCCGCCCGTCGCCGGGTGCGCCCTCCGGGTGTACGTGCAGGTACGCCAGGTCGCCCTGACGCAGCGCCACCAGATGCCCGTACGCCCCGAGGTAGGGCTCCAGGTCGGTGACCGGTTGACCGTTCCGACTGACGGTGAGGGTCAGGGTGCTGCTGTGCCCGGGTCGCGGGGTGCCGGTGAGGGTGACGGCGTATCCGTTCACGGTGGTGCTGGTCGCCGGCGCGGGCAGCGGCCGGGGTTCCAGCGTGCCGGGCACGGTCACGTCGACCCCGAGGGTGAGTGGTTCCCCGCCCGACGGGGTGAAGTCGGCGAAGGCCCGCCAGACGCCGGGCCCGCCCAGGGGCGAGTCGACCCGCCAGGTGCCGTCCGGGCCGAGCTCGGGGTGGACGTGGCGGAAACCGGACAGGTCACGCCGGGCGACGATCAGATGCATCCGCTTGTCGTGCGCGACGTCGTAGCGGGTGACGGGGGCACCGTCGGGGCCGGTGATCCGGAAGGCGAACTGCCCGGCCGGGGCGGCCACGGGTTGCAGGGTGTAGCCCCGGTCGGAGACGAGCAGACCGCCGGGCAGGTGGGTGGCGTCGGCCTGGCGCGGGGAGCCGTCGGAGTGGCCGTCGCCGGCGTCGTGGCCGGTTTCTTCGTGGCCGGTGGCGGTGGAGTCGTGACTGGTGCTGGCGGCGTCGCGGCGGGTCTCGGCGGCCGGGGTGACGGGACCGGCCAGGTGACCGGCCCCGTACGCCACGCCGAACGCCGCCGCGAGACCGAGGGCGAACCCGCTCAGCTTCGTCGCGGTGCGCATCGTGTCCTCTCGGCTCTCTGCGGTCGGGCGGTCCGGCTCACGCGTCGACGAGGTCGTATCCGGCCTCGTCGACCGCGGCGCGCACCGAGTCGGTGTCCAGCGCGCTCTCGCTGGTGACGGTGACCCGGCCGGTGGCCAGGTCGACCTGTACGTCGGTGACACCCTGGATCGCGCCCACCTCCGTGCTGACCGAGTTGACGCAGTGCCCGCAGGTCATCCCCTGCACCTGGTACGTGGTGGTAACCATGGCAGCTCTCCTCTCCTGACGCCGGGCCATACCCCCCAGGGGTAGCCCACGCGACGACGGTAGCATACCCCCCAGGGGTACGCTATTCTGGTGGTCATGACCACACCGAGCACTCCGACCCGGGGCTACACCGCCAGCAAGGAACAACTGCTCGCGCGGCTGCGCCGCGTCGAGGGCCAGGTTCGTGGCATCGAGCGGATGGTCGACGAGGACCGCTACTGCATCGACGTACTGACCCAGATCTCCGCCATTCAGGCCGCGCTGGACAAGGTCGCTCTCGGTTTGCTCGACGGGCACGCCCGACACTGCATGCGGGAGGGCGCCGCCGAGGGCCGCGCCGACGAGATGGCTGCCGAGATGATGGCCGCCGTGGCCCGCCTCATGAAACGCGGCTGACCCACTGCCGCGCGGCCTGCCGAAACGCCGAACCGGCGGCCGATCATGAAGTTGGCGGCGGCCGGGAAGACCGACAGCGCCACCAACTTCATGATCAACGCGGAAGGCCGGGCCACGGGCCCAACCGGTCAGCGGCGGGCGAGCAGCTTTCTCATGGTGTCGATCTCGGCGCGCTGGGTGGTGCGGATCTGCTGGGCCAGCGCCTTGACCTCGGGATTCTTCCCCTTGGCGATCTCGTCCTCGGCCATGGTGATCGCACCCTCGTGGTGCTCGATCATCATCGTGACGAACCGGCGGTCGAACTCCGCCCCGGACGCCGCCGCCAGCTCGGCCATGTCCTCGTCGGACATCATGCCGGGCATGTCGTGCTCCGCCTCGGAGCCATGGCCATGGGCTGGGCTGCCGGACGGCACCGGCCGACCCCAGGCGGTCAGCCAGGCCGTCATGGTGGCGATCTCCGGAGCCTGGGCGGCCTTGATCTGGGCCGCGAGCCGCTTGACCTCGGCGTCCTGAGCGCGGGTCGCGGCCAGTTCCGACATCTGCACCGCCTGCTCGTGGTGCGGGATCATCATCTGGGCGAACAGCACGTCGGCGTCGCCGAACTCGGCGGCGGTCGACGCGTCCGCCGAGGCACCGCCGGTGGCGGGCGTCTGGTGGCCGGAGCCGGCCCGGTGGTCGTCGCCGCCGGAGCAGCCGGCCAGCGCGAGGACGGCGGCGACGGTCGCGCCGGCCAGGGCGGCACGACGCGCGATGGTACGGATGGACACGATGTGAACCTTTCGGTGTGGAAACAACGCAGTGGACCGGAGACACGGGGGAGCCCCGTGCCGGAGCCTCCTATCTGCGCAGCACCGCCACCGTGGCGAGCCGAAGCCCGACGGGCCGACCCGGGGGCGCACCCGGTCCCGGTGGTCGCACGGTAGGGCGGCGCACGCCGACGCCGGGCCGGCGTCGAGCCCGCAACAGCACCGCCAGCAGCACCGCCACCGTGATCGCGCCGAGCACCGCCAGGCAGACGCTCCAGCCGCTCGGGGCGGCGCCGCGTTCACCGGCCGGCAGCACCACCGGGGGCCGGCAACCGGTCCCGGCGCAGTCGGCACCGGCGTCGACGGCGAACCGCGCCGTCCCCGGCAACGCGGCCGCGTGCCGGCAGGCCGCCCCGGCGCAGTCGACGCCTCCGGGGGTGTCGGCGCCGGTCGCTGTCCCCGGCAACGCGGCAACCGGCAGGTGCCGGTCGGCGTGGTCCGCGACGGCATGGCCGGACGGCTGGCCGCCGGCGTGCGTGCCATGGCCGATGGTGTGCATGGCGGCCAGGCCGAGCAGTGTGACGGCGAGCAGCAGCAGGCGAGCCCACCAGCCCGTGGTCGCCGCCGTCGCCGTCCGCACCCGACAAAACTAACCGAACCCACCATCCGTCAGAGGCGTACTCGCCGTAGCAGTTGCGCGTTGAGCGCGACCACGATCGTGGAGGCCGACATCAGCACCGCGGCGAGGGCCGGGCTGAGCGTCAGGCCGACCCCGGCCAGCACCCCGGCCGCCAGCGGGAGCGCCACCACGTTGTAGCCGGCCGCCCAGGCCAGGTTCTGGAGCATCTTCCGGTACGCCGAGCGGGACAGCCGGAGCACCCCGGCCACCCCGCGCGGGTCGGAGGAGGCCAGCACCACCCCGGCCGACTCGATCGCGACGTCGGTGCCGGCCCCGATCGCGATGCCCACATCCGCCCGGGCCAGCGCCGGGGCGTCGTTGACCCCGTCGCCGACCATGGCCACCCGCAGACCCCGACGCTGCAGCGCGGTCACCTTCCCGTCCTTGTCGGCGGGAAGCACCTCGGCGAAGACCTCGTCCACACCGGGACGGAACCCCAGGTCGGCGGCGACCGCCTCGGCCACCGCACGGGCATCACCGGTGATCATGGCGATGGTCCGTACCCCCTCCGCACGCAGCGCCGTGATCGCCTCCCGCGCCTCGGGGCGTATCTCGTCGGCGAGGGCCAGCAGACCGAGGACGGTGTCCGGCAGCCGGACCAGATGCAGTACGGCCGCGCCCTGCCCGGCCCAGCGGCGAGCCGGCGGGATCAGCTCGTCGGGAAGCGCGAGCCCCCACTCACGCAACAGGGTGGGGCCGCCGACCGCGTACGACGCACCGTCGATCTCCGCCTGGACGCCCCGGCCCGGCAGGGACCGGAAGCCGCCGGCCAGGGCCGGGCCGCCGCGACCGGCGGCGGCCGCCACGATCGCCCGGGCCAGCGGGTGCTCGCTGTCGGCCTCCACCCCGGCGGCGAGCCGCAGCACCTCGTCCTCGCCGACCCCGGGGGCGGCGGCCACGCCGATGACCACGTGCCGCCCCCGGGTCAACGTGCCCGTCTTGTCGAACAGCACCGCGTCGACGGTACGCATCCGCTCCAGCGCCAACCGGTCCCGGACCAGCACCCCGGACCGGGCGGCGAGCCCGGTGGAGAGCGCGATCACCAGCGGAATGGCCAGCCCCAGCGCGTGCGGGCAGGCGATCACCAGCACGGTGACGGTACGCACCACGGCCTCGTCCCGATCGCCCAGCGCCGTCCAGGCCAGGGCGGTCAGCACGGCACCGCCGGTGGCGACGTAGAACAGCAGGGCCGCGAACCGGTCGGCGAGCGCCTGCGCCCGCCCGCCGGACTGCTGGGCCTGGGCGACCAGGCGTTGGATCCCGGCCAGGGTGGTCTGGTCGCCGACGGCCTCGACGCGGACCCGGACCGCCGAGTCGGTCGCCACCGTGCCGGCGACCACCCGGTCCCCCACCTGGCGGGTGACCGGGCGGGACTCCCCGGTGACCGTCGACTCGTCCAGTTCGGCGACGCCGTCGACGATCCGCCCGTCGGCCGGCACCCGGCCGCCGGGCCGGACCAGCACCACGTCCCCGACGTCCAGTTCGGTGAGCGGCACCCGTAGGACCTCGCCGTCCGGACCGATCCGCTCGGCGTCGTCGGGAAGGAGTTCGGCCAACGCGGCGAGCGCGCCCCGGGCCTGACCGATGGCCTTCATCTCCTGCCAGTGGCCCAGCAGCATGATCGTGACCAGCGCGGCCAACTCCCACCAGAAGTCCAGGTCGAAGGCGCCGAGGCTGGTGCTGAGCGAGGCGGCGTACGCGACACTGATCGCCATCGCCACCAGCAGCATCATCCCCGGAGCCCGGTCGCGTACCTCCCGCACGGCGCCGACCAGGAACGGCCAGCCACCCCACCAGAAGATCACCGAGCCGAGCACCGGCCCGACCAGTGATCGTCCCGGGAACCCCGGCGCGTAGTCGAACCAGTCCAGCACCATGTCGCTGGTCGCCACCACCGCGACGGTGAGCGCCAGGCAGACCTGGAAACGCCGGCGGAACATCTCCGGGTCGTGCCCGGCGTGCCTGTCGTGCCCGACAGGCACGGCAGGCCGGCCATGACCGGTGTCGTGGCCGCCATCGGCTCCGGAATCGTGGTCCATGTCTCCAAAGATGCCGCCTCCGGCCCCCCAGGTCGGCACGAACCGGGCGAGCCGGCAGCGGGCCTGGCTACCATCTTTCGACGATGACCCCGCGTCCATCGTCGCCACCCCGCCCGTGGGCCGTCATGGTTCCCGGCCCGCGAAGCGGGTGAACCGACCGACCGGCTGACACGTACTCCGCCCTGGATCGTTGGGAGACTCGCAATGGGCGCCGACCACACCCGTTCCACTCCGTCCACCCCGCCCGGGGTGCGGCGGCTCCTCGTCGCGACGGTGGTCCCGTTGTTCGTCGTCACGGTGATCGCCGCGGTGGTGCTCTGGCCCCGGAACACGCCGGAACGGGCTCCCGGCGAGGAGGCACCGCGCTACCACGCCACGGTGACCCGGGTGGTGACCGAGCCCTGCCCGGAGCAACCGGAGGGCCCGGCCGGGCCGGCGCAGGGGCCGTGCGGCACCGTCACCGTCCGGGTCGAGCAGGGGCCGGACGCCGGGCAGCAGGTGCAGACGCCCGTTCCGGCCGGGCCAGGGGCACCGACGGTGGCGGTGGGCGACGAGATCGTGCTGGTGAAGCTGACCGACCCGGCGGACCCGACGGTCAGCCGCTACGACATCGCCGAGCACCAGCGGGGTGAGCCGTTGGTGTGGCTGGCGGCGCTCTTCGCCGCCGCGATCATCGCGTTCGGGCGGCTGCGCGGGGTGGCTGCGCTGGCCGGGCTGGCCGCGAGCTTCGCGATCCTGCTCACCTTCGTCGTGCCGGGCATCTCCGCCGGCGGTTCGCCGCTGCTGATCGCCATCGTCGGCTCGGCGTTGATCATGTTCGTGGTGCTGTACCTGACCCACGGGATCACCGCGCAGACCTCGGTGGCGGTCCTGGGCACCCTCGGCAGTCTGGTGCTGACCGGCCTCCTCGGCAGCCTGGCCATCGCCGCCACCCACCTCACCGGGTTCGGCAGCGAGGAGGCCACCACGCTGTCGATGTACCAGCGCGATGTGGACCTGCACGGACTGCTGCTGGCCGGGATCATCATCGGGTCGCTCGGTGTGCTCGACGACGTCACGGTCACCCAGGCGGCCACCGTGACCGAACTGGCCCACGCCAACCCGGGGTTGTCCCGGATGCAGTTGTACCGGTCCGCCACCCGGGTCGGCCGGGCGCACATCGCCTCCACGGTGAACACCATCGTGCTCGCGTACGCCGGTGCCTCACTGCCGCTGCTGCTCCTGTTGACGGCCGACAGCAGGCCGGCGAGCCAGATCCTGACCAGCGAGTTCCTGACCCAGGAGATCGTCCGCAGCGCGGTGGCGACGCTGGGGCTGATCGCCGCCGTACCCCTGACCACCGGTCTGGCCGCGCTCGTCACCGCTGCCGGCCGCGGCCCGGCCGACGACCCGACAAAGCCCGCCGACCCGGCGCCGAGACCCCGCCCTCCGGTCGACCCGGACGCCGCGCTGGAGGCGTTGAGCGGCCCGCGACCCGGACCGTCCACCCCGGCCCCCGCAGGGTGGCCCGAACCGGAAAGGAGCACCGACACCGCATGGTGAAACTCCACAGCGTCACCGTGGACGACCCGGAACCTGACGAACGCGTCACTCCTCACGCACCGCCACCTCGAATTAACGCATTTAGTCGGGTTCAGGACGTAGCTCACCGGTATGCCTCTCGGGTAACCTCGCTGCCGGTCACCGCTGAAGGCGCGAACCGGCGCCTGCGGTGCCACCGCCCAATCGCCGTACGGCGAACCGGGGAACCAGGTACCTGGGGTGAATCCGCGACCGCGGTAGGGGCCACTTCCGTCCCGAACCCGTCAGCTAACCCGGTCGGCGGTCGACGGAAGGGAACATTGTGACGGCACCCCTACGCCGCTGGTGGACACCGGTGGCGGCCGTGCTGGCCGCGCTGGCCGTCCTCGCCGGGCCGGTCCCGGCGAACGCCGCCCCCTCGACCCCGTCGGGTCACGAGGAGGGCGAGGAGCCCAAGCTACTCACCGAGGTCATCGAGCAGCGCAACCGCGAGTACACCAAGGCGAAGGCACAGCTGGAGAAGTCGAAGAAGCGCCAACTCCAGCTCGCGTTGGAGGTCAAGCGCGCCGAGGACGAGCTGGAGGCGCTCCGACCGCAGGTCACCACGATCGCCGCGCAGTCCTACCGGACCGGCCGGATCGGTGCCGTGGCGATGTTGCTGGAGAGCGACGCACCCGACTCCTTCGTCAAGCGGGCCGCCACGCTGGACGAGCTGAACATGGTCAACGCGCAGAAGCTCGCCGAGGTCACCGCCGCCAAGGACCGCGCCGAGCAGGGCAAGCTGGCGCTCGACGCCGAGGTGCGCGAGCAGACGAAGCTGACCAACCAGATGGCCCGCAACACCAAGGAGGCCGAGAAGGCCCTCGCCCTGGTCGGCGGGCGCGGCTTCACCGGTGGACTGGTCGACGCGACCTCCCCGGTGGCCCGGATCGGCCCGGGCCGCACGGCCGACGGCGACTGGAAGCCGGAGTCGAAGACCGAGCCCGACCCGACCACCTCCGGCACGATCACTCCGCGTACCCTGCATGCCTACAAGGAGGTACGCCGGGCCGGCTTCAACCGGTTCGCCGGCTGCTACCGCCCGGGCGGACCCTTCGAGCATCCCAAGGGGCGGGCCTGCGACTGGTCGTTGCAGAACAAGGGCTTCGCGCCCTGGCACAACGACGACACCCGCAGGTACGGCAACAACCTGACCGCGTTCCTGATCCGCAACGCCGACCGGCTCGGCATCTACTACGTGATCTGGAACCGGCAGATCTGGTTCCCGGCGACCGGGTGGAAGTCGTACAGCGGACCATCGGACCACACCGACCACGTACACATGTCGATGCTCTAACGGACGCTCACGACCGAGGGCCCTCCCCGACCGGGGACGGCCCTCGTCGCGTCGTGGGGTTCAGCCGGCGACGACCGCCGCCCGGTCACGGTCGTCCTGGTCGCTCCGGTCCAGGTCGGTCCGGGACGCCGGCGCGAGGACCGCGGCGGGCGACGCGGCCACCGTCCGCACCTCACCGGCGGCCAGCCGGTACGACATGCCGACCACCGCGCACCGCCCGGCGGCCACCTCACCGGCCAGCAGGGCGGAACTGTCCTGCAACGTCTGCACCGTCTGGACGATGTGGACGTCCACGATGCCGTCGATGTCCTCGACGCCCGCCGCGGCGGCCCGCCGGAGGCTGGGGGCCACCCCGTCCACCACGGCACCCAGGTGCCCCGGCGGGGTCGTGCCGGTCAACGCGGCCTCCCGGGCCGCCTGCACCGCACCGCAGGAGTCGTGGCCGAGCACCACGACCAGCGGAACGCCGAGGACGCTCACCGCGTACTCGACGCTGCCCAGCACCTCCGGGCCGACGGTGTGCCCGGCCGTCCGGACCACGAACAGGTCGCCCAGGCCGCGATCGAAGATGATCTCGGCGGCGAGACGGGAGTCGGAGCAGCCGACGATCACCGCGAAGGGGTGCTGCCCGCCGGCGACGACGGCCCGGTGAGCCGCGTCCTGGTTGGGGTGGTGTGGGGTGCCGGTGACGAAACGCCGGTTTCCGGCGTGCAACTCGGCCAACGCCTGCGTCGGATCCTGCACGGTCATAGCCTCACCTCGGTCTGACGTGTGGGCACCTGATGACACCGGCCGGCGACGCAGGCGGCCTCGCCCCACCGTCACACGCAACAAAAGGTACGTCAAGGTTTACGTGATATGCATTTCCTGCTTCTCTGGATGCGGTCGGCTCGGTGCCGGAAGGCATCACTGAGAACCGGAAGGGTGGGGTCATACGATGACGGGCATGGCGACGACAGCGCAGAACGGAAGCACCCGGAACTGGACGTTCCTCACCAACCACGCGCACGTGCTGCTGTCCATCGCCCGCAACCCCACCGCCCGACTCCGCGACGTGGCCGACGAGGTCGGCGTCACCGAACGCGCCGCCCAGGCCATCGTCGCCGACCTGGAAGCCGGCGGCTACCTGCGGCGCACCCGGGTCGGGCGGCGCAACGAGTACACCGTCAACCCCCGCGGCCACTTCCGGCACCCGGCCGAGTCGGACCGCCAGGTCGGCGACCTGCTCGCCCTCTTCACCAGCCAGCCGACCGACGCCTGACGAGCCGTCACGCCCGAGGGATCCGGGTCCGGTCACCGCGTTCCGGCCGGCGCGGCCCGGCCGCCGCCCGTCACGCGCTCCCGCGCCGACGGCGGTAGTCTCACCGCGTGCGCGACAGCTTCCGGCCGAGCGGGACGGTGGTCACCGGACCCGCCGGGCGTCCCACCCGGACGGTCCTCGGTACCCGTTCCACCCGGACCGTCCTCGGTGCCGTGGCGGCCGTGCTGCTCGCGACCCTCGTCGTACCCCCCACCCCGGCCGGGGCGGAAC
>NZ_SMKF01000163.1 GCF_004348325.1 Micromonospora sp. KC213 | reverse complement strand
GATGAATCCCTCACGTCGGGGATGTGAGCGTTAACAAACAGGAATTGTCAACGCAACAAATCAACCGAGTCAAGGATCCGAACGTTTCCTTTCCGCTGCGTAGGGGCGTGCTCACTCACTCCGGGACAGCAGGGTCGCCGCTCAGCGCGGCAGGGCGGCACTGCTGGCCCGGGCCACCAGCATCGGCGGGACAGCCGGCCGGGTGATGCCGGAGACGGTCGCGTCGGTGTCGAGCAGCTCCAGCAGCGTCGCCACGCACCGGCGACCCACCTCGTCGAAGTCCTGCCGGATGGTGGTCAGCGGCGGCGACAGGTACTCGGCCTCCGGGATGTCGTCGAACCCCACCACGCTGACGTCGTCGGGCACTCGCCGGCCCCGCTGATGCAGGGCGCTCAGCAGGCCCAGCGCCTGGTGGTCGTTGGCGCAGAACACCGCCGTGACGTCCGGTCGGTCGGCCAGGGAGAGCCCGATCTCGTACCCGGAGCGAGGGCTCCAGTCGCCGACGAGAACCGGCGGCACCGGCCGACCGGCCGCGTCCAGCGCCTGCCGCCAGCCCTCGACCCGGGCGCGTGCCTCCAGCCAGTCGCGGGGGCCACCGATGTGCCAGACCGTCTCGTGCCGCAGACCGAGCAGATGCTCCACGGCCAACCGCGCCCCGGTCATCTGGTCCACCGAGATGCTGGGCAGCACCCCCGCTCCCCCGCCGGCCTCGACCACCACGGCGGGCACCCCGGTGGGCAGCCCGTGCACCGCGATGGCCGCCGTCATCAACGGCGCGATGATGACCACCCCGGCCACCGACTGCTCGGTGAGGGCGTCGATCGCCGCCGTCATCCCGGCCCGGTCCAGCTGCTCCAGCGCCACGATGCTGATGCCGTAGCCGGCGGCCCGGGCGGCACGCTCCACTCCGAGCAGGGTGGCCGCCGGACCGTAGAGGATGGTGTCGAAGCTGATCACCCCGATCACCCGGGACCGGCGGCCGGCCAGCCCCCGGGCCAGCGCGTTGGGGCGGTAGTTGAGCTGGTGCACGGCGCGCAGCACCCGCTCACGGGTCTCCTGCCGGACGCTGGGGTGGTTGTTGAGCACCCGCGACACGGTCTGGTGCGAGACCCCGGCGAGCCGGGCCACGTCGCTCATCACCGCGACCCGTGTACCCGGCTGCTGGCCCATGGCTGCTCCCTCGTGCTCATCGTCGACCGGCGGTGATCACGCCGGCCAGCCGGATCGACAACCGCCACCGGTGACGGCGGTGTCGATCCGCGGTACCGCGGGCGATGGCCGACGCGGCCCCGGTGCCAGGGGGACACGTCAGCCACCGCCCATGCGGCGCGGCGGTCAGAAGCCGCGCGCCAACCGGTAGTAGGCCTGGTTCCACCGCAGTTCGTCGGCGAGCCGCCGGGTGGTCGTGTCCGCGTCGATGACCACCAGCTCGGTGGAAACCATCTCGGACAGGTCGTACAGCTCCTCGACCCCGATCGCCTGGGACAGGACGGTGTGGTGCGGTGCGCCGGCGGTGAGCCACGCCTCCGCCGACCGGGGCAGGTCCGGACGCGGCCGCCACACGGCCCGGGCCACCGGCAGCTTCGGCAGCGGGTGCGGCGGGGTGACCACGTCGATCTCGTTGGCGACCAGCCGGAACCGCTCCCCCATGTCGGCCAGGCCGAGCACCACGGCCGGGCCGGCCTGGGCGTCGAAGACCATCCGCACCGGGTCCTCCCGGCCGCCGATGCCCAGCGGGTGGATCTCCACGTTCGGGGTGTCCGCGGCGATGGTCGGGCACACCTCCAGCATGTGCGCGCCGAGGACCACCTCCTGCCCCGGGGTGAGGTCGTAGGTGTAGTCCTCCATGAAGGACGTGCCGCCGGTGGTGCCGACCGACATCGCCTTCAGGGTGCGGACCAGCACCGAGGTCTTCCAGTCCCCCTCGCCGCCGAAGCCGTAGCCGTCGGCCATCAGCCGCTGCACGGCGATGCCGGGCAGCTGGCGCAGGCCGCCGAGGTCCTCGAAGTTGGTGGTGAAGGCCCGGAACCCGCCGGCGTCGAGGAACTCGCGCAGCCCCGCCTCGATCCGGGCCGCGTAGCGCAGGGAGTCGTGCCGTTCCCCGCCCGCACGCAGCTCGGGCACCAGCCGGTAGCTGTCGTCGTACTCCTTGACCAACTCGTCGACGCGGGCGTCCGCGACGGCGTCGACCGCCGCGACCAGGTCGTTGACGCCGTAGGTGTTGACCGAGACGCCGAAGCGCAGCTCCGCCTCAACCTTGTCGCCCTCGGTCACTGCCACGTCGCGCATGTTGTCGCCGAAGCGGGCCAGCCGCAGCGACCGCATCTCGGCGTGCCCGACCGCGGCCCGGACCCAGGCTGCGATCCGGGCGGTGACCTGCGGGTTGCTCACGTGGCCGGCGACGGTCTTGCGGGCCACCCCGAGCCGGGTCTGCACGAACCCGAACTCCCGGTCGCCGTGCGCGGCCTGGTTGAGATTCATGAAGTCCATGTCGATCTCGGACCAGGGCAGTGCCACGTTGGCCTGGGTGTGCAGGTGCAGCAGCGGGGTACGCAGCGAGTCCAGGCCGGAGATCCACATCTTCGCGGGGGAGAAGGTGTGCATCCAGGCGATCACCCCGACCGCGCCCTGGACGGCGGCGTCGCGGCAGACCGCCAGGATCTCGGCACTGGAGGTGAGCACCGGCTTCCACACGACCCGGGCGGGGATGGCGGGGTCGGCGTCGAGCCGCGCGGCGATCTGCCGGGACTGCTCGGCCACCTGCTGCAGGGTCTCCGGGCCGTACAGACCCTGGCTCCCGGTCAGGAACCAGACCTCGGGGGCCGGCGATGGGTCAGTCATGGGAGTTGCCTTCCGGGGTAACGGTCGGGGTCACTTCTTGCGGATGCCGACGAGACGCTGGAGCAGGATGAAGGCGAACAGCAGCGCCCCGATCACGATCTTGGTCCACCACGAGCTGAGGCTGCCGTCGAAGGTGATCAGCGTCTGGATCACGCCGAGCACCAGGACGCCCAGCACGGTGCCGAACACGTAGCCCGAGCCACCGGTCAGCAGGGTGCCACCGATGACCACCGCGGCGATCACGTCCAACTCCATGCCGATGGCGATCAGCGGCGCGCCGGAGAGGGTGTAGAAGGAGAGCAGGATGCCACCGATCGCGGAACAGAGCCCGCTGATCGTGTAGACGGCGATCTTCGTACGCCCCACCGGCAGGCCCATCAGCAGAGCCGACTGCGGGTTGCCACCGATGGCGTACACGTTGCGGCCCAGCCGGGTGTACGCCAGCGCGAACGCCGCCACCGCGACCACCGCCAGGGCGATCAACACGCTGACCGAGACGAAGTTCTCGCCGAGCCGGATGCGTTCCTGGGCCGCCGAGGTCCAGAACCCGTCGGTGATCGGGATCGACGTCGAACTGATCCAGGTGCACATGCCCCGGGCGAAGAACATGCCGGCCAGGGTGACGATGAACGGTTGGATGTCGAAGTAATGGATGACGCAGCCCATCGCGAACCCCAGCACCGGGCCGATCAGCAGCGCGATCACCAGCACCAACGCGGGATTCATCCCGTCGCGCAGCAGTGACGCGGAGACCATCGCGGTCATCGCCACCACCGAACCGACCGACAGGTCGATGCCGCCGGTGAGGATCACGAAGGTCATCCCCACCGCGACGACGAGCAGGAAGCCGTTGTCGATGAAGATGTTGAAGATGACCTGGATGTTGGAGAAGGCGCGGTACTGCGCGACGCCGACGCCGTACATGACGAGCAGCAGGACGAAGGTGGCCAGCACCGGCACGTGCCGTTGCGGCACCCGCCACCAGGCCCGGTCGGCGCGTACGGCCAGTGGTGTGGTGGTCATGCCGGGACCTGCTCCTTCTGCTTCTCGGCGGTCGGCGCCGGGGGCGGGGGCGGTGCCAGGGTCCGCTTCCGGCGGAACCGGGCGCGGAACGCCGGGGCCTGGATGAGGCAGACCGCGATCACCACCACGGCCTTGAACAGCAGCGCCGTCTGCGGGTCGATGTTCATCGCGTACACCGAGGTGGTCAGGGTCTGGATGATCAGCGCGCCGACGATGGTGCCGCTGAGGTAGAACCGGCCGCCGGCCAGCGAGGTGCCGCCGATGACCACGGCCAGGATCGCGTCGAGCTCCACCCAGAGGCCGGCGGCGTTGCCGTCGGCGCTGGAGACGTTCGCGGTCATCATGAACCCGGCGATCGCCGCGCAGGCCGCGCTCACCACGTACACCAGGAGGGTGATCCGCCGGGAGCGGATGCCGGCCAGCCGGCTGGCCTCAGCGTTGCCGCCGACCGACTCGATGATCATGCCGAGCGCGGTACGCCGGGTCAGCACCGCCACGATCACCGCCACCACCAGGGCGATGATGATCGCGAACGGCAGGGTGAGCAGGTGCCCCACCCCGATCGTCTTGTACGGCTCGCTGTTGATGGTGATGATCTGACCGGAGGTGATCAGCTGGGCCAGGCCACGACCGGCGACCATCAGGATCAGCGTGGCGATGATGGGTTGGATGCCGATCACGGCGACCAGCACCCCGTTCCAGACGCCGAGCACCAGCGCGAGGCCGAACGCGATGGCCAGCGCCGTGAACACGCCGCCGAGGCTGTTCTGGTCGGGTTGCTCGCTGATCCAGAGGCAGGCCACCGCGCCGCTGACCGCGACCACGGAGCCCACCGACAGGTCGATGCCGCCGGTCGCAATGACCAGGGACATGCCCAACGCCACCAGGATGAGCGGCGCGCTGAGCCGGACAATGTCGATCAGGCTGCCGTACAGGTGACCGTTCTTCAGTTCGACCGACAGGAAGCTCGGCCGGTACACGGTGTTGGCCACCAGCAGCACGACCAGCATCACCAACGGCCAGAACAGCCGGTGGCCGGTAACCGGCGCGAGGCGCGCCTTGACTGTGCTCATGCCTTCTCCAACCCTTCCTGCCGGGCGCCACTGGCGATGGCCCGCATGACGCGGTCGGCGTCGAGGGATTCGTCGTTGGTGAGCTGGGCGACGAGCTGCCGGTCCCGCATCACGGCGACCTTGTGGCTGAGCCGCAGCACCTCCTCCAGCTCCGCGGAGATGAACAGCACCGCCATGCCGCCGTCGGAGAGCTGCGCCACCAGGCGCTGGATCTCCGTCTTCGCGCCGATGTCGATGCCCCGGGTCGGTTCGTCCAGGATCAGCAGCCGCGGCTCGGTGATCAGCCAGCGGGCCAGCAGCACCTTCTGCTGGTTGCCGCCGGAGAGGTTGCGCACCGGTCTTTCCGGGTCGGCCGGACGGATACTCAGCGCCTCGATCCAGCGCTGCACCAGCTCGTCCTGCTTGCGCCGGGGCACCGGCCGCAGCCAGCCCCGGGCGGCCTGCATGGCCAGGATGATGTTCTCCCGCACCGACAGCTCGCCGATCAGGCCCTCGGTGCGGCGGTTCTCGGAGCAGAAGGCGATGTCGCGGTCGATCGCGGCGATCGGGTTGCGGATCGCCACGGGCTTGCCGTCGACGACCAGCTGCCCCTTGTCGGCGCGGTCCGCGCCGAAGAAGAGCCGCGCCACCTCGGTACGACCCGAACCGAGCAGGCCGGCCATGCCGACCACCTCACCGGCGTGGATGGTCAGGCTGAACGGCGCCACCGCGCCGCTGCGCCCGAGCCCGTCGGCCTCGACCAGCGGGCTGCCCTCGGCCACCCTGGCCGGATCCTTGCCGGCCTCGGAGTCGAGCTGCTCCAACGCGTCGAGTTCCTTGCCGATCATCTTCTCGACCAGGGCGAGCTGGGGCAGGTCGGCGGTGAGGTACTCGCCGACCAGGCGACCGTTGCGCAGCACGGTGATCCGGTCGGCGATGCCGTAGACCTGGTCGAGGAAGTGGGTGACGAAGAGGATCGCGATGCCCTGGTCGCGGAGCTGGCGCATGATCCGCAGCAGCTGCGCGACCTCGTCGGCGTCCAGGCTGGAGGTCGGCTCGTCGAGGATGAGCACCCGGGCCTGCACGTCGACGGCGCGGGCGATGGCCACCATCTGCTGCACCGCCAGCGAGTAGCTGCCGAGCAGCTCACTGACGTCGATGTGCAGGTCGAGGCGGGCCAGCGCCTCCTGTGCCTGGCGCCGCATCTGGCGCCAGTTGATCGCGCCGCCTCGGCGCGGCTCGCGGCCGATGAAGATGTTCTCCGCCACCGACAGGTTGGTGCAGAGGTTGACCTCCTGGTACACGGTGCTCACGCCGGCCGCGGCGGCCTGCATCGGCCCGGTGAAGGAGACCTGGGTGCCGTCGAGGGTGATGGTGCCGGCGTCCGTGCCGTAGACGCCGGTCAGCACCTTGATCAAAGTGGATTTGCCGGCGCCGTTCTCGCCCATCAGGGCGTGGACCTCACCGGGGAAGAGCCGGAAGTCGACGCCGTCGAGGGCCCGTACTCCCGGGAAGTGTTTGCTGATCGCGGTCATCGTCAGGACCGGATGCCTCTGCGACATCCCACCAGACCTTTCGTGGTGTGCGGCGGTGCGGGACGGGTGCGACCGCCCGTGGCGGACGCGGTCCGTCGGCGCGTGCGGCGCGGGAGGCGGTCGGGCCGGTGGTGTCGTCGACACCACCGGCCCGACGCCGTCACGGCGAGGATTCGCCGCCCGGGGACGCCGCGTGGGGACGCGGCGGGCCGGTCAGTACTTGCGGGTGGGCAGAGCGGCCTTCGCCTGCTCCTGGGTGAACGTGGTCTCCTCGGTCTCGACGCGGACGGGGACCTCCTCGCCGGCCTTGACCTTCTTCACCAGCTCCATCAGCTGAGGGCCGAGCAGCGGGCTGCACTCCGCGATGAAGTTGAACTTCCCGTCGGCGAGGGCCTGCATGCCGTCCTTGACCGCGTCGATGGTGATGATGGTGATGTCCTTGCCCGGCACCTTGCCGGCCGCGGTGATCGCCTCGAGCGCGCCCAGGCCCATGTCGTCGTTGTGCGCGAAGAGCACGTCGATCTTCGGGTTGGCCTTCAGGAACTGCTCCATGACCTGCTTGCCGCCGGCCCGGGTGAAGTCACCGCTCTGCGAGGCGACGACCTTCAGGTTCGGGTTGGCGGCGATCGCCTCGGCGAAGCCCTTCTTGCGGTCGTTGGCCGGCGCCGAGCCGGTGGTGCCCTGCAGCTCGACGATGTTCACCGGACCGGTCGCGGCCTGCTTCTCCTTGACCAGCCACTCACCGGCGAGGCGGCCCTCCTTGACGAAGTCCGAGCCGATGAAGGTCTTGTAGAGGCTCTTGTCGGCCGAGTCGACGGCGCGGTCGGTCAGGATCACCGGGATCTTGGCGTCCTTGGCCTCCTTGAGCACGGTGTCCCAGCCGGACTCCACCACCGGCGAGAAGGCGATCACGTCGACCTTCTGCTGGATGAAGTTACGGATCGCCTTGATCTGGTTCTCCTGCTTCTGCTGGGCGTCGTCGAACTTCAGCTCGATCCCGGCCTCCGCAGCGGCCTCCTTGATCGAGGTGGTGTTCGCGGTACGCCAGCCGCTCTCCGCGCCGACCTGGGAGAAACCGAGGACGATCTTGCCGTCGCCGCCACCGGCGCTGTCGCCGGTGTCGCTGTTGCCGCAGGCGGTCAGGCCGCCGGCCAGCAGGCCCGCGGCGAGCAGCGCGCCGAGGCTGCGACGGGTGAGGGTGGTGCGGGTCATGTGATGACTCCTTTGGGGGTGAGGGTGGAACCACCGGCCCCGGGCGTTACGGCACGCCGGACGACGGGATCGGTGGGTGGTGCGGTGGTGCGTCGGGCCGGTCAACCCCTTGGGGGTGGGTCCGGCCGGCCCGACCTGGGCCGGGTCAGGACTTCGCGGAACCGGAGCCCGGCTGGCCGTAGACGTTCTGGTAGCGGTCGTAGAGTGAGTCGATGTCGGCCTGGGCCATCGGCACCGGGGTGCCGAGCGTCCGGGCCAGGTGGGCGGTGCGTGCCACGTCCTCGCACATCACCGCGGCCTTCACCGCGGCGCGGGCGTCCTTGCCGATGGTGAAGACGCCGTGGTTGCGCATCAGCACCGCCGGGGAGCGGTGCCCGGACAGGGTGGCCACGATCCCCTTGCCGATGTCGTCACCGCCGATGAGCGCGAAGGGACCCACCGGGATCTCTCCGCCGAACTCGTCGGCCTGGGCGGTGAGGTGACACGGGATGGACTCCCCGCACGCCGCCCAGGCGGTGGCGTAGTTGCTGTGCGTGTGCACCACGCCGCCCACCTCCGGCATCGCCCGGTAGACGTAGGCGTGCGCGGCGGTGTCGCTGGACGGGGAGAGGTCCCCGTCGACCACGACCCCGTCGAGGTCGCAGACGATCATGTTGTCGGCTCGCAGGTCGTCGTAGGAGACCCCGCTTGGCTTGATCACCATCAGGTCGTGGCCGGGCACCCGGGCCGAGACGTTCCCGGCCGTCCAGGCGACGAGCTGGTAACGGACCAGCTCGGCGTGCAGGGCAGCCACGGTCTGGCGCAGCTGGGTCACCTCGGCGGGCAACGTGCGGCTCATGCCGACACCTCCAGGGGATTCGCCGCCGGTACGACCGGCGTGGGCTCGGCCGCCCCGGGGGCGGCGTCCGCGGGGTCGGCCGCGCCGCGGGCGGCGTTGCGGATGGCGCGCAGGCGCAGCAGCGTCTCGTCGCCGCCGCGTCCGAAGTGGTCGTGCAGCCGGCGGTACTCGGCGTACAGGGCGTCGTAGGCGCGGGCCCGCTCCGGGTCGGGCCGGTAGACGTCCCGGTCGACCCGGCCCATCACCGCCGACGCCGCGGCCACGTCGGGGTACGCCCCGGCGGCCACCGCCGCGTGGATCGCCGAACCGAGCGCCGGCCCCTGCGCCGAGCCGATGATGCCCAGCGGGCGCTGGGTGACGTCGGCGTAGATCTGCATCAGCAGCTCGTTCTTGGTCAGGCCACCGGCGACGATCACCTCGTCCACCGGCACGCCCGCCTCGGCGAACGCCTCGATGATCATCCGGGTGCCGTACGCGGTCGACTCCAGCAACGCCCGGTAGACGTCCGGCGGCCGGGTGGCCAGGGTGAGGCCGACGATCACGCCGCTGAGGTGGTGGTTGACCAGCAGCGAGCGGTTGCCGTTCCACCAGTCGAGCGCGACCAGGCCGTGCGCGCCGACGGGCTGGGCGGCGGCGGCCGCGGTCAGCTCCTCGTGCGAGGCCCAGCCGGCAGGTGCGGCGTGCTCGACGAACCAGCCGAAGATGTCGCCGACACCGCTCTGTCCGGCCTCGTAGCCCCAGGCGCCGGCGCTGATCCCGCCGTCGACCACGCCGCACATGCCGGCCACCTCCGCCAACTTCGCGCCGTTGACGACGTGGCAGGTGGAGGTGCCCATGATGGCCACCAGCCGGCCCGGCTCGATGGCCTGGGCGGAGGCGGCGGTGACATGGGCGTCGACGTTGCCGACCGCCACCGCGATGCCCTCGGGCAGACCGGTCCAGGCGGCGGCCTGCGCGGTGAGTCCGCCGGCCCGGTCGCCCAGCGGCGCCAGCGGGCCGTCGATCTTGGCGACGAAGTCGGCGAAGTCGGGGTTCAGCGCGGCGAGGTAGTCGCGCGACGGGTACGTGCCGTCCTGACGGATGCCCTTGTATCCGGCGGTGCAGAC
This sequence comes from Micromonospora sp. KC213, assembly GCF_004348325.1. Taxonomy (GTDB): domain Bacteria; phylum Actinomycetota; class Actinomycetes; order Mycobacteriales; family Micromonosporaceae; genus Micromonospora. Next base: position 3,700 of record NZ_SMKF01000163.1, on the reverse strand, counting down.
GTTGCGGGTCTCGACACCGCAGAGCTGCCAGACGATCCAGTCGGCGGCCTCGATCCACCGCTCGGCCCGGGCGTAGACCTCCGGGTCCTCCTCCAGCAGTTGCAGGCCCTTGGCGTACTGCCACTCGGCGGAGATCTTGCCGCCGTAGCGGCCGATCCACGGCTCGCCGCGTTCGTGGGCGAGGGCGTTGATCCGGTCGGCCTGCCCCTGCGCGGCGTGGTGCTTCCACAGCTTCACCCAGGCGTGCGGCCGGGTGCGCAGCTCGGGCAGCTCGCACAGCGGGGTGCCGTCGGCCAGGGTGGGCAGCACGGTGCAGGCGGTGAAGTCGATGCCGATGCCGATCACCCGCGCCGGGTCGACGCCACTGGCGGCCAGTGCGGCCGGGACGGCCTGCCGGAGCACCTCGCGGTAGTCGTCCGGGTCCTGCAGGGCCCAGTCCGCCGGCAGTTGCTGGCCGTCGGCGGCGGTGAGGGTCCGCTCCATCACCGCGTGGCGGTATTCGTGCACCGCCGTGCCCAGTTCGGCACCGTCGGCGACCCGCACCACCAGCGCCCGGCCGGACAACGTGCCGTAGTCGACGCCGACGACGTACTGGTCCTGGGGTCCTGCGCCTACGTCCATGAAACATCCTCCACTCACCTGCTGGGGCACAGTGTTAGCGCTCACATCGCCTCCGGTCAAGACACGTCTGAAACATCTTCGACACCGGCGCCGGTCGGTCGGGGCGACCGAGCGCCGCGAACGGACGCGACAGCCGCCCCTCACCTGGGTCGACGAGCGCCATCGCGCTGACCGGAGGTCTTCTCTAACGATCCGGTCACGGCACCGTGAGACCGGTGCACACCACCGTGCCCCCCGCGCCGTGACCCGGCCGCCGCCACGGTATTGACCAGCGGAGATGCGGCCGTGATACTCGCTTCCTGTTAGCGCTCACATCAAAGGCACCCAGAACACCCATCGGGTACGAACCACCGCCAGGCGACCCCGAGGTCCGGCACGACGCTCAGGAGGCACCTTGTTCCGACCACAACCGCTGTTCGCGGCAGCGACCGCCGCGATGGTGGCCGTCACCCTCACCACGGCGGCCCCCGGAGCAGCCCGGGAACCGGCCCCGCAGCCGGAATACACCGTCACGGTCGATCCCGCCGTCCCCGGCGTCGCCATCAACGACGCCCACTACGGGGTGTTCTTCGAAGACATCAACTACGCCGCCGACGGCGGCCTCTACGCGGAACTGGTCCGCAACCGGTCCTTCGAGTTCCTGCCCAGCGACCACTCGTCGTTCACCGGGATGACCGCCTGGACGCCGAGCGCCACCGACGGCGGCGCCGGCACCGCGACCACGGTCAACGACGCCCTCCGGCTCAACGACCGCAACCGTACCTACCTGCGGCTGGACCTGACCAACAGCGGCGGAGGCCGCTTCGGGGTCACCAACGCCGGCTGGAACAAGGGGGTGGCCCTGACCGCCGGAGCCCGGTACGACTTCTCGGTCTGGGCCCGCACCGGGGCTCCCCGGGGCACCGCGCTCTCGGTCACCCTGCACGACGCCGCCGGTGAACCCCTCGCCGCACCGCTGACCGTGATCGTGCGCGGTGACAAGTGGACGCAGTACAAGGGAACCCTGCGTGCCGCCCGCACCACCGACGCCGCCCGACTGTCGGTCCGCGGCTCCGGCACCGGAACGCTGCGCCTCGACATGGTCTCGCTGTTCCCCCGGGACACTTTCCGGGGCCGCCCCAACGGCCTGCGCCGTGACCTCGCCGAGAAGATCGCCGCGCTGAAGCCCGGCTTCGTCCGCTTCCCCGGCGGCTGCCTGGTGAACACCAACAGCATGGCCGGCTACGACGCCGCCTCCAACTGGGAGCGAGCCCGGTCGTACCAGTGGAAGGACACCGTCGGTCCGATCGAGACGCGGGCCACCAACGCCAACTTCTGGGGCTACAACCAGTCGTACGGCCTGGGCTACTTCGAGTACTTCCAGTTCGCCGAGGACATCGGCGCGATGCCCCTGCCGGTACTGCCGGCCCTGGTCACCGGCTGCGGGCAGAACCGCGCCACCAACGACGAGGCGCTGCTGCGCCGGCACATCCAGGACGCCCTCGACCTGATCGAGTTCGCCACCGGCCCGACCACCTCGACCTGGGGCGCGGTGCGCGCCTCCATGGGGCACCCCGAGCCGTTCCGGCTCACCCACGTCGCGGTCGGCAACGAGGAGAATCTGCCGGACGCCTACTTCGCCCACTTCCAGCGGTTCCGCGCCGCGATCGAGGCCGCCCACCCGCAGATCACCGTGATCGGCAACTCCGGCCCCGACGACCAGGGCGCCACCTTCGACCGGCTGTGGGAACTCAACCGCGCCGCCGGCGTCGAGATGGTCGACGAGCACTACTACAACAGCCCGGCCTGGTTCCTGCAGAACAACACCCGCTACGACTCCTACGACCGCAACGGCCCGAAGGTGTTCCTCGGCGAGTACGCCTCACAGGACAACAAGCTGTTCAACGCGCTGGCCGAGGCGTCGTACATGACCGGGCTGGAGCGCAACGCCGACGTGGTGCGGATGGCCGCGTACGCGCCGCTGCTGGCCAACATCGACCACGTCCAGTGGCGGCCAGACATGATCTGGTTCGACAACGACGAGTCCTGGGGCTCCACCAGCTACCAGGTGCAGAAGCTGTTCATGAACAACGTCGGCGACCGCACCGTGCCGAGCCGGGTCACCGGCCCCACCGCCCAGCCGACGGCGATCACCGGAGCGATCGGACTGTCCACCTGGGCCACCTCCGCCACCTACGACGACGTCCGGGTGACCGCCCCCGACGGGACCGTGCTGTTCGCCGACGACTTCTCCGCCGGGGCCGGAGCCTGGACGCCGCTGGCCAACCGGGGCAGCTGGTCGGTGGTGGACGGGGCGTACGTCCAGTCCGACACCGGCGCCCAGGACACCCTGGTCAAGGCCGCCAACGTCAGCGCCGGCGACTACGACCTGACGTTGACGGCGCGTAAGAACGCCGGCGCGGAGGGCTTCCTCATCGCGTTCGGCGTGAAGGACTCCGGCAACTTCTACTGGTGGAACCTCGGCGGCTGGAACAACACCCAGGGCGCGGTGGAGAAGGCCACCGGTGGCGCGAAGGAGACCCTGCTCGCCAAGCCCAACAGCATCACCACCGGCACCACGTACGACATCCGGATCCAGGTCCGGGGCACCAAGGTGACGCTGCTGCTCAACGGCCAGGTGTGGGGCAGCTTCACCGACGACCGGGTGACCCGGCCGTTCACCCAGGTCGTCACCCGCGACGACGCCACCGGCGAGCTGATCGTCAAGGTCGTCAACGCGCAGGACAAGCCGGCCGTGACCCGGGTCGACCTGGGCGGGTTGGCGGTGGCCGACACCGCCCGGGCGACCGTGATCAGCGGCGACCCCGGCGAGGCGAACACCCGGACGGCGGAGCCGATCCAACCGGTCACCAGCGACCTGCGCGGGATCAGTGGCGACTTCGTCCACACCTTCCCGGCGAACTCCGTCACCTTCCTGCGCATCCGGACCAAGTGAGGCACCACGATGACGTACGCGTTGAGCCGGCGTAACCTGCTGCGCGGCAGCCTGGGGGTGGCGGCGACCGGCCTGGTCGGCGGGCTCGCCTCCGCGGCCACCGCCGCTCCCGCCGCCCCGGGGGCCACCACCGCTGTCCCGACC
>NZ_SMKF01000162.1 GCF_004348325.1 Micromonospora sp. KC213 | reverse complement strand
CACCAGGCCCGCCCGTGCCCGGACCGGCCGCCGGGGCACCCACCGACGGACCCCCCTGCACCGAGGCACCGGACCGGTCGACGTCGCCGGGCAGTCGCGGCGGCGGTGCCGGCGGGTCGACGACCCGGCCGTAGGAGGCGACCTCGTAACCCGCCGCCAGGTCGGCGACGACCTGCACCATCCGCTGGTGAGCCTTCTCCTGCTCGGCCTTGTCCTGTTGGTGGCCCAGGAAACCACCGATGATCATGCCGGGCACCCCGGCGACCAGCCCCTTGGTCGCGCCCTCGATGGCCTTGTCGTGGTCGTCGGTCTCCTCGGGGCTCTCCGCCTTCTGCTGCGCGGTACGCAACTGACCGGCCATCAGGTTGAGCGCGTCCCGGACCTCGGCCGTGCCCTCGGCGAGCTCCGTGGAGTAGCCCACCACCAGCGACAGCCGGTCGTGGAACTCGCGGGCCGCCTCGCCCGTCCAGGCCGGGGCCAGCCTGTCCAGGTCGCGTTCGAGATCCTGGGCCAGGCCGGCGAGGGTGTCCCGGAGCGCACTCCACTGGCTCGCCAGACCCTCCACCTGCTGCGGGTCACCGGCGTGCACGCCGTCGTACAGCTCACGGTGGCTGACGTGCTGGTAGCGCTGCGTGTAGTCAGACACTGCGGCCCTCCCGAGCGGTGAGCGCCTCGTCCACCCCGTTCAGGGCGGCGGCGATGTCGGCGGCGTTCGCCGCGTTACGCGCCTCGGTGGTGCGGTAGTTGGTCATCACCGTGTGGGTCGCGGCGCGGGCGGCCTCCACCGCGCGGCGCAGCCGGGCCACCCGCTCGGCGTAGCTGGCCTGGATCTCGGTGTAGCGGCGGGCGTTGCCGGTGGCGTCGGCGAACGAGCCGAGGGCGGGCGTACGGCACTGCAACTCGGTGTTCAGCTTCCGCACGGCCGCCTCGGCCTGGGTGAGCCGATCCGCCAACCGCTGATGGAAATCTTCCAAGGACAGTACGTCGACTGTCGTGCGCCCGGTCATGGCAGCATCCCCGTTGTCCATAGTGCATACCGTCGGCAGTTGGAACCGCCGGCAGTCGATACCGTCGGCCACTTCCAGGCTAGTCGACCGCTACCATTCCGGGCGACCCGGCAACGGCCCGCCGGTGCGCTCAGCCGTTCGGCGTCGGTCCGCTCAGCCACCCGGCGCCGGCGACTCCGGCGCCTCCTCGCGCGCCGACGGCGTCGGGCCCGCGGGAGCGTCCGGGGCGAAATACCTCAGCGCGTCCCGCCGTTCCAGGGTCGGCCCGGTGGGTACGAGGGAGAGCAGCGCGGCCGGTACCACCAATGGCTTCACCCCGCCGTACCCGAGGGCGGCGACCGCGTCTCCGGAACTGCGGCCCAGCGGGTACCGCATCCCCTGTGCAGTGATCAGGTAGACCGTCGCGCCGGCCGCCGGCTCCGCACCCTCGCCAGCACCCGGAGCGGCCTGCACCAGCACGCCCTTGCCACCCGGCAGCAGCACCTGGCCGGCGGTCTCCACCGCGTCCCGCGGGCCCTGCCGCACCGCCGTCGTGCCGTCGTTCCCGGCGAGCTCGGCCGGCGCCCGGTCGAACACCTCCAGCGTGGTGGTCGGCGCGCCACCGGACGGTCCCGGCCGGTAGGTCGCGCAGAGCACCGTCTGGCCGGGGCGCGCCGAGCGCAGCCTGGGCAGGGTCTGCGGCATCCCCTCGGCCTCCAGCCGCCGGTCGGTCAGCAGCCGGCCGGCCTCGTCCGGGGTGATGTCGGTGACCTGGCCACCGTCGCTCTGCAGCAGCAGCGCGCTCACCTCACCGATCGACACCAGACCGGTACGGGTCAGCACGTAGTGCGTGCCGGCGGCCCGGAACACGTCGCCGATCCGGGCGGCCCGTCCACCGACCGTCCGCCCGCTCGGCGTGCCGTCGCCGTCGATCGCCAGCTGCCGCAGCGTCGGGCCCGCCGGCACCGCGTTGAGCAGGGGCGCACCCACATCGAGGGTGGTCGCGTTGGCCATCTTGAGCGCGGCGAGCGCCGGCTCCGCGCCGGCGATCTGCAGCCGCGCCCCGGCGGTGAGCAGGAACCGCTGGCCGCCGCCGCGAACCAGGACCGCCTGGTCGGCCAGCGGCGTCCCGCCGGTGAGTGGCCGGTCGATGACCAGTCGGGTGGTCGACCGGCGGGTGTCACCCGGGGCCGGCACGTCACAGACCGACCAGGGCAGGCCGACCAGCGACGTGCGGTCCGGCAACGCGTCCGGGGCACCGAGGATGCCGACGACACGACCGCGGGGCCGGTCCTCGATCGACGCCCGGGACATCGTCCGCACCGGCGGGTCGGCCTCGTTGAGGATGAGCCGCGCCGAGGTGTAGTTCACGGTCGGGTGCAGCACCCCCTCGTCGAAGACGTACGTGGCCCCGGTCTCCCGCTCGATCACCAGCGTTTTCGGCTCCAGCGGGGCGGCGTTGCCGGTGAACAGGCCGTACGCCCCGACGCCGCCGAGCACGACGGCGGCGGCGAGCACGCTGCCGAAGACGGCCACGCCGAGCCGCCGCATCGGCAGGTTCGTGGTCTCCGGGTCGCCGGAGAGCATCCCCGAGACGATGCGGCGGGTGACGAAGCGGTACGCCTGCACCTGATCGCGGCGGGTCCGCATGGTTGACCTCCGGCAGCGACGGGTCCGCGCGACGATCAGGTCCGTACTCCGTCGCGGGCTTCCCTACGATAAGGGGCCGTCGGCGGGTCGCCCGACCCGCGCCCTGCCCGCCGCCGGCGGGAAGCCCGCGATGTCCAGAAGGGACGCCCACCGATGACGACGCTCGTCGCGCCACCCGGTCGTACGCCCACCAACCCCGCCGGCCCAGACGACCGTCCGGTGGTCCCCGCCGACCGGCGTGGACGTGGGCGGGTCGGCCCGGTGGCGGTCGGCCAGCTCGTCCTGGTGGAGCTCTGCGCGGTCGCCGTCTGGGCGGCTCTGGCCGGCCCGGGCTGGCTGGTCGGGGTCGTCGGCGGCCTCGCCGCGCTGGTGCTGGCCGCGACGTTCCTCCGTCGCGACGGCCGTTGGTGGTACGAGGACCTGCTGCTGCGCCGCCGGCTCGGACACCGCCGCGACCAGGCGCGCACGGCGGTCGCCGAGGGGCGGGTCGTCGACCCGCGGCTGGCCGCGCTCACCCCGGAACTCGGCCTGATCGAACTGACCGAACGGGGCACCCGGCTGGGCATCGGCCAGGACGGGCGGGGCTGGTTCGCCGCCGTGGTGCTGACCGGTCGGCCCGGGGCGCCGGCGGGCTCGGTGGAGTCGTCCACCATGGATCGGGCGCTACGGGTGCTGGCGGACTTCTCCGGTCCGGTCACCCTCGCCCAGGTGGTCTCGCACACCCTGGTCTGGTACCCGGCACCCGGAGCGCCGGCGGCGGCCCACCGTACGGTCTGGGTGGCGGTCCGGTTGTCCGTGCCGGACGCCCGCATCGAGGCGGTGGCCCGTGGCGGCGGCATGCCGGGGGTGCACCGGACGATCGCCGCCGCCGTCGGCCGGCTCGGCAAGGCCCTGACCGCGGCCGGCCTCGGTCACCGGGTGCTCGGCCGCGACGAACTGCGCGCCGCGGTGGTCTCCGCCGCCGGACTCGACCTGGCACCGGCCGCCCCGGCGGAGACCTGGAGCGGGCTGCGCGGCGGCGGCTGGACCCAGCGTTGCCTCACCCTGCGGCGGCGGCCGGAGACGCCGCTCGGCGCACTGGTGGACGCGGTGACCGCCACCTCGGCACCGTCGCACACGGTCGCCGCGGTGGTGCTCCCGGGCAGCCGGCCGGTGCCGCCACTGCTGCGGGTCGCCGCCCCCGACGGCCACGTCGAGGCCCTGGTCAAGGTGGTACGCGAGGTGGCCCAGCGGTGCGGCGTCCCCGTCCGGCCGCTGGACGGGCAGCACGGGCCGGGCGTCTACGCCACCACGCCGGTCGCCACGGCGGCCGGGACGATCAGGGTCGGAGATTGAGGATCCACCCGTACAGGCCGCACACCCAGAACGCCAGCGGCACCAGCGCGATGATCAGCAGGATCTCGACGATGTCCAGGACCCGCCCCCAGACCGGCGAGATCCGCTTGCCCGCCACGCTCAGCCCGTAGATCAGGCTGATCACCGCGGTCAGCGCCAGGCCGCCGACCGCCAGCCCCAGCCGGGCCGGCAGCCCGCCGCCGGCGAACACGGCCCCGGCGGTCAGCGCCAGCCCGACGGTACCGGCGACGAGCACCGGGGTGCGCTGGGCCCGCCCGATGAACGGCCGGGCACGCAGCAGCGACAGCAGCGCCAGCACCAGGCAGAGCAGCACCGCGGGCAGCCCGCCGTCGACGGCGAGCACCACCTGGCAGCCCAGCACGAGCAGGGAGACCGTCCACAACAGGCCGGTGAGGAACTGGTCGGCCCGCTCGCTCTGTCGCAGCACCCGCCGGCCGTCGACGGACTCGGTGTCGGTCTTCAGGTCGTCCGGGCCGGTGGGGATGGAGGGCACCGGGAGCCGGGCCAGCCGGTAGGCGGTCATCGGCAGCATCGGCAGGGTGGCGAAGGCCACCGTGGCGACGATCGCGGCGGCCGCCGCCGCACCGACGCCGAACAGCGACGCGAACAGCGCACCGCCGGCGGTCGCGGCACCGACCGCCACCGCGCCGAGGAAGAGCGGCATCCGGTCGCCGACGGCCAGTCCGGCGACCGCCCCGAAGAGCACCACGGCGGCACCGGCGAGCAGCACGTGCGGCCCGGCCAGCTCGGTGAGCCGCCGGTCCCCGGCCAGCACCAGGAGCCCCCCGACCGCGGCGTACCCGACGCCGATCACGGCCAGCACCGCGCCGGTGCGGCTGTCGCCGAGGGCCCGGGACAGCACCGCCGCGGCCACCATCAGCAGCACCGCCACCAGCAGGGCGGTCAGCGCGCCGGGCAGCTGCGGCGGCCCGGCCAGCACCGTCACCACCGCACCGAGGCCGAGCGTCACCGCCGCCAACAGCACCGAGAACGACCGGGTGGTGGCGACCTGCCAGGCGCCGGGACGCTGGTTGGTGGCGGTCGCCACCGCGTCCACCACGTCGTCGAAGACGATTTCCGGTGCGGCGGCGGCACGAGGGTTGAAGTAGAGCACCTCGCCGTCGCGGACCCCGAGCTGGGTGGCGGTGCGGCCACCGTCGAGCGGCGGGCCGCCGAGCCGGGACAACGCCCAACCCCCGTGCCGTACGCCCTCGTCGGCCAGGTCCTCGCCGGCGTACCTGAGCAGGGTCGGCAGCAGGTCGGCCAACGGGACGTCCGACGGCAGTGCCAGATCCATCCTGGTCCGTGGGGCCACGATGGTGACCCGGCTCAGTCCTCCGGTCGCCGACTTCGTCGCCACTGTGGCCTCCTCGTGCTCGGTCAGATCCACCTCGCCCCGGCGGCCTCGCCCCCGCGGGTCCACGACGCCCACGGGAGATTACCTACGATGACGGGCGCGTACGATGCCCACCCGACGTCTCCGGTCGGTCGCCCACCGCGTCAGGGCCGCTCTTGGGGAGGAGACAGCCGTGAGCACGGTCGTGTTCCGCCGGCTTCCGCGTCAACCGGGGCCGGCACTGCCCCGTGGCGAGGTGCTCCTGGAGTCCCCTCCGGAGCTGCCCGAACAGACGCCCCGCAGCCTGGGCCAGCTGCTGATGATCCTGCCGATGCTCTGTGGCGTCGGCGCGATGGCGTTCCTCTACGCCGGCCGGGGCGGCAGCACCATGACGTACGTCGCCGGTGGCCTGTTCGGCGTGTCCATGCTGGGCATGGCGCTCGGCACCCTCGGCAACGGCAACAACGACAAGGCCGAGCTGAACGCCGAACGGCGCGACTACATGCGCTACCTGGCGCAGATGCGCAAGCGCACCCGCCGCGCCGCCGAGCAGCAGCGGGCCGCGATGACCTGGCGGCACCCCGAACCGGACGCGCTGTGGTCGATCGCGGCCTCCCGGCGGATGTGGGAGCGGCGGATCACCGAGGACGACTTCGGTGAGGTTCGCATCGCCACCGGGCCGCAACGGCTCGCCGTGGAGATCGTTCCGCCGGAGACCAAGCCGGTGGAGGACCTGGAACCGATGAGCGCCATCGCGCTGCGCCGGTTCGTCCGGGCCCACTCCAGCGTGCCCGAGCTGCCCACCGCACTGTCGCTGCGGGCGTTCAGCCGGATCGTGCTGCGCGGCGACCGGGCACCGGTGCTCGACCTGACCCGGGCCGCCCTGGCCCAGCTGGTCACCTTCCACGCCCCGGACGACCTGATCCTCGCGGTGGTGGCGGCCCCGGACCGGCAGTCGGCCTGGAACTGGGTCAAGTGGCTGCCGCACGCCCACCACGGCGCGCGCACCGACGCGGCGGGCGCCCGACGGCTGGTCTTCGCCAGCCTCGCCGAGGCCGAGGAGTCGCTCTCCGCCGAGCTGGCCGGACGGCCCCGGTTCGCCCCGGAGGCCAAGCCGCTGACCACCGCGCCACACCTGGTGGTGGTGATCGACGGCGGGGAGGTCTCGGCGACCTGCCAGCTGATGGGGCCGGGCCTGCTCGGCGCCACCACGATCGACCTGTCCGGCACCGTCCCACGTGACGCCGGGCGGTGGCTGCTCTGCCTCGACGCCGGCGACGGCGGTTCCCTGGAGCTGGTCCGGGGCGCCTCCAGCTCGCGCCTGGGCACCCCCGACCGGCTCAGCGCCGAGGCGGCCGAGGGCCTGGCCCGGCAGATCGCCCCCTACCGGCTCTCCCAGCAGCAGACCACCTCGGAGGAGCCGCTGGCCCGCAGCATGGAGCTGCCCGACCTGCTCGGCGTCGGCGACGCCGCCGCCGTCGACGTACGGCAGACCTGGCGGCCCCGCAGCCACCGGGACCGACTGCGCATCCCGCTCGGCGTCGGCCCGGACGGCAACGTGGTGGAACTGGACTTCAAGGAGTCCGCGCACGAGGGCATGGGCCCGCACGGCCTGATCATCGGCGCGACCGGCTCCGGCAAGAGCGAGCTGCTGCGGACGATCGTCGGTGCGCTCGCCGTCACGCACTCCTCCGAGGAGCTCAACTTCGTCCTGGTCGACTTCAAGGGTGGCGCCACCTTTGCCTCGTTGGACGCACTGCCGCACACCAGCGCGGTGATCACCAACCTGGCTGACGAGCTGCCCCTGGTCGACCGGATGAAGGACGCGCTCGCCGGGGAGATGACCCGCCGGCAGGAGGTGCTGCGGGCGGCCGGCAACTACGTGTCCCGGTTCGACTACGAGAAGGCCCGGGCCGCCGGTGAGCCGCTCGACCCGATGCCCAGCCTGCTGATCATCTGCGACGAGTTCAGCGAGCTGCTCGCCGCCAAGCCGGACTTCATCGATCTCTTCGTGATGATCGGCCGGTTGGGTCGGTCGCTCGGGGTGCACCTCCTGCTGGCCTCGCAGCGGCTGGAGGAGGGCAAGCTGCGCGGGCTGGACACCCACCTGTCGTACCGGATCGGCCTGCGGACCTTCTCCGCGGTGGAGAGCCGTATCGTGCTCGGCGTGCCGGACGCGTACGAGCTGCCGAACGCCCCCGGCCACGGCTACCTGAAGACCGACACCAGCACCATGCTGCGGTTCCGGGCGGCCTACGTCTCCGGGCCGTACCGACCCCCGGGGCAGATCGCCCAGTCGTCCCGGGCCATGGTGCAGCGGCGGATCGTGCCGTACGGGGTGAACTTCGTGCCGGTGCAGGTGCCGCAGACGCCGGTCGAGGTGACGCCGGTGGACGAGAAGCCGGCCGACGGCAAGGCCGTGGCGATGCTGGACGTGTTGATCGACCGGCTCAGGGGGCAGGGCGCCCCGGCGCACCAGGTCTGGCTGCCGCCGTTGGGTGAGCCGCCGAGCCTCATCGACGTGCTTCCGCCGCTGGCGGTGCACTCCACCTTCGGGCTGTGCACCGCGACCTGGCCGGGGCGGGGGCAGCTCACCGTTCCGGTCGGTGTGGTCGACCGGCCGTACGAGCAGCGGCGCGACCCGATGCTGGTCGAGCTGGCCGGCGCGGGCGGCAACGTGGTCATCGTCGGCGCCTCGCTCAGCGGCAAGAGCACCCTGCTCCGTTCGATGATCGCCTCGCTGGCGCTCACCCACACCCCCCGCGAGGCGCAGTTCTTCTGCCTCGACTTCGGTGGCGGCGCGCTGCGCAGCCTGGAGGGTCTGCCGCACGTCGCGGGGGTGGCCGGCCGGCGGGACACCGAGGCGGTACGCCGTACGGTCGCCGAGGTGATGGCGGTGCTGGACGACCGGGAGACCCGGTTCGCCCAGCACGGTATCGACTCGGTGGCCAGCTACCGGCGGCGGCGCGCGGCCGGCGAGTTCGCCGACGACCCGTTCGGTGACGTCTTCCTCGTCGTGGACGGCTGGAACACGCTGCGCCAGGAGTACGAGGAGCTGGAGCAGACCATCACCAACCTGGCCAACCGCGGTCTGGGTTTCGGGGTGCACGTGGTGCTGACCGCGGTGCGCTGGGCGGAGGTCCGGATCAACATGCGGGACCTGCTCGGCACCAAGCTGGAGCTGCGGCTGGGCGACCCGAACGAGTCCGAGATCGACCGGCGGGCCGCCGCGAACGTGCCGACCGGCGCGCCCGGTCGTGGCCTCACCCGGGACAAGCTGCACTTCCTCGCGGCGGTGTCCCGGATCGACAACCGTCGGGACATCGACGACCTGTCCGAGGCGTCGGTCAAGCTGGCCGAGCACGTCGCCCGGGCCTGGCCCGGGCAGCCGGCGCCGAAGGTACGCCTGCTGCCGCGCCGGCTGCCCTTCGCCGAGCTGGTGAGCGTCACCGACCGCTCGGTGCCCGGCCTGCCGATCGGGGTGAACGAGTCCGCGCTCGCCCCGGTGTATCTGGACCTGGCGAACGAGCCGCACCTGACGGTCTTCGGGGACGCCGAGTGCGGCAAGACCAACGTGCTGCGGCTGATCGCCCGGGGCATCGTCGAGCGGTACACCCCGGCCCAGGCGCGGATCGTCATCGCCGACTACCGGCGTGGTCTGCTCGGCGCGGTCGAGGGCGATCACCTGCTCGACTACGCACCGTCCAACCAGGTCTTCAGCCAGGGGCTGGGCTCGATCCGCAGCGCGCTGCAGAACCGCCTGCCCGGGCCGGACGTGACCACCGCGCAGTTGCGGGACCGGAGTTGGTGGAAGGGGCCGGACCTCTACATCCTGGTGGACGACTACGACCTGGTCGCGTCCGGCGGCAGCAACCCGCTCAGCGCCCTGCACGAGCTGCTGCCGCAGGCCCGCGACATCGGGCTGCACCTGATCGTCACCCGGCGGGTCGGTGGTATCGCCCGGGCGCTGTACGAGCCGGTGCTGCAACGGCTGCGCGAGCTGGACTCGCCGGGTCTGCTGATGTCGGGCAACCGGGAGGAGGGCGCCGTCTTCGGTACGCTGCGACCCAGCCCGCAGCCGCCCGGCCGGGGCACATTGGTGCGGCGGCGGGACGGGCAGCAGCTCGTGCAGACCGCCTGGGTCGAGCCGGCGTGACCCCACTGTGGTCGGCGTCGGGCGCGCCTGTCCGGATCCGGCAGGGTGCGATCGGTCGGAACGGGAAGTTTGTCGATTGACGGGAAGCCGATCGACGTACCGAATTCGTTCCGTCCACAATGAGCCGAGGGGCGACATCCACCACCAGGGCAGGGCAGCGAGCTGTCGTCGGGGTGGGCTACCGTCTCCTACGAGTGTCCGTCGGTGGGGTGTTGGCCTTGCCGCGGGGGAGGGCGCGGCAGTTCAGCCGCCACAACGATGACGGAAGGGTGTGAAGCATGGCGTTCGAGGTCGAAGCAGCGACTCTGCATACCGCCGCGAGTGACGTGCGGTCCACGCGCGGCGAGGTCGACGGCGAGCTGAAGAAGCTGTGGAACGTGGTCGACGACCTGGCAATCGCCTGGAAGGGGCAGGCGTCCACGGGCTTCCAGTCGCTCATGCAGCGCTGGAACGAGGACACGGCCAAGCTGCTGACGGCGATGGACAACATCGCCGACCTGCTCGACAAGTCCGGTACGACGCACCAGGTCAACGACGAAGAGCAGCAGGCGATGCTGGACAAGTTCCACGCCGCTCTCAACCCGTGACCGGCCGAGACGAGCAGGAGGAGAACTCATGAGCATCAAGGTTGACTACGCGGCTCTCGAGAGCGCCAACCAGCAGATGACCACCATCTCGAAGACCATCGACGAGAAGCTGGACACGCTGCGGTCGATGCTGTCCAAGCTCCAGTGGGACGGCCAGGACCGGGCCGCCTACGAGCAGCACCAGGCACAGTGGGACGCGGCGGTGCGCGACATCAACCGCATCCTCAACGAGATCGGTGGCGCGGTCGGTATTGCGCGCGAGAACTACGTCTCCACCGAGATGAGCAACGCAGCGGTCTGGGGCTGAGATAATTCGGCCGTCGCGGCTCCGGTCCGGCTCGACCGGGCCGGAGCCGCACTGTTTGGCGGGCCGTCGAGGTCGGGGGAGTCTCATGCGTAGGGGCAAGGTTCTCAGGTACGCCGTGGCTGCGATGGCCGTTGCGGTGGCGGCCGGCACGGCTCCGCTGCCGGCGCCGACGCCCGCGCGGGCAGACACGGTCCGAGGTTTGCAGTGGTATCTGGACACCCTGAAGATCCCCGCAGCGCACAAGATCACCAAGGGGCGTGGGGTCACCGTCGCCGTGATCGACAGTGGTGTCGACCCGAACGTCCCCGACCTGCGTGGCCAGGTGCTGCCCGGTCACGGCATCGGCGCGGACGCGGCCGCCGACGGGCGGGTCGACGACGACAAGCTTGGGCACGGCACCAGCATGGCCGGGATCATCGCCGGCAGGGGTGGCGGGCCGATGCGTCAGCTCGGCATCGCCCCGGAGGCCAAGATCCTGCCGGTCTCGCTCGGGCGGGACAAGTACCCCGACGAGGTTCCCGAGGGCATCCGCTGGGCGGTGGACCACGGCGCGGACGTCATCAACATCTCGCTGGGCGGCAACGGACCGGGGACACCGGAGGAGGTCGCCGCGGTCCGCTACGCCTTGGAGAAGAACGTCGTCCTGGTCGCCGCGGCCGGCAACACCGAGCAGGGGCACCAGGGCATCGCCCGGCCGGCGAACATCCCTGGCGTCATCGCCGTGACCGGGCTCGGCAGGAACGGCGCGCGGTTCTCCGGCAGCACCAGCGGCCGCGAGGCGGTGCTCGCCGCGCCGATGGAGGACATCATCTCGCCGCGGCCGGCATCGGTCTCCGCCAACGGGTTCGGCGTGGGCAACGGCACCAGCGACGCGACGGCCATCACCTCCGGCGTGGTGGCGCTGGTCCGCGCGAAGTATCCCGACCTGGACGCCGCCAACGTGGTGAACCGGCTGATCCGCACCGCGCTGGACCGGGGTCCGGCGGGCCGCGACGCCAACTTCGGCTTCGGCGCGGTCGACCCGCTGGCGGCGCTGACCCGCTCGGTGCCGGCCGTGACGGCCCACCCGCTGCTCGCCGGGGCCCCCGGTGGCAGCGCCGCGCCGCCCGCCGGGTCGCCACCCGCCGGGTCGGCGGAGCAGGACGACGGTCCGGCCGTCTCGTTCGGGGTGAAGAACACCACCGGCGCGCTGATCCAGGCGGCGCTCTGCCTGCTGGTTCCGATCGCGGTGGCCATCCTGGTGATCGTGCTGGTGGTCCGCTCCCGCCGCCGCCGGACCACTCCGGCGGCCACCCCACCCGGCCCGCCGCCGGCCATGGTCCCGGGGACGCCGCCCGGCACGGTGCCGCCCGGGGTCGCCTGGCCGCCGCCCGGCGGGATGCCGCCGCATCCGGCACCGCCGCCGTCCGGGGCGATGCCGCCGCCGGGCGCGATGCCACCACCGCCGCCGGGCCAACGCGGCTACCACCAGTAAGCGGAAGAGTCTGTCGGGGACGGGGAGGAAGCGATGACGGACGACAGGACCAGCCAGCCGGACCAGCACCAGATCGACACGCCGAACGTGCCGATCGCGCCGACGATCACGCCCTTCGTCTACCTGGACGGCTTCGAGATCGACAACGTCAACAAGGCGCACAAGCCGACGCACCTCACCCCGGCGCCGGGCGGCGCCGGAGCCACCACCGAGTGGGATGCCGCCAGCCTCGAGGACGCCATCCGCTGGCTCAACGAGCACGCCGAGTTCCTCAACAGCCAGTCGTACCGGATGGAGGAGGACATCCGGCAGTGGATGCGCAACCCGTCCGGCGCGGGCGGCATCGGCGCTGCGGACGGCAAGAGCCCGCTTGGCTCGTTCGAGCGGGCCAACGCGCTGGCGCAGCGGCACGCCGGCCTCTACGACAGCACCCAGACCGCGCTCCGCGGGCTCGCCGAGAATCTCTGGAACGCCGCGAAGGCGCTCCAGAAGGTCAAGGACGACTACGAGACCGCCGAGGGCGCCAACAAGATGACCGCCGACCAGATGGCGCAGGCCCTGGGCAACGGCACGGCCGGCTGAACCGGGGAGATGAGCGATGCCGAGCTGGGAAGAGATGTGTCAGCAAATCGTCGTCGACGGCAGGCCCGGCGACATCACCAGCGCCGCTCTCGGCTGGGAGCAGTTGCTGAAGAATCTGCGCACGGTGCAGGAGAACCTGGAGAAGAACGTCAAGGACCTCGGCGCGGCCTGGAAGGGGCCGGCCTACGAGTCCTTCAAGACGCACGTCGAGGGCATCGCCAAGCGGACCGGCACGGTGGTCGAGGACGCCGAGAAGCACGACGGCATCGTCCAGTCGCTGAAGCAGGCGGCCAATGACCTCACCGCCGCCCAGAGCACCTTCCCGATTCCCGCGAGCTGTGTGAACGACGTCCTGGAGGCGCGTAACGCGAAGCTGACCATCGGCGTCGGCTTCTTCGAGATGAAGGTGAAGCCCGACTTCCTGGGCTGGGCCGACCCGATCAGCGCCATGGCCGACTGGTTCAACGACAAGACCGACGAGGCCCAGCAGGTCTATCAGAAGGTCAGCGGCGACTACCTGGCCATTGAGGAGCGCACGCCCGGTGCGGTGCAGTCCGACAAGGGGATGACCCCTAGTATGACGACACCCGATCTGGACACCGGCGGGGGCGGCGGTGGAGCAGGGAGCGTCCCCGGCCTCGGTGGCGGGCCCTCCGCCGGCGGGCTGGGCGGCAGCCCGGGTATGGGCGGGGTCGGCCCGGCTCCCGGCATCGGTTCCGGCGGCCCGGGCGTCGGGTCCGGTGCCCACCCGGACCTCTCCACCGGTACCGGCGGTCACGGCGGCGGTGGCTCCACCCCCGGTATCGGCACCCCCGGCGGCGGCAGCCTCGGTGACGAGTACGGCAGCGGCCTGGCCGGCGCCGGCGGCACCGGCACCCTGCCCAGCACCGGCTTCGGTGGTGGCGGTGGCCTGCCCAGCAGCAC
>NZ_SMKF01000161.1 GCF_004348325.1 Micromonospora sp. KC213 | reverse complement strand
GCCCCCACCGGCCCACGAGGTGTACGACCCTTCGGTGCGCTCCCAGCGGACCAACTCGGGGGGAAGCTCCTCCAGGAACCGCGACGGCGGGTTGTAGGACGGCTGCCCCCAGGCGGACCGGGTGACCGCCCGGGACAGGTACAGCCGCTGCCGGGCGCGGGTGATGCCGACGTACGCCAGCCGCCGCTCCTCCTCCAGCTCGCGGGTGTCGCCCAGCGAGCGCAGGTGCGGGAAGACTCCGTCCTCCAGGCCGGTCAGGAACACCACCGGGAACTCCAGCCCCTTGGCGGTGTGCAGCGTCATCAGGGTGACCACACCCTGGTACGGCGCGGCGTCGTCCGCATCGGCGTCGTCCGGTGCCGAGCCGGGCTGCGCAGGGACCTGGTCGGCGTCGGCGACCAGCGCGACCTGCTCCAGGAAGCCGGCGACGGTGGCCCGCTCCCCCTCCTCGGCGGTCGCCTCGATCCGCTCGGTGTACTCCCGGGCGACGCTGACCAGCTCCTGGAGGTTGTCCACCCGGCCGGCGTCCTGCGGGTCGAGGCTCTCCTCCAGCTCCGTCAGGTAACCCGAACGGGTCAGCAGCGCCTCCAGCACCTCCTCGGGGGTGCCCGTCTCGGCCAGCTCGCGGGCGCCGTCGAGCAGCGCGACGAACTCGGCGATGCCGTTGGCGGCCCGGGTGGAGATGCCCGGGGCGTCCTTGGCCCGGCGCAGCGCCGCACCGAAGGAGATCCGGTCCCGGCTGGACAGTGCCTCCACGCATGCCTCGGCCCGATCGCCGATGCCACGGCGGGGGGTGTTGAGGATCCGGCGCAGGCTCACCGTGTCGTCGTCGTTGACCACCGCGCGCAGGTAGGCCAGCGCGTCGCGGACCTCCTTGCGCTCGTAGAAGCGCACCCCGCCGACGACCTTGTACGGCAGGCCGACCCGGATGAACACCTCCTCGAAGACCCGGGACTGGGCGTTGGTGCGGTAGAAGACCGCGACGTCGCCGGGACGGGCATCGCCGTCGTCGACCAGCCGGTCGATCTCCCGGGCCACCCAGTCCGCCTCGGCGTGCTCGGTGTCGGCCACGTAGCCGACGATCCGCTCACCGGCACCGGCGTCGCTCCACAGCCGTTTCGGTTTCCGCGAGGTGTTCCGGTCGATGACCGCGTTCGCGGCGTTCAGGATGGTCTGCGTGGAGCGGTAGTTCTGCTCCAGCAGGATCGTCCGGGCGTCGGCGAAGTCCCGCTCGAACTCCAGGATGTTGCGGATCGTCGCGCCGCGGAACGCGTAGATCGACTGGTCGGCGTCGCCTACCACGCACAGCTCGGCCGGCGCGATCCCCGCGGTGCCGGAGACCAACTCCTTGATCAGCACGTACTGGGCGTGGTTGGTGTCCTGGTACTCGTCGACCATGACGTGCCGGAACCGGCGGCGGTAGCTCTCCGCGACGTGCGGGTGCGACTGGAGCAGGTGCACCGTGGTCATGATCAGGTCGTCGAAGTCCAGCGCGTGCGCCTCCCGCAGCCGACGCTGGTAGAGCGTGTACGCCTCGGCCAACGCCCGCTCGTTGGGGCCCTTCGCCCGGGCCGCGAAGGCATCCGGGTCGACCAGCTCGTTCTTCAGGTTGGACACCTGGGCGGCCAGCCCACGCGCCGGGTACCGCTTCGGGTCCAGGTCGAGTTCACGGGCGACCAACTGCATCAGCCGCCGTGAGTCGTCGGCGTCGTAGATCGAGAAGGTCGACTTCAGCCCGGCGTGCTCGTGTTCGGCCCGGAGGATGCGTACGCAGGCGGAGTGGAACGTGGACACCCACATCAGCCGGGCCCGCGGGCCGACCAGGTTGGTCACCCGCTCCTTCATCTCCCCGGCGGCCTTGTTGGTGAAGGTGATCGCGATGATCTCGCCGGGGTGCACGTCCCGCGCGGCCAGCAGATAGGCGATCCGGTGGGTGAGCACCTTGGTCTTGCCCGAGCCCGCGCCGGCCACGATCAGCAGCGGCGAGCCGGCGTGGGTGACCGCGTCCCGCTGCGGGCCGTTCAACCCCTCGACGAGCTGCTGCGGATCGAGGCGCGCGACGGCGGCACCCGGCCGGCGCGGCGGCGTCCGGGCAGGTTCGGGCGTGGGCGGGGACGCGGGGATGTCGAAAAGAGGATGCATCGCACGGCGAGTCTATGCCGCACGTCGGACACTTCCCGACCGCGTACGCCCGCGCCGGCCCGGTCCCGCGACGGACTGAGACAAACCTGTCACGAACTCCCCCCTGGTGTCTCGGCGCACGACCCGGGACGATGACGCGGAAAGCATCCAGTACTCCCCCGTACCCGACTTGGGAGAACAACCATGAGTCAACCGCGCTCGCGCGGTCGGGCGGTGCTGCGTCACCTCGCGGTACCCGCCCTCGCCCTGGCCGTCGTGGCCGGCCTGCCCGTCGCCGGCCGGTCCACCCCGCAACCGGCCACCGCCGACGACACCGCCGGGCTCGTCCCGGTCGCCGTCTCCTACGCCAAGCCCATCGGCCACGAGGTCAAGGGCCAGTTCCTCAGCTACAACGACTTCCACGGCGCCATCGACCCGCCCGCCGGCAGCGGCGCCACGGTCAACGGCACCCCCGCCGGTGGCGTGGAGTACCTCGCCACCTGGCTGAAGAAGCTGCGCGCCGAGGGCAAGGCCGAGGGGCGGGTCACCACCACCGTCGGCGCCGGCGACCTGATCGGCGGCACCCCCCTGGTCAGCGCCGCCTTCCACGACGAGCCCACCATCGAGCTGATGGACGAGATCGGGCTGGATGTCAGCTCGGTCGGCAACCACGAGTTCGACGAGGGCGTCGACGAGCTGCTCCGGATCAACAGGGGCGGCTGCCACCCGGTCGACGGTTGCCAGGACGGGGACGGCTTCGCCGGCGCGAGGTTCACGTACCTCGCGGCGAACACCATCAGCAAGAAGACCAAGCTGCCGATCCTGCCGCCGATCGACGTCCGCTTCGTCGGCGGCGTGCCGATCGGCTTCGTCGGGGTCACCCTGGAGGGCACCCCCGGCATCGTCAACCCGGCCGGCATCAAGGATGTCACCTTCACCGACGAGGTGGAGACCGCCAACCGGTGGGGCGGGCTGCTCAAGCTCTTCGGCGTCAAGGCGATGGTGTTGCTGGTGCACGAGGGCGGCGCGCAGGCCGCACCGCCGAGCCTGCCCGGCATCTCCGACTGCGCCAACTTCTCCGGCCCGGTCGTGGACATCGTCAAGGGGCTGCGCCCCGAGTTCGGCCTGGTGGTCTCCGGGCACACCCACCGCTTCTACTCCTGCTCGCTGCCGAATTCCTCGGGCGCGCACAGTGTGGTGACCAGCGCCGGCAGCAACGGCCAACTGGTCACCGACATCGACTACTCGCTGGATCGGCGCACCGGCCGGTTCACCGGCATCACCGCGAAGAACGTGATCGTGGAGAACGGCGTCCGCAACGCCGACGGCACCTGGCAGCAGAGCGGTGGCGTCTTCGTCAAGAACCCGGCGCTGGTCGACCCGGGTGCCAAGGCGCTGGCCGACAAGTACCGCAAGGCCGTCGCCCCGATCGCCAACCGGGTGGTCGGGCGGATCAGTGCGGACATCGTCCGGGATGCCCGCCCCAACGGGGAGAGCCCGATGGGTGACGTGATCGCCGACGCGCAGCTGGCGTACACGCGCGGCAACGGAGCGCAGATCGCGCTGATGAACCCGGGAGGCGTCCGGTCCTCCCTGGCGTACGGGACGTCGGCCGGTGGGGAGGCGCCGGGCGAGGTGACCTACGGCGAGGCGTTCACCGTGCAGCCGTTCAACAATCTCGTGGTCACCCAGACGTTCACCGGTGCCCAGCTCACAAGCGTGCTGGAGCAGCAGTTCGTCGGCTTCAAGGGGCAGACCAGCCAGCGGATCCTCCAGCCGTCCGCCGGGCTGACCTACTCGTACGACACCACCGCGCCGGCCGGTTCCCGGGTCAGCGCGCTGGCGCTGCACGGCACCCCGATCGACCCGGCCGCCAGCTACCGGGTCACCACGAACGACTTCCTGGCCAACGGCGGGGACGGGTTCACCGAGTTGCGGGCGGGCACCGGCCGGACGACGGCCCCCGGCTTCGACGTGGACGCGCTGATCGCGTACCTGGCCGCCGGCGAGCCGGTGGGACCGGGCCCGGCCGACCGGATCACCCGGCTGGGCTGACGTCGGTGTGGCACGGCCCCGGAGCCGCCGGGGCCGTGCCACACGTCCCACGTGTTGGCGGAATCCTTGCGCCGTCCCCACGACCATCGGCATACTCGACGACGTGTTCGGTCAGCGCTTCTACTTTTACTACGGCACCGGGAGTCCGGCTGCCGTAGGTCGCGCCTGATCGACCAGACCTACGAGAAAGCCCCGGGCTCCTGGAGCCCGGGGCTTTCTCCGTCCCGGGATCCCGACACCGGGCACGACGTCAGGAAGGTACGACCGATGATGACAGACGTGGTGGAGCAGAGCGGTGAGACCGCGGGTACGGCCGACGGGAACCCGGTAACCCGTTTCGGGACCGAGGAGCCGGTCGCGGCGGCCCGGATCGCCGAGATCCGCGAACGCATCGACGAGATCGACCGGACGTTGGTTCAGCTCTGGCAGGAGCGCGCCGAACTCTCCCAGGAGGTCGGGGCGACCCGGATGGCCTCGGGCGGCACCCGGCTGGTGCTCGCCCGGGAGCGGGAGATCCTGGAGCGGTTCCGGCAGGCGCTGGGCGCGGACGGCACCCAGCTCGCCCTGCTCCTGCTGCGCGCCGGCCGCGGTCCCCTCTGAGCCGCGACAGGGGCCAGCGACCGCCTCCGACGGAGGTCTGGCAACGGCGAATCGCCTGCCGGCCGGTCCGGCCGGCAGGCGGTTCGGGGCACCTCACGCCGGGTGGCTGGCGACGATCTCCCGCTTCTCGGCGAAGTGGCAGGCGCTCGGGTGGTCCGAGCCCGGCCGGACCTCCAGCAGCGGCACCTGCTCGGCGCAGACGTCCTGCGCCTTCCAGCACCGGGTACGGAACCGGCAGCCCGAGGGCGGGCTGATCGGCGACGGGACGTCACCGGTGAGCCGGATGATCGCCTTGCTGTCGCGCAACGTCGGGTCCGGCACCGGCACCGCCGAGAGCAACGCCTGGGTGTACGGGTGGGTCGGCCGCTCGTAGATCTCGTCCTCGGTGCCGATCTCCACGATCTTGCCGAGGTACATCACCGCGACCCGGTCGGAGAGGTGGCGCACCACCGACAGGTCGTGGGCGATGAACACGTACGACAGGCCCAACTCGTTCTGGAGCTTCTCCAGCAGGTTCATCACCTGCGCCTGGATCGACACGTCCAGGGCCGAGACGGGCTCGTCGCAGATGATGATCTCCGGGCGCAGGGCGAGCGCCCGGGCGATGCCGATGCGCTGGCGCTGACCGCCGGAGAACTGGTGCGGGTACCGGTTGATGTGCTCCGGGTTGAGGCCGACCAGGTCGAGCAGTTCCTTGACCTTGCCCCGGCGGCTGCCCTTCGGGGCGACGTCCGGGTGGATCTCGAACGGTTCGCCGATCAGGTCACCGACGGTCATCCGTGGGTTCAGCGAGGTGTACGGGTCCTGCATGACCAACTGGATCTGCCGGCGCAGCCGGCGCATGGCCCCCGCGGAGAGCGTGGCGATGTCCTGACCCTTGTAGAGCACGCTGCCGGCGGTGGGCTTCTCCAGGCTCATCAGCACCCGGCTCAGGGTCGACTTGCCACAGCCCGACTCGCCCACCACGCCGAGCGTCTCGCCGGCCTTCAGGTCGAAGGAGACGCCGTCGACGGCCTTGACGTGCCCGATGGTCTTCTTGAGCACGATCCCCTGGGTGACGGGGTAGTGCTTGACCAGGTCACGGACTTCGAGGATGTTCTCAGTCACGGTTCACCAGCTCCTCGGCGAAGTGGCAGGCGCTGGCCCGGCCGGCGCCGATCTGCAGCAGCGGCGGAACCTTCTCCCGGCACACCGGCTGCGCCATCGGGCAGCGCGGGTTGAACGGGCAGCCCGGCGGGATGTTCATCAGGTTCGGCGGGAGGCCCTTGATGGTCCGGAGCTCCTGCCCCTTCTCGTCCAGCCGCGGGATCGAGTCGAGCAGGCCGAGAGTGTAGGGGTGCGCCGGCTTGGCGTACAGGTCGAACACGTCGGCTTCCTCGACGATCCGGCCGGCGTACATGACCGCGATCCGGTCCGCGACGTCGGCCACCACGCCGAGGTCGTGGGTGATCAGGATCATGCCCATCCGCCGTTCCCGCTGGAGTTCGCCGAGCAGGTCCATGATCTGGGCCTGCACGGTCACATCCAGCGCGGTGGTCGGCTCGTCGGCGATCAGCACCTCGGGGTCGAGCGCCAGCGACATCGCGATCATGGCGCGCTGCCGCATGCCGCCGGAGAACTGGTGCGGATAGTTGCTGAACCGGCCCTTGGCGTTCGGGATCTTGACCTGGTCGAGCATCTCGATCGCGCGCTTCTTGGCGTCCGCGCGGCTCATGCCGCGCCGGACCCGGAACTGCTCGGCGATCTGGAACCCGACGGTGAAGACCGGGTTCAGCGCGGAGAGCGAGTCCTGGAAGATCATCGCGATGCCCTCGCCGCGGATGCGGCGGCGCTCCTCGGCGGACATGGTGAGCATGTCCTTGCCGTGGAAGCGGACCTGGCCGCCGGTGACGAAGCCCGGCGGCATGTCCAGGATGCCCATGACGGTCTGCGCGGTGACGCTCTTGCCGGAGCCGGACTCGCCGAGCACGGCGAGGGTCTCCCCCGCGTCGACGTGGTACGTGACCCCGTTGATGACCTTGGCGACGCCGTCCCGGGTACGGAACTCCACCCGCAGGTCGTCGACCTCGAGCAGCCGGCCGGAGGGGCGGCCGGTGCCACCGGTGCCGGGTGCGCTCTGCTCGGACACGAGAATGTCGGACAACTCAGTCCCCTATCGGAGCTTCGGATCGAGGGCCTCGCGGACGGCCTCACCGAGCATGACGAAGCTCAGCACGGCGGTCACGAGGAACGCGGCAGGGAAGAAGACCAGGCCCGGCGCGACCCGGATGTAGTTCTGCCCTTCGCTGATCATGATGCCCCAGGAGACCACCGGGCTCCTCAGCCCGACGCCCAGGAAGGAGAGCGTGGCCTCCGCGCCGATGAACGAGCCGACCATGATCGTGGAGTAGACCAGCAGCGGCGCGAGGCAGTTCGGCAGCAGGTGCTTGAAGACGATGCGGCCGGTGCCGGCACCCATGGCCTTGGCCGCCACGATGTAGTCGGCCTCCTTCGTGGCCAGCACCGAGGAGCGCATCAGCCGCATGACCACCGGCCAGCTCAGGATCACCAGGGAGGCGATGACCAGTCCCATGATCTTGATCGTGCTGTTGTTGCTGCCGGAGCCGTTGAAGGTGGTCAGGATCACGATGGCGCCGAGCACGAACGGCAGGCCGAAGAAGACGTCGGCGACGCGGGAGAGCACCGCGTCGGCCCAGCCGCCCCGGTAACCGGAGATGATGCCGACCAGGCCGCCGAGGAGCATGGTGCCGAACACGGAGAGCAGCGCCACCACGATCGAGGCGCGGGCGCCGTAGATGACCCGGGCGTAGACGTCGCGGCCCTGGATGTCGTAGCCGAACCAGGCGTGCGACGAGGGCTTCTCCAGGCTGTGGGTGAGTGAGCCGTTCTTCGCGTCGCCGGAGGTGAACAGCCAGGGGAAGGCCGCCATCACCACGAAGAGCAGGATGATCGCCAGGGAGATCCAGAACAACGGCTTGCGGCGCAGGTCGCGCCAGGCGTCGCCGAGCAGCCCGCGCGGCTTCTCCTTGCGGGCGTTCTCCGGCAGGCCGGCGTTGGTGGGGGCACCGATCTCGGTCGGCTGTTCCGGCCGGGGGGTGCTCACGATCGAGGCGGCGGAGGGGTCACTCATAGCGGATCCTCGGGTCCAGGGCGGCGTAGAGCAGGTCGACCAGCAGGTTCATCAGCAGGTAGACCAGCACCAGCACCACCACGATGGAGACAACGGTAGCGCTCTCCTTGGTGACGATCGACCGGTAGACCTCCCGGCCGATGCCGTTGATGGTGAAGATGCTCTCGGTGACGATCGCGCCGCCCATCAGCGCACCGAGGTCGGTGCCGAGCAGGGTGACCACCGGGATCAGCGAGTTGCGCAGCAGGTGCACCCCGACCACCCGGCGCATCGGCAGCCCCTTGGCGATCGCGGTCCGGACGTAGTCGGCCCGGCGGTTCTCGGCGATGCTCGTGCGGGCCACCCGGGCGATGTAGGCCATCGAGGCGCTACCCAGCACGAAGCCCGGCATGATCAGCTCGGAGAAGGGCATCTCGCTGGAGACGGTCGCACTGACGATCTTCAACTGCAGGCCCAGGGTCCACTGCAGCACGAAGGCGACCACGAAGACCGGCAGCGCGATCATGAACAGCGTCGAGACCAGGACCAGGTTGTCCAGGAAGCCGTTGCGGCGCAGGCCGGTCAGCACGCCGGCGGTGAGGCCGATCACGGCCTCGATCGCCAGCGCCACGACGGCCAGCTTCAGCGTGTTCGGGTACGCGGTGGCGATGATGTCGTTGATCGACCGGCCGCTGTACGTGGTGCCGAAGTCCCCCTGCAGGAGGTTCTTCATGTAGGTGGCGTACTGCACGAAGACGTTCTCGTCCAGCTGGAACTTCGCGGTCATCGCCGCGACGTACGACGGCGGGCAGGTGCGTTCGCCGCACTTGCCGGCGAACGGGTCGCCGGGCACCGACCAGACCAGCCAGTAGATCAGGAACGTGGTGCCGAGAAACACCGGCACGAGTTGGAGCAGCCGTCTCACGAGATAACGGCCCATGGGGTGGTCCTCCAGACAGGGAGCGCGTCGGCGTCCGACGCACTGGGGCAGCGTTGGCGAGGGCGGATGATGATGTCACCCGCTCGCGGAACGGCCCCGGGCCGGGCCCACCGGATGTGGCGGACCCGACCCGGGGTCAGTCAGACCGTTCGGCTCAGAGCTCGACCGAGGAGAGGTCCAGCTCACCGACGTTCGTCAGCTCGAGCTTCTTGATCTTCTCCGAGTGGCCGACCTGCAGGCCGTAGAAGTAGATCGGGATGGTCGGCACGTCCGCGTCGACCAGCTTCAGCGCCTCGGCGAACTTGGCGTGCGACGCCTCCAGGCTCGGGGCACTACTGGCCTCCTTGGCCAGCGCGTCGACCTGCGGGTTGCTGTACAGGCCGTCGTTGGAGGAACCGCCCTTGATGTAGAGCGGGTTCACCCAGTTCTCGATGTCCGGGTAGTCCTGCTGCCAGGCGGCACGGTACGGGCCGGTCATCTTGCGGGCGTTGATGTTCTGCCGCAGGACCGCGAAGGTCGGCACGCCCTCGGCGCGGGCCTCGATCTGGAGGTTGGTCTTCACCTGCTGCGCGACGGCCTCCATCCAGTCCTTGTGGCTGGAGTCGGCGTTGTAGTAGAAGACCATCTCGCCCTGGAAGCCACCGGCCTCCTGGAGCAGCTGCTTGGCCTGGGCCGGGTCGAACTTGCAGGCGGTGCAGTTGCCCTGCGGGGCGCCCGGGGTGAGCGGGTTGGCCCAGCTGTCGGCGGGCTTGCGGGTGCCGAAGAAGATCTTGTCGGAGATCTCCTGCCGGTTGATCGACAGCGAGACGGCCTTGCGCAGCTTCGGGTTGGCGAAGCGCTTGTCGTAGATCGGGAACGCGATGAACGCGGTCGCCGGGATGACGGTGGACAGCGCCCGGTCACCCAGGTCGGTCTTGTACTTGTCACCGGCGAGCGCCGAGGTCGGGATCGGCTCGATGAAGTCGAGCTGACCCGACAGCAGGTCGACGTAGGCCGCGTCCTCGTTCTGGTAGAGCTTGTAGGTGACGTCCTTGATCTTCACCTTGTCGCGCAGGGTGTAGTCGTCGAAGCGGGTGAGCTTGATCGCGACGTTGTCTTCCCACGAGACGAACTTGACCGGGCCGTTGCCGATCGGCTTCTTGCCGAACTCCTCCGGCTTCTGGCTGAAGAAGGCGTCCGGCAGCGGCATGAAGGCGCTGTAGCCGAGCTTGGTCGGGAACACCGCGGTCGGCGCGCCGAGGGTGACCTCGAAGGTCTGGTCGTCGATGACCTTCAGGCCGGAGAGCTTCTCGGCCTTCGGGGCCGGAGCCTTCTGCGGGCCGTCGCCGTCCGGGTCCTCGGTGGCCACGTCGCTGTAGCCGGCGATGTCGGAGAAGAAGCTGCCGTTGGCCGCGCCGTTCGGCGAGTAGGCGGCCCAGTTCCAGGCGTCGACGAAGTTCTTCGCCTTCACCTCGGTACCGTCGTGGAACTTGGTACCCTTCTTGATCTTGATCGTGAAGACCTTCGAGTCCGTGGTGTCGATGGACTCGGCCAGCGCGTTGCGCGGGGCGCCTCCGTCGTTGGGGTACTCGACGAGACCCGTCCACAGGTTGTCGATGATCTTGCCGCCACCGGTCTCGGTGGTGTTCGCCGGAACCAGCGGGTTCTCGGGCTGGACGTTGTTGATAACGATCGCGCCGTCCTGGGTGGCGGCACCGTCGCCATCCTTGCTCTCGCTGTTCGAGCAACCGCTGGCGACGAGCGCGGCGGCCATGCCGACCGCGATCGCGCTACTCGCCCGCTTCGAGACTCTCATTCCGAGGGGCCTCCTCTTTCTGACCTGGTTCCGTCGTGGGTTTCACGCACGTTTGGGGGGTGACACCGCCCGGGGGCCTCATGTCGCGGGCCACCGGTTTACCGCAGAGGACTTCGGGACACCCCAGGGGGACCGATCCGCCGGGCCACCCCACCCCCGCGTCCGACCCCGCACAGGATCGACGGCCACGAGCCGCAGGGAAGCGCGGCGGCGTGGCCGACGGACATATGGGTGCCTCGCGCCAGGAGGTGAGGTCCTGCCACTGTGACACCCACCGGCCCATTGCGTGAAGGTGCCGTTATCAAGCCGTTAGTTGCTTGCCGCGTTGCCGATACTCGGGAGTAGCTCACCAAGTGTCCCCAGTCGTGCCAGCCTGAGCAGGTCGAACATCCCGATCGGGAGGGTGCGTCGACCGGTGCTGTCCGCCCGCCGGCCACCCGCCGCCGGCCCGACCGCGCCAGACTCCCACCGAACGGTGACCGCCTCTGCCCATCCAGACGATGCCGTCTCCGACCAGCCGTCGCGCACCACACCCGGGTGAGGGATGGCGTTCGACAGTCGCAGCGGTCGCGACCACGAGCGCGACGGGTGAACCGGTCAGCGGCAGGTCGACCGTCACACCAGCCGGCGGTCCGCCGCCCAACGGGACAACTCGTACCGGTTGGACATCTGCAGCTTGCGCAGGACGTTGGAGACGTGCGTCTCGACCGTCTTGATCGAAATGAACAGCTCCTTGGCGATCTCCTTGTACGCGTACCCCCGGGCGAGCAGGCGCAGCACCTCCCGCTCCCGGTTGGTGAGCTGGTCCAGCTCCGGATCGGCGACCGGCGCGTCCGGGCGGGCCGCGAAGGCGTCCAGCACGAACCCGGCCAGCCGCGGACTGAACACCGCGTCCCCGTCGGCCACCCGGCGGATCGCCGCGGTCAGCTCGTCCGGAGAGATGGTCTTGGTGACGTACCCCCGGGCACCGGCCCGGATCAGTCCGATCACATCCTCGGCCGCGTCCGACACGCTCAACGCCAGGAACCTGACCTGCGGATGGGTACGGCGCATCGCGTCCAGCACCGCGCGCCCCCCGCCGTCGGGCATGTGCACGTCGAGCAGCACCACGTCGGGCTGGAGCGCGGCGATCCGGGTGACCGCCTCGGCGACCGTGCTGGCCTCCCCGACCACCTCGACGTGCGCGCCCAGCTCCGCCCGTACGCCGGCGCGGAACATGGCGTGGTCGTCGACGAGGAAGACCCGCAGTCGCCCACCCCGGGTCTCCGCCCCCTCGACCGGTTCCATCGACTGCTCCGCCATGGTCAGCTGTCCCTTTCCGCCGTGGAACCGGTGCCGCTGATCGGCAGGATCAGCCGGACCTCGGTTCCCTCCCCCGGCCCGGACCGGATCTCCGCCCGGCCTCCGTGCCGCCTCATCCGCCCGACAATCGATCCCCGTACGCCGTGCCGGTGATCCTCCACGGTATCCGGGTCGAAGCCCTTGCCCCGGTCGCGGACGAACACACTCACCTGCTCCGGCTCCACCTCGGCGTAGAGCGACACCGTCGCCACCTGAGCGTGCCGAGCCGCGTTCACCAGCGCCTCCCGGGCCGCCGCGACCAGCGCCCCGACCCGCTCGTCGGTCTCCCGGTCGCCCACCACCACCGCCTCCACGGTGATCGCGAAAGTGTCCTCCACCTCGGCGGCGGCCTGCTCCAGCGCCGCCGCGAACCGCTCGGTGGGCGAGCCGGTGGGCTTGTAGAGCCAGTTACGCAGGGAGCGCTCCTGGCCCCGGGCCAACCGCTGCACCGCCTTGACGTCGGTGGCGTTGCGCTGGATCAGGGCCAGCGTGTGCAGCACCTGGTCGTGCACCATGGCGGCCAGCTCGGCCCGCTCCTGTTCCCGGATGCGGCCCTCCCGCTCGGAACGCAGCTGGTTCCACGTCCGCCACAGCACCGGCCCGGCCACCACCCCGACCCCGGCCAGCCCGACCAACGCGAAGATCACCCCGTTGATCACCGCGTCGACGTTCTGCACCGGGGAGTACACCGCGGCCACGCCGATGATGCCGACCGCGACCAGCAGCCCGCCGCCGGCGAACCGGAGCATGAAGGACCGCCGGTCGCTCTCCTCCACCACCGCACCCAACCAGGGCACCGGCATCGTGCCGCCCCACTGCCGGCGGCGCTCCGGCGCGGACTGGTGCCAGATCACCCCGGCACCCACCGCGATGATCGCCACCAGCCAGCCGGCGGTGCCGGCGGCACCCACCGAGTCGAAGACCATCACCTGCACCAACAGCACAGCCAGCCCGATCAGCACGAACGGCAGCAGTTGGGCGGGATCCCGGCGGGGCGGTGCGGCGGTGTCGCCGGGACGCATCGGCACCACCGCCCAGAACGCGGCGTACAGCAGCAGCCCCAGGCCGCTGAGCCCGAGCAGGACCATGAACGCGACCCGTACCCGCAGGACCGGGATGCCGAGATGGTCGGCGATGCCGGCGGCGACGCCGGCGGCCAACCGGTGTTCGGGCACCCGGTAGAGACGAGGTGGCGGCGGCGTCACGGCGTTGATCGGAGGCTCCTGAGTCACGGACGGTAGGGCAGGGATGGCGGCAGGTTGCGGTGTCGGTCCGATCGTCACACGGGGTGCCGCGCCAGCACCACGGGGACGTCCCCGACATCCGCGCCCGGGGATCTCAGGGTGGGGTCAGGGTCCGGTCCGGAGGACGTTCGTTACGCCGACCGAGCAGGATCGAGGCATGACCGAGCACGCTGCCCCGACGCCCCGCCCGGGGACGGGCGGGTGG
>NZ_SMKF01000160.1 GCF_004348325.1 Micromonospora sp. KC213 | reverse complement strand
GCAACACCCCCTCCGGCAGCGGAGTGATCCAGTCCGCCACCTGGAAGGCGGCGATCCGCTGCCCGGCGCGGGCGATCTGCTGGTAGACGCTGTCGTCCCACCAGATGTGGTACGTGTCGACCACCACCCCGACCACGTCCGGGTCGAACCGCTCGGCGATGTCGAGGGCCTGACCGAGGGTGGCGATCACGCACCGGTCGGCGCAGAACATCGGGTGCAGCGGTTCGATGGCCAGCCGCACCCCGGCGGCGGCGGCCTCCGGGGCGAGTTCGGCGATCGCGTCGGCCACCATCCGCCGGGCCCCGTCGACGTCGCGGCTACCGGCCGGCAACCCGCCGGAGACCAGCACCAGTTCCCGGGTGCCGAGGATGGCGGCCTCCTCGATGGCCCGGCGGTTCTCGTCCTGCCAGCCCGGGGCGGTGAAGAACCCGCCCCGGCACAGCGAGGTGACCTCCAGCCCGGCGTCGCGGACCAGCCGGGCGGCGCGGTCCAGGCCGTACTCCTGGACCGGCTCCCGCCACAGGCCGATTCCCGGCACCCCGGCCGCCGCACAGCCGGCGACCACCTCGGTCAGCGGCCAGTGCTTCGCGGTGGCCTGGTTGAAGGAGAACCGTTCCAGCCCGGGGGCCGGAGCCACCCGGCTCACCGGGGCGGGAGCGCTCACTGCGCCACCCCCGCCACGGTGAAGTACGCCCGGGCCCGGGCGGCGGCCAGGTCGGCGTCCGGCAGCAGCCCCGCGGAATCGGCCAGGACCAGCAGCCGAGCCAGGTGCGCCGGGGAACGGCCGGCCTGCTGCCCGGCGAGCATGGTGAAGTGGTCCTGGTGCCCGGTCAGCCAGGCGAGGAACACGATGCCGGTCTTGTAGTGCCAGGTCGGCGTGGCGAACAGGTGCCGGGCCAGCGGCAGGGTCGGGGCGAACACCTCGTCGTAGCTGGCCAGGTCGCCGGCGTCGAGCGCGGCCAGCGCGGTGGCGGCGGCCGGCGCGATCGCGGCGAACACGCCGAGCAGCGCGTCGGAGTGTCCCTGCTCGTCGCCCCGGATCAGCTCGGGGTAGTTGAAGTCGTCGCCGGTGTAGAGGCGTACCCCCTCGGGGAGCCGGCGGCGCAGGTCGACCTCGCGCTCGGCGTCGAGCAGCGAGACCTTGATGCCGTCGACCCGGGCCTGGTGGTCCTTGATCAACTGCAACACGGTCTCGGTGGCTTCGTCCAGGTCGGTCGAGCCCCAGTAGCCGGCCAGCGCGGGGTCGAACATGT
Source organism: Micromonospora sp. KC213 (assembly GCF_004348325.1). Taxonomy (GTDB): domain Bacteria; phylum Actinomycetota; class Actinomycetes; order Mycobacteriales; family Micromonosporaceae; genus Micromonospora. The sequence continues at coordinate 12,536 of NZ_SMKF01000160.1, read as the reverse complement.
CGCCGAGCCAGTGCAGCACGACGGGCTGGTCGGCAGCGGTCAGCAGCCGGTCGTACACCTGGAGGTAGTCCTCCGCGCCGGTCGCTGTCGCGGCGAGCTGCCGGCTGCACATCAGCACCGGCCGCGCCCCGGCGGCGGCGACCTCGGCGAGCTGCTCGAGGTACGCCTCGGTGATCAGGGGTAGCGCGCTCGGGCCGGGCGGGAGCTGGTCGGTGGCGACCCCGGCGACGATCCGCCCACCCACCGCGCGGGCCTCGGCGGCACTACGCCGGATTAGTTCCCGGCAGGCGGCGTGGTCGAGCCCCATGCCGCGCTGGGCGGTGTCCATCGCCTCGGCCACCCCGAGCCCGTACGACCAGAGGTGGTGCCGGAAGGCCAGGGTGCGTTCCCAGTCGACGGCGGCCGGGGCACCCGGTACGTTCTCCGCGGCCGGGTCCGCCACGACGTGCGCGGCGGCGTACGCCACCCGGCTGGTCGACGGCCCGGCGGGGCGCGCGAAGCCCTGCCCCCCGCGCAGCCGGTACGTCTCGCCGCCGGGCAGGTTGACGGTGACGCTCATCGGTTCAACTCCGGCACCTCGACGCGGCGCCCTTCGCGGGCGGACTCCAGACCCAGCTCGGCGAGCTGCACGCCACGCGCCCCGGCGAGGAAGTCCCATCCGAACGGGTCGCCGGCCACGACGTGCCGCAGGAACGCCTCCCACTGCACCTTGAAGCCGTTGTCGAACTCATCGTTGTCGGGCACCTCGGTCCACTGGGCCCGGAAGTTCTCGGTGGCGGGCAGGTCCGGGTTCCAGACCGGCTTGGGGGTGACGGCGCGGTGCTGTACCCGGCAGCGGCGCAACCCGGCGACGGCGCTGCCCTCGGTGCCGTCGACGTGGAACTCGACGAGTTCGTCGCGGTGTACCCGGGTGCACCAGGACGAGTTCAGCGCGGCCACGACGCCGCCGTCGAGTTCGAAGATGCCGTACGCGGCGTCGTCGGCGGTGGCCGGGTAGCTGCGGCCGGCCTCGTCGACCCGCTGCGGGATGTGCGTGGCGGCGAGGCAGGTGACCGCGCGCACCGGGGCGAACAGCTCCTCCAGCACGTACTGCCAGTGCGGGAACATGTCCATGATGATGCCGCCGCCGTCCTCGACCCGGTAGTTCCAGGAGGGACGCTGGGCGGGCTGCCAGTCGCCCTCGAAGACCCAGTAGCCGAACTCGCCGCGCACGGAGAGGATCCGGCCGAAGAAGCCGCCGTCGATCAGCCGCTTGAGCTTGCGCAGGCCGGGCAGGAAGAGTTTGTCCTGCACCACGCCAGTGCGGATGCCGGCCGCGTCGGCGGCCCGGACCAGTTCCATCGCGGCGGCGCTGGACTCGGCGAGGGGCTTCTCGGTGTAGATGTGCTTGCCGGCGTCGATCGCCTGCCGGATGGCCTTCTCCCGCTGCTGGGTCACCTGCGCGTCGAAGTAGATCTCGGCGTCGTCGCGGGCGAGCGCGGCGGTCAGGTCGGTGGTCCAGTCGGTCAGCCCGTGCCGCTCGGCCACGGCGCGCAGCCGGCCCTCGTCGCGGCCGACGAGGATCGGCTCCGGCCAGATCCGGGTGCCGTCGGGCAGAGCCAGGCCGCCCTGTTCACGCAGGGCCAGCAGCGACCGGACCAGGTGTTGGCGGTATCCCATCCGACCGGTGACGCCGTTGACGATGATGCCGATCGACCTTCGGGTCATGGTCGTCCCTTCGTGTGTTCAGGTAAGCGCTTTCCTGGCAGCGTAGGGGGGACCCGGCACGCCAGGCAAGAGCCTGCACCCAAGGATCTTGCGGTAGCCTGTCCGTCGACCGCGCCGGGCGCGGAAGCCGGACGCACACGGGGGTGACAGTTGGCAACCTTGGCCGACGTGGCCCGCCGCGCGGGCGTCTCCCCCGCCACGGCCTCCCGGGTGATCAACGGCAGCAGCAAACCGGTCGCCGACGAGCTGCGCGAACGGGTGCTGCGCGCCGTCGCCGAGCTGCGGTACGTCCCGAACGCGCACGCCCAACTGCTGGCCCGGCCGCAGCGCAGCGTGGTGGGCGTGGTGGTGCACGACGTCTCCGACCCGTACTTCGCAGAGCTGACCCGGGGCCTGCAACGGGTGGCCACCGACCGGGGGCGGCTGGTGATCATCTGCAACAGCTACCGCGACCCCGAGCGCGAGCTGGAGTACGTCGAGATGCTCCGCGGCCAGCAGGTCGCCGCGATCGTGCTGGCCGGTTCGGGCTACCACGACGCGGACTTCACCGCCCGGCTCACCGAGAAGCTGGCCGCGTACGAGGCCACCGGCGGCCGGGTCGCGGTGGTCGGCCGGCACGAGCACCCGGGCGACGCGGTGATGCCCGCCAACGATGTCGGCGGCCGACTGCTCGCCGAAGAACTGCTCCGCCTGGGGCACCGGCAGATCGGCGTGATCGCCGGTCCCCAGGTGCTGACCACGATCACCGACCGGTTGGGCGGGCTGCGGGCCGCGCTGGCCGAGGCCGGTGCGCCGCTGCCGGAGGAGCACATCCGCTACGCCGACTTCGACCGCGACGGTGGAGCCCGCGCCGCCGCCGCGCTGCTGGACGCCTGTCCCGGGCTGACCGCGCTGGTGGCGCTCAACGACTCGATGGCCGTCGGCGCGTTGGCCCTGCTGCGGCAGCGGGGCATCCGGGTGCCCGAGCAGGTGTCGGTGGTGGGCTTCGACGACATGCCGGTGGCCGCCGACGTCACCCCGACGCTGACCACGGTCCGGTTGCCCCTGGTCGAGCTGGGGGCCCGGGCGATGACCCTCGCCCTCGACCCGGCCGGCGGCGGGCCCCGGGTCGAGGTGCTTCCCGCCACCCTGGTCCGCCGCGAGAGCCTCGGCCCCGCGCCGCGCTGACCGACCACGGCGCCGACGGGAGCGGAACGGCTCAGGCCCGCGCGGTGGCCAGTTCCGCCAGCCGGGGGATCTGCCGGGGGTCGGCCAGCGCCGACCCGACCGCGACCACCTTCACACCGGCCGCGAGGAAGTCCCCCGCGTTGTCCGCGTCGATCCCGCCGGTGGCCACGAACCGCAGCTCCGGCAGCGGCCCGGCCATCGCCCGGAACCACTGCGGGCCGAGGCTCACCGCCGGGAACGCCTTGAGCCAGACCAGCCCGTGGTCGAGGGCCCGCTGCGCCTCGGTCGGGGTGGCGACCCCCGGCAGGTGCGGGATGCCGTAGGTCACCGCCGCGTCGGCGATCGCCAGGTCGAGCCCGGGCGCGACGGTGAACGCGGCACCCGCGGTGGCCGCCAGGCGGACCTGGGCGGGGGTACGGACGGTGCCGGCCCCCACCGGGCGGCCCCGCTCCCGGCCGGCCGCGACGGCGGCCCGCAGGGACTGCCCGGCCTCCGGCGTGCGGATCGGCACCTCGACCACGTCGATGCCCAGCTCCCACGCCTGCTCGGCGAGGCGGACGGTCTCCGCCACCGGCAGGTCACGCAGGATCACCATCACCCGGACACCGGCGAAGATCGGCGCGAAGTCGTGCGAGGTCATCGGCTGCTCCTGTCTGGATCATTGCCGCCCGCGCGACGCGGCACATCGGGATCGCTGCCGCCCGCGCGACGCGGCACGGCGGGAATCAGCCCGACCCCCACCGGGTCGAGCTGCGCCCAGGCGGCGGCGGGCAGGGCGAGCAGCCGGCCGACCAGTTCCTGCCCGGGCGGCGGCGCGGTGTCGCCGGGGACGGTCAGGGTGGGTGCGGCGCAGAGGTGGCCCAGCCGCAGGCAGTCGCGGGGGGCGAGGTCGCGTAGCAGCCCGGAGAGGAAACCGGCGGCGAAGGCGTCGCCAGCGCCGACCGGTTCGCGTACCGGCACCCGCAGCGCCGGCACGAACACGGCAGGGCCGGTGCGCGGCAGCAGGGTCGCGCCGATTCCGGCGTCCTTGACCACCACCAGGTCCGGTCCCGGCAGCAGCGCACGCACCGCGGCCGGGTCGGCGCATCCCCAGAGGGTGTCCGCCTCGTCCTGCCCGACGAGGACCACGTCGGCCCGGTCGGCGAGCCGGCGCAGCACCGGCGCGGCGGCGGTGGGCGGCCAGAGCCGGGTTCGGTGGTTGACGTCGAAACTGATCCGGGCCGCACCCAGCGGCCGGTCGGTCAGCGCGTACTCCACGAGCGCGGCACACGACGGCGAGAGCGCGGCGGTCACCCCGGTCAGGTGCAGCAGCCGGACCCCGGCCAGCCGCCGGTCGTCCAACGCGTCCGGGCCCAGCCGGGAGGCGGCGGAGCCGGACCGGTAGTAGTGCACGGCGGTCCGGCCCGGGTCTGGGTCCTTCAGGTAGACCCCGGTGGGCGCGGTCGGGTCGACCTCGACCAGGGCGTCCACCCCGGCGTCGGTGACGTGCCGGACCACCCGCCGCCCGAACGGGTCGTCGCCGACCCGGCTCACCCAGCCCACCCGGTGGCCGAGGCCGGCCAGCGCCACGGCCAGGTTGGACTCCGCGCCGCCGACCGAGACGCCGAGCCGGTCGGCCCGCTCCAGCGACGCCACCGGGTCGGGGGTGAGCACCACCATGGTCTCGCCCACGGTGGCCACCTCCGGTCCACCGGTCGCGTCCCGGCCCGGCCCGGCCGGGTGCCCGCCGGTCATGCCTCGTCCCCGTGGTGCAGCAGGGCGGCGATCCGCGTCCGGTCCAGGGTGCCGTCGGCGACCAGGACGGCGTGCCGGCCGCGCCGGTCCCCGCCGGCCGGCACCACGGCCGGGTGGTCGAAGGCGAAAGCCACGCAGACACCCGGGTACATCGCCGTCCGCACGAACCACCGGTCACCCGGGCCCAACCCCGTGAAGACCAGGGTGTACGCCCCACCGCCCGGTGCCACCCCGGTCATCGCCACCCAGGGCGCGGCGCTGCCGTTGGCGGCCTGCTCCCCCGCCGAGTCCGGGGTGAACACCGAAGGCTCACCGTCGGCCACCGCCCGCCAGAAGAACCCGCCGTAGCCGGCCCCGCCGGGGCGGCCGTTGGTGGCCGGGCTGCCCAGGCGCACGTCCCGTCCGGCCGGGGCGGTGAGGGTGTAGTCGGCGTCGAGCCGCCACACGTCCGTCGCCACCGCCGTCGCGCCGAGCCGTCGGTGCTCGGTGAGCAGCACGCCGCCGTCGCGGTCGCGCCACTGCAACTGGTGTTCCAGCCGGTCCGGGCCACGGTCGACCCAGTTGGTGTGGGCAATCACGCCGTGGTCGTCCCGCCAGGTGTAGCCGCTGCCACGTACGTACGTCCGGCCGCCCCACAGGTTGGTGCCGTCGACGTCCTGCACCGCCAGGGACGCCCCGAGGTGCCAGACGTGGTCGGCGGGGAAGGCGTCGGTGACCGGTGTGCCGGCGATGGTCCGGACCGGGTGCAGGTACGGCCGGGGGCCGTGCCGGGGGTCCAGGTCGGGGTTTAGCACGTACCGGGCGACCTCGACGTCACCTACCCGCAGGGTCGGTTCCTCGGTCACGGCGTCACCACCCGGGCCAGCGGTCGGGCGACCGCGTGCAGTGCGGCCAGGGCGTATCCGGCGAGGATCGGCACCGCCACCGGGGTGACCAGCGCGGCGAGCAGTCCGGCGAGGACACACACCGCGCTCGCCGCGGCCCAGGTGCCGGGGCGGTCCAGCCCGGTACGCGCCGCCGCGCGGGCCGCGTCCCGCCAGCCCCGCCCGCCGGTGCGGCCGACCGCCACCACGACCAGCCCGGCGTACCCGGTCAGGGCTGCGGCGACCAGGGCGGTGACGGCCAGGGCGGGTGGCCCGCCGGGGACCCGCCCGGCGGCAAGCGCCAGCAGGTCGGCGCCGAGGGCGACGGCGACGGCGAGCGCGACGGCGCTCGCCGTCAGGCCGGTTGGCAGCGCCCGGGTGAACCGGGCCGCCGTGGTGCGCAGCGCCGGCCAGCCGCCGTTGGTGATCCGGTCGTGCACGGCGGCGCTGGCGACGGCCGCCGCCGGGGCGAGGGTGAGCAGCGGCAGCGCGGCCAGCACCAGCAGGAAGCCGAGCAGCGCCAGGTCGGTGGCGTCGCGCAGGGTGTCCCGCCAGTCCCGGCGGGGTTCGGTGTCGCTCATCCCTTGAGTCCACTGGTGTTGATGCCCTCGACGAGCATCCGCTGGAAGGCGAGGAAGAACAGGAAGACCGGCAGCAGCGACAGCACCGACATGGCGAACATCGGCCCGACCGCGCTCTGGCCGGTGGAGTCGATGAACAGGGTCAGCGCCACCGGCACCGTGTAGTCCTCCAGGTTGGACAGGAAGACCAGCTGGCGGAAGAAGTCGTTCCAGGTCCAGATGAACGAGAAGATCGCGGTGGTGACCAGCGCCGGGCGGCTCAGCGGCAGGATCACGTGCCGGAAGGTGCCGTACGGGCTCGCGCCGTCGATCTTGGCGGCCTCGTCCAACTCGCGGGGGATGCCGCGCATGAACTGCACCATCAGGAAGACGAAGAACGCCTCGGTGGCGAGGAACTGCGGGATCAGCAGCGGCAGGTACGGCCAGTCGCCGCCGACCAGGCCCAGGCTGCGGAAGAGGATGTACTGCGGCACGATCAGCACGTGCCCGGGCAGCAACAGGGTGCCGATCATGACGGCGAACCAGATCCCCCGCAGCCGGAACCGCAGCCGGGCGAAGGCGTACGCGGCCAGCAGGCAGGAGACCGCGTTGCCGACCACGGTGAGCAGGCTGACCATGGCGCTGTTGAGAAAGAACCGGCCGAAGCTGAGGTCGAAGTTGCTCCACCCCTCGGTGTAGTTGCCCGGCGTGAACCGTTGCGGCAGCAGACCGATGTTGCTGACGATCTCCTGCTGCGACTTCACCGACGTACCGACCATCCACAGCAGCGGATAGAGCACGACCGCGACGATCACGACCAGGACGACCAGCCGCAGGGCCTGCCGTCCGCCCGGCCTGCGAACTCCCTGCCGGCGTGCCGTCGAGGTCACCGCCACCATCACCGCTCCCCGTCGGAGTAGTGCACCCAGAACCGCCCGGTGCTGAAGAAGACCGTGGTGATCAGCGCGATCACGATCAGGAAGACCCAGGCCATCGCCGAGGCGTAGCCCATCTCCAGGTCGGTGAAACCGGAGATGTACAGCTTCAACGTGTACATCAGAGTCGAGTCGACCGGGCCGCCGGTGCCGTTGCTGAGCACGAACGCCGCGGTGAAGCCCTGGAAGCCGTTGATGGTCTCCAGCACCAGGTTGAAGAAGATGACCGGGGAGAGCATCGGCAGGGTGACGTGCCAGAACTGGCTGACCCGGCCGGCCCCGTCGACCGAGGCCGCCTCGTACAGCTCGCTGGGCACCTGCTTGAGCCCGGCCAGGAAGATCACCATCGGGGCGCCGAACTGCCAGATCGCCAGCAGCATCAGCGTCTCCAGAGCCCACTCCGGGTCGTTGACCCAGGGCAGCCCCTCGATGCCGAAGATGGCCAGGAACGAGTTGAACGCGCCGTCCCGGTTGAACATGTTCACCCAGACGATCGCCAGGGCGACGCTGCCGCCGAGCAGCGACGGCAGGTAGAACAGGCCGCGGAACAGCCCGACGCCGCGCCAGGCCCGGTTGAGCAGCAGCGCGACGCCGAGCGCGGCGGCGAGCTTCAGCGGGACGGCCACCAGCGCGAAGGTGAGGGTGACCCGCACCGCGTGCCAGTACGACGGGTCGGCGGTGAACATCCGCTCGTAGTTGGCCAGCCCCACCCACTGCACCTCGGACAGCGGAGTGAGGATGTCGTAGTTGGTGAAGCTGAGGTAGAGCGAGAGCAGCATGGGGATCGCCGTGACGCCCATCAGTCCGATGAGCCAGGGCGAGAGGAATACGTAGCCGGCCAGACCTTCACCGTGCCGGTCCCGCCCGGCCCCACGCCGGGAGGCGTGGGGCCGGGCGGAACGGGTGGGTCCGGTCCGGCCGGGGGCCGTGGTGAGGGCCACGGGCCGGCTCCTTTCCGTCAGCCGCGAGGTCAGGCGATCGCGGACTTGCAGGCGGCGAGGAACTGCTTCGCCGCCTCGGCCGGGGTGGCCCGGCCGTACTGAGCGTTCTCCGCGGCCTTGACCAGCTCGGACTTGACCTTGCTGTGGCCCTTGATCGGCACCTGCGGGGAGGGGCCGAACGTCGCCGCCAGCTCGGTCTCGACCGCGATCGACTGCTTCATCGCCGGGTCGGTCACGGTTTCGCTGACCTTGGCCCGCAGGTCCATGTTCGAGGGCAGACCACGGTCGGTGCCGAGCAGCGCCACCGCCTCCGGGTCGTTGGCCAGGAAATTGATCACGTCGACCGCGGCGTCCCGGTTCTTGCTGCCCTTGAACACCGACCAGTACATCGACGCTCGCGCCCACTGGGCGCTCGGGTCACCCGGGTACGCCACGACACCCAGATCGTCGGAGGTGTTTTTCTTCAGGTCGGGCATCTGGTTGACCCAGACCCAGGAGGTCGCCGACTTGCCGGTGACCACGAGTTGCTTGGTGATGTCGCTGGAGTTGCCCTCGTGGATCACGTCCGGGGTCGGGGTGGCGCCCCGGTCGCGGGCCCCCTTCCACAGCTCGAACCAGCGGGTCACGTCCGCCTCGTCGAAGCCGAGGTCCTTGCCCTTGTACAGGTCCTTGCCCTGCTGGCGCAGCCACACCCAGAGCGCCTTGTAGTCGGCGCTCGGGTCCTGCGTGCCGGGGACCTTGGTCTTCTTCGTCACCTGCTCGGCCCAGGCGATGTGCTCCTCCCAGCTCATGCCGGTGGTCGGCTCCGGGAGGCCGTGCTTGGTCAGCAGCGTCTTGTTGTAGACCAGGCCCTGGGTGTTCTCCCCCGCCGCCACGCCGGCGAGCTTGCCGTCGACGATGCCGTACTCCAGCAGGCTCTTGGGGAACTTGGACACGTCGAGCTTGCCGGAGTCCTTGTAGCTGGTGAGGTCCAGCACCGTGCTGCGGCCGGCGTACTCGGCGAGGTAGTTGTCGTCGATCTGGAAGATGTCCGGTGGGTTGCCGCCGGCGGTGAGCGTGGCCAGCTTGTCGAAGTACCCCTGGTTGGCCTGGAAGGTCTTCTCGAAGGTCACGTTCGGGTTCTTCTTGGTGTAGAGGGCCAGGGCGTCCTCGGTGAGCTTGGCCCGGCCCTCGCCGCCCCACCAGAAGATGGAGAGCGTGACCTTGCCGTCACCGGGGGCGGCCCCGTCGTCGCCGCAGGCCGCCGCGCCGAACATCAGCGGGGCGGCGACCACGGCGGCGACCACGCCGCGCAGGATCCGGCGGCGGGGTGCTGCCAGGGTACGGAAGGAGGGGCCGGCCGGCGAGCCGGCGGTGGGGGGCGTGACGGGGTGCATCAGTGCTTACTCCTCGGCGTTAGGAGGCGACGGCGTCACCGGTGACACCCACCGGGCCGCCGAGTTCCGCACGGCGTGCGGGCCCGGGTCTGCCGACGGACCACCGGAACGAGTTCGACCGGAGCCCGGCACGGGCCCGGTCGAGTCGCGGATGACCAACTCGGTCTGGAGCATTACCTGTGCGGTGGTGCGACGGTCGCCGACAGCCGCGGCCCGTCCCCCGCCGCGCGGGCGGGGCTCGGGGTCGTGTTGCAGCAACATGTCGACGGCCGTCCGGCCGGCGGCCGCGGTCGGCGTGGCCACCGTCGTCAACTTGGGGCGGGTGAGCCGGCTCAGCGCGATGTCGTCGATCCCGACCACGCTGACGTCCTGCGGTACGCGCAGACCGAGCTGGTCCAGCCCTTCGATCAGCCCGATGGCCATCAGGTCGTTGTACGCGAGCACGGCGGTGACGCCGCTGCGGCGTACCTGCTCGGCCTGCGCGCCGCCACCGGTCTCGGTGGGCGGGTTGGGGCCGAGCACGGTCAGCTCGGCACCGCCGGAGCGGGCGGCGGCCCCGGCCGCCCGTCGGATCTCCCGGTTGGTCCAGGACCCGCGCGGGCCCCCGAGCAGCGCGATCCGTCGGTGGCCGAGGCCGAGCAGGTGCTCGATCGCGGAGCGGGCGCCCTGCCCGACGTCCATCACCACGCAGGGCAGGCCGGCGACCTGGCGATTTATCACCACCACCGGAACCTCCCGGCTGACCTGCTCGATGAGGGCGTTGCTCATCCGGGGGCTGCACAGCAGCACCCCGTCCACCTGCTTGGCCAGGGCGTGGACCAGCTCCTCCTCGGCGGCGGCGTCCTCGTTGGTGTCGGCCACGAAGACGTGGTAGTCGCGATGCCGGGCCTGCCCCTCGGCCGCCTTGATCAGCGGCGGGAAGAACGGGTTGGCGATGTCGGCGATGATCAGGCCGATGTTGTGCGTCCGACCGGTGATCAGCGCCCGCGCCGCCCGGTTGGGCCGGTAGCCCAGGTCCTCGGCGCAGGCCAGCACCCTGACCCGGGTGTCCGGATTCACCAGGTGCGGTGCCGAGAAGGTGCGGGACACGGTGGAGATGTGCACGCCCGAGGCCCGCGCGACGTCGCGGATGGTGGCTGGCACGAGCGGACCTCCCCCGTCAGGCGTGTGGCTGCGGTCACAGCGGTGCCGCCCATTAATGCAAACGGTTGCGCCAGTGTCAACGGCTTACTGTTACGGCTCGATGACAAAGAGCCTCCCAGCACCCCGACAAGTCCGCATCAATATGGGCAAAAGCCACCGGATTGGCGGCGATCATTGACGCGGTCTCCGTTCGCGTGGTTTCTTCGCTGCAAACCTTTGCAGCCTGAGCGGGAGGTCGACCGCATGTCATCACCACCCGGGCGGCGTCGCCACGCCCTGGTCGGCACCGGTGCCCGGGCCGAGATGTTCGTCCGCGCGCTGGTGACCGAGCACGCGGACACCGCGGAGCTGGTCGCCTTCGCCGACGTCAACCAGCGGCGGATGGACGCCCACAACCGGTGGCTGGTCGCCCTGGGCCACCCCGCCGTGCCAACGTACCCGGCCGCCGACTTCGCCACCATGCTCGCCAAGGAACGGGTCGACGTGGTGCTGGTGACCACGATCGACTCGACCCACGACGCGTACATCGTCGCCGCGCTCCGCGCCGGCTGCGACGTCATCACCGAAAAACCGATGACGGTGGACGTCCCACGCTGCCGGCGGATCCTGGACGCGGTCGCCGAGACCCGCCGGCAGGTCACCGTCGCCTTCAACTACCGCTACAACCCGCTGCACGAGCAAGTGCGCCGGCTGCTCGCCGACGGGGCGGTCGGCGAGATCGGGTCGGTGCACTTCGAGTGGCTGCTGGACGTACGGCACGGCGCCGACTACTTCCGCCGCTGGCACCGGGACAAGGCCACCTCCGGCGGGCTGATGGTGCACAAGGCCAGCCACCACTTCGACCTGGTCAACTGGTGGCTGGACGCCGCGCCGGTCGACGTGTACGCCGCCGGACGGCTCTTCTTCTACGGCGAGAGCGGCCGCCGGCACGGGTACGCCCGCGACTACGACCGGGCACACGGCGCCCCCGCCGCGGCCGACGACCCGTTCGCGCTGCGGCTGGCCGAACACCCCCGACTGCGGGAGCTGTACCTCGACGCCGAGACCGAGGACGGCTACCAGCGCGACCGCAACGTCTTCGCCCCCGGGGTGAGCATCGAGGACGACATGGCGGTACTCGCCCGCTACACCAACGGCGCGACGATGACCTACCACCTCACCGCGTACGCCCCCTGGGAGGGCTACCGGGTGATGGTCAACGGCAGCCACGGCCGGCTGGAACTGGAGGTCGTCGAGAACGACTTCGTCAGCCCGGCGGCGGCCGGCGCGCTCAAGGGCGCAGCGCTGCACGGCGACCAGGCCGCCGTCGAGGCCGGCGGCGCGACCCTCACCCTGCGCCCGTTCTGGCAGCCACCGACCGCCATCCCGGTCGAGGGCCACACCCGCCAGGGCCACGGCGGCGCGGACGCCCGGATGACGAGGGTGCTCTTCGGCGGCGAAGCCGACCCGCTGCACCGCGCCGCCACCGCCCGCGACGGCGCGCTGGCCCTGCTGACCGGCCTGGCGGCCAACCGCTGCATGGAGACCGGTGAGCCGGTCCGGGTCGCTGACCTGATCACCCTGCCCTGACCCTGCCGAGGAGGCCCTGTGCCGACCCCTGACGACGTGCTCCTCCCCGCCGACCCGGGTGTCCGCCGGCTCGCCCGGGCCCTGTACGCCCTGGCCGGGCCGCAGCCGATCATCTCCCCGCACGGGCACGTGGACCCGGCGATCCTCGCCGAGGACCGGCCGTTCCCCGACCCGGCCCGACTGCTCATCGTGCCCGACCACTACCTCACCCGGATGCTGCTCAGCCAGGGCGTCCCCCCGGCGAAGCTGGGGGTGCCGACGGTGGACGGCAGTCCGGTGGAGACCGACGGGCGGAGCATCTGGCGACGATTCGCCGCGCACTGGCACCTGTTCCGGGGCACCCCGTCCCGGCTCTGGCTGGAACGTACCTTCACCAGTGTGTTCGGGGTGACCACGCCGCTGAGTCCCGCCACCGCCGACACCGTCTACGACGAGCTGGCCGCCCGGCTGGCCGAGCCGGAGTTCCGGCCCCGGGCGCTGTTCACCCGGTTCGGTATCGAGGTGCTGGCCACCACCGAGTCGCCCCTGGACGACCTGGGGC
>NZ_SMKF01000015.1 GCF_004348325.1 Micromonospora sp. KC213 | reverse complement strand
ATAAGAGACAGACACCGACCCGCCCGCCCCTGACGAGAGGACCAACCATGGCCAATGAGGTGACCATCCCGCTGTTGCCCTGCCGTTCCATCGACGACGTCGGCGACTTCTACACGATGCTCGGCTTCACCGTGACCCACCGCCAGGAGCGACCCAACCACTACCTCTGCGTCCAGCGGGAAGACCTGCAACTTCACTTCTTTGGTGTGCCCGACCTCGACCCGGAACGGTCCTACGGCAGCTGTCTGGTGTTCGTCCCGGACGTCAGCGCCCTCTACCAGTCCTTCGCCGACGGGATGCGGGCGAGACACGGGAAGGTCCTGCTCGGCGGGATCCCCCGGGTCACCCGACCCCGGAAGCGGAAGAACACCGGCCAGGTCAGCGGGTTCAGCGTTGTCGACCCGGGCGGCAACTGGATCCGGATCTTCCAGGCGGCGGCCACCGCGGACGAAACCGACGACCGTGACGTCGAGGAGGCTGCCGCCTCCGACAGCCGGCTGGCTCGTACCCTGGAGAACGCGATCGTTCTCGGCGACTCCAAAGGGGACGCCGCCCAGGCGGCGAAGATCCTCGACGGTGCCCTGGCCCGCGCCGACGATGAGCCCGACGTCACGGACGTGGTGCAGGCGTTCGTCTACCGTGCCGAACTCGCCATGCGGCTCGGCGACCTCGCCCGCGTCGAGGAACTGCTGACCCGGGTACGCGCCACCGCGCTGGACGACAGCCAGCGTGCCCTGCTCGCCGACGCGCTCGCCTCGGTCGAGGAGCTGGACTCCGCCCGCGGCGCGTGAAGTGGCCGCCGGATCGGCTACTCCGGTGTCGGCGGGGTGACGAGTCTGGTCTGGAAGGCGACGACGATGGCCTGGACGCGGTCGCGGAGTCCGAGTTTGGCGAGGATGTGGGCGACGTGGGTCTTGACGGTCGCCTCGGAGACGGTGAGGCGGTCAGCGAGTTCGGCGTTGTTCAAACCTTCGGCCAGCAGGCGCAGGACCTGGACTTCGCGTGCCGTCAGCACGCTCAGGTCGTGGGGGATCGCGGGAGTGTCGGTGTCACGGCGGGCGAACCGCTCGACGAGGCGGCGGGTGATCGCCGGGGCGAGGAGCGCGTCGCCGGTGCGGACCAGCCGGACCGCGGCGACCAGGTGCTCGGGGCTGACGTCCTTGAGCAGGAAGCCGCTGGCGCCGGCGGTCAGCGCCGCGTAGACGTACTGGTCGAGGTCGAAGGTGGTCAACATGATGACGCGCGGGTCGTCCGTGGCGCCGGTGAGGATGCGCCGGGTGGCCTCCAAGCCGTCCAGTTCGGGCATCCTGACGTCCATGAGGACCACGTCGGGTCGGGTGCGACGCACGGCGTCGACCGCCTCGACGCCGTTGGCGGCCTCGGCGACCACGTCGATGCCGTCACCCTTGAGGATCATCCGGAAGCCGGCGCGGACCAACGCCTGATCATCGGCGATCACGACACGCACCGGCGGGGTCACGAATCCTCCAGGGGGATGTGTGCGTGGACGCGGTAGCCGCCGATCGGGCGGGGCCCGGCGTGCAGGGTCCCACCGTAGACGGTGAGCCGTTCCCGCAGTCCGATCAGCCCGCGTCCGCTGCCGGTCGCCGCCGACGCGCGCGGCGTGCCGCCGGTATTGGTCACCTCCACCCGGAGGTGATCGGGGGCGTACTCGACGACGACGGTGGCTGACGCGCCGCCGGCGTGCTTGATGGTGTTGGTCAGCGCCTCCTGCACCACCCGGTAGGCCGCGAGTTCGACCCCGGCCGACGCGGGGCGGCGTTGCCCGACCACGGTCAGCTCGACCGGTACTCCGCTGGCTCGTACGCCGGCGAGCAGGGCGTCCAGCCGGTCCAGGCCGGGTTGGGGCGCGAGATCCGCAGCGCCGGCCGGGTCGGGGCCGGGGGAGTTCATCGTCAGCAGTCCCATGACGTGGCGCAGTTCGGACATCGCCGCCCGGCCACCGGCCTCGACCGCGAGCAACGCCTGGCGTGCCTCCTCCTGGTCGACTGCCATGACGGTGCGGGCCGCGCCGGCCTGGATGACCATCATGCTGACGTTGTGAGTGACGACGTCGTGCAACTCTCGGGCGATGCGGGCGCGTTCCTGCTCGACCGCGCGGCGTTCCGCCTCGTCCCGTTCGCGTTCCAGCGCGGCGGTCCGCGCGCGTTCCTCGTCGGCACGCCGTCGCCACCTGCGCAGCCCGTCGGCGGCGATGGCGATCGGGATCAGCACCACGAACGGAACCGCCTCGTTCGAGACGGTGGACCGCAGGGTCGACGGGAGGAGTTGGCTGAACAACAGCGCCGCCACCGATTGGCTGACCAGTGCGTACAGCCGGTGCGGACTGTAGATCGCGGCGCTGTACGCGGCGATGACGCAGACGTAGAACGAGAACCGCAGCGTGGCACGGTCGTTGGTCAGCAGGGAGATCACGGCGGCCGTACACATGACGACCCACAGCATCGCCAGCGGATACCGACGGCGGGCCACCAGCGGGGCGGCGATGGCGAGCATCACGATCACCCAGGCGATCCGGTGTTGCGCCAGCGCCGGAATGTCCGTCCCGAGCCGGTCCGGTGGTTCCAGCGGGGATGGGGGCGCGTCCCGGCTGTCGGGTTCGACGGTCAGCCTGGGATACACGCCGTAGCCTCCGTGGATCGCGACGAGGCTGACGCCCAGCGCGAGGAGCGCGTCGAACGCCCGGCTGCGCGGGGACGGTCGGGGCAACGGACCGGATGGTCGCCGCAACTGGCTGCTCCATGCCCGCAGCTGGCGGGTCATCGTCGCCACGTTCGTCACCGGGCCCATTCTGGCCCTGCCTGGCGGCCGGCGGCATCGGCCCAAAGATCCACCGGGCTCGGCTCAGCCGCCTACGCCGCGAGGATGACTCGCGTCCACCTCATCCCGCGACGCCGCTGAAGATCGCTCGCCGGACCGATGTGTCCGGGTTGTCTGCGCGCCTAGCGTCGATCACCGCCGACCAGCGAGCCGAGGGAGACGACCATGACCACGCCGGTGATCGAGTTGCGCAACGTGACGCGACGGTACGACGACGGGCCACCCGCGCTGCACGACACGACACTGAGCATCGCGCCCGGCGAGGCGGTCGCCATCCTCGGGCCCTCCGGGAGCGGCAAGTCCACGCTGCTCAACCTGATCGCCGGGCTGGATCGACCGAGCAGCGGCACGGTGACCGTGGACGGCGTACGCGTCGACAGGCTCAACGAGGCGGGCTCCGCCCGCTACCGGCGCGACACGATCGGCATGGTCTTCCAGTTCTTCAACCTCCTCGACGACCTGACCGTCGTCGACAACGTCGTCCTGCCCGCGCGACTATCCGGCACGGCGTCCGGCGCCGCCCACCGCCGCGCCCATCAGCTGCTCGACGCGCTCGGGGTTGCCCGGCACGCCGCCGCCTACCCCGGCCGGCTCTCCGGCGGTGAGCGGCAACGCGTCGCGGTGGCCAGAGCGCTGATCAACAAGCCGACGCTGCTGCTGGCCGACGAACCGACCGGCGCGCTGGACACCGCCTCCGGTGACGACGTCAAGCGGCTGCTCAACGAGCTGCACGCCGACGGCCAGACCATCGTCCTGGTCACCCACGACCTGACCCTGGCGGAGTCCTGCGCGACCCGGACGATCCGGCTCGTGGACGGCCGGGTCGTCGCCGACGTCACCCGTGACGTCGCGGCGGGACGAACCCGATGAGCGCGACGGGTCGTGTGGTGCGATCGGGGGTGGCGCGCCGGCGGGTGCAGACGGTGGTCATCGGGCTGGCCACGATGATCGCGGTGACCGCCTCGGTGCTGGGCGGATCGCTGGTGGTCGCCTCCAGCGCGCCGTTCGACCGCGCGTTCGCCGCGCAACACGGCGCGCACCTCACCGCGCAGTTCGACGGCGCCGAGACCACGGCCGAGCGGCTGTCGGCCACAGCCCGCGTTGCTGGTGTCACCGCGGTCGCCGGTCCGTTTTCGACCGTGTCCGGCACGCCCCGGGATGCGGCCGTCGACCGGGAGCTGGCACCGATGACGCTCGTCGGCCGTACCGCCTCGAGCGGAACGATAGACGAACTCCTGTTGAGCCAGGGACGGTGGGTGACCGGTCCCGGCCAGATCGTGGTCTCCGCGGACTACCCGATCGGGCCATCGCCGCTGGGCACCGTCCTACGCTTTGCCGACCTGCCGGGTCAGCCGGCACTGACGGTGGTCGGCGTGGCCCGGTCGGTCACCCGCACCGCCGACGCCTGGGTGTCGCCGTCCGACGTCGCCGCCCTGACCGCGCCCGGCGCCACCCGCGGGTATCAGATGCTCTACCGCTTCGCCGACGCGAGTACCGCAGCCCAGCTCGACCGGGGCCGCGCGGCGGTGACCGCTGTGGTCGGAACGGAGGCGCTGGCCGGGACGCAGTCGTGGCTGACCGTCAAGGAGGCCGACGAGCGCACCACCGCGTTGTTCCTGCCGTTCCTGGTCGCGTTCGGGGCGCTGGGCATGGTCATGTCGGTGCTCGTCGTCGGCAATGTGGTCGCCGGCGCGGTCGGCACCGCGACGCGCCGCATCGGCATCCTCAAGGCCATCGGGTTCACTCCCGCGCAGGTCGTGCGGGCGTACGTGGCCCAGGCGCTGATCCCGGCGGCGGTCGGCATCGCGGGTGGAGTCGTGGCCGGGAACCTACTGGCCATCCCGGTACTGGCCGATGCCGACCAGCTCTACGACACGAGCACCGCAGGCGTCGCCTGGTGGGTCGACGCCGTCGTGGTCGGCGGCGCGTTCGGCATGGTGACGCTGACCGCCTGGGCCGCCTCGCTGCGGGCCGGTCGGCTTCGCACCGTCGACGCGATCGCCGTCGGGCGTACGCCTCGCCCTGGCCGTGGGCGGTCAGCGGCCCGGCTGACCGCCCGGCTTCCGCTGCCCCGTCCGATGACGCTCGGACTGGCCCGCCCCTTCGCCCGCCCGGCCCGCGCGGCCGCGATGCTCGCGGCAGTCGTGTTCGGCACCGCCACGGTCACCTTCGCCGTCGGCGTGGCCTCCTCGCTGAACCGGGTGCAGATCGCCAAGGACCACGCCGCCGCCGACGTGGTCATCGAGACCCTCGGTCCACCACGCGGACCGAACCCCGTCCCCGACGTGCCGAGGCCGCTGAGCGCGGACGAAACCACCAGGATCACCTCAGCGATCACAGCGTCACCCGGGACGGAGAAGTACTACAGCGTCGCCACCACGGAGGTCGCGGTCGCCGGAACGGCCGGATCCGCCCGCCTCTACGCGTTCACCGGTGACGCGTCCTGGGGCGGCTACGAGATGGTCTCCGGCAGGTGGATCACAAAACCGGGAGAAGCCGCGGTGGCGACCAACTTCCTCACCGCCACCAGGACCCGGATCGGTGACACCGTCGTGCTGGCCGACCACGGTAAGGCGGTACCGGTGCGCATCGTCGGTGAGGTCTTCCATCCCACCAACGACATGCTGGTGTTCACCGATGCCGCGACGTTCGCCGCCACGAAGCCGACCCTGATCGCCGCCAGCTTTCACATCCGCCTCGCCGGTGGCGCGGACGTGACCGGCTACGTCACCGCGCTCAACGACGCGCTGACGCCGTCGGGCTTCACCGCGCAGCCAGGGCAGTCCGGCGGCAGCAGCGAAACCATCGTGCTGCTCAACGCGCTGGCCGCCCTGCTCACCCTGATGCTGGTCGCCGTCGCCGGCATGGGCGTGCTGAACATGGTCGTGCTGGACACCCGCGAACGCGTCGGCGAACTCGGCATCCACAAGGCACTGGGCATGACGCCCCGGCAGACCGTCGCGATGGTCGTCGCGTCCGTGGTCGTGACCGGACTGGCCGGCGGGGCGGTCGGCGCCGTGGCGGGGGTGGCCATGCACCGGGTGGTGGTGCCCGCGATGGGGCACGGCGCCGGCATCACCCTGCCCCCCGCCATCACCGACGTCTACCAGCCGGCCGGGCTGCTGCTGCTCGGTCTCGGCGGCCCACTGATCGCCGTCGTGGGCGCACTCCTGCCCGCCGGCTGGGCCGCCCGAACCCGTACCGCCGTCGCCCTGCGCACCGAATAGGCGAACAGGACCGAATCACCGAGGAAGGACACCTATGATCACTCACATCACCCATCCGTTCCGGCGAACCGGCAACATCCGCCCGACACGGCTGCTCGCCACGGTGGCCGCGTTGAGCGTCACCGCTCCGGTGGTGGCGCCGACCCCCGCGGCGCTCGCGAACACCGGTACGACGCCGGGCGGCGGTACGCGGTCGGCCCCGACCGCACCCGCCGCCGCACGTCCCTCGGCCAGCCTGTACGTGCCGGAACCGACCGGTGCCCATCCGGTCGGGGCCACCTCGCTGCACCTGAGGGACACCTCGCGCCACGATCCCTGGGTGGCCGAGGCGACAGCCAGAGAACTGATGGTCTCGCTGTGGTACCCGACGAGGTCGACGGGCAGGCTGCGGGCTCAGTACATGACTCCGATGGAGTCGGAACTGCTGCTCAAGGACGCCGGCATCACCAGCGTGCCGTACGACGTGCTCAGCAGGACGCGTACCAACGCCTTCACCGACTCCGCACCGGCCGGACGGAAGCGGAGCCTGCCCCTGGTCGTGCTCTCGCCCGGCTTCACCAAACCCCGCAGCGTCCTGACCGGACTGGCCGAAGACCTGGCCAGCAACGGCTACGTCGTCGCCGCCGTCGAGCACACGTACGAGAGCGTCGGCACGAGCTTTCCCGACGGGCGGGTCACCACCTGCGTCGCGTGCCAGTCACCGGACAGGACCGAGGCGTTCTGGAAGAAGCTGACCCGAGGACGGGCCGCCGACGTCTCGTTCGTGATCGACCAACTGACCGACACCCGCCGGAAGTGGTGGGGCGCCTCGCTGATCGACCCGTCCCGGATCGCGATGGTGGGTCACTCCGCCGGCGGAGCCGGCACCCAGGCGGCCATGGTGGCGGACCCGCGCATCGACGCCGGGATCGACATCGACGGTCTCACCTACGACGACATCCCGGACAGCGGGCTGGCGCGACCGTTCCTGTTCCTGGGCCGGCAGGCGAACTTCACCCCCGGAATGCCCTCGGCTGCCCGCTGGGAGCGTGACTGGCCGCGCCTGACCCAGTGGAAGCGCTGGCTGGTGGTCGCCGGAACGGTACACGCCTCCTTCACCGACGTGGCCCTGCTCGCCGAACAGGTCGGCATCGGCAGCGGCGCCGATCTGCCCCCGATCCGCTCCATCGAGATCACCCGCGCCTACACCCGAGCGTTTCTCGACCTGCACCTGCGAAACCGGATCCAACCCGTGCTGGACGGGTCGTCGCCGCGCTACCCCGAGGTCATGTTCTGCGCGCCGGAGCGCAGAACCTGCCAGTAGTAGCCAGCCTGGGGGCCGGTTCGGCTCTGGACTGGTCCCCAGGCCCCACCCGTTCAGCCCCACCGTTGCAGGATGCGGTCGTACTCGGCCTGGGTGAGCGGCAGCACCGTGCCGTGGCGCGGGCGGCCGGGCAGGCTGTAGCCGGCGACCGCGCTCCACTGCCCGCTGCTGAGGTCGGTGGTGGTGAAGGGGATGTATCCCCGGCCGCCGTACTCGTCGATGAACAGGTACCACCGTTGTTCGGTGTTCGATTTGAACACCAGCGGCCCCTCGCCCTGCGACAGGGAGCCCCGACCGATGCAGTCGCGCAGGAAGGAGTAGTTGCGGTTGAGGATCGTGGTCGACGTCTCCGCGAGGATGAACTTGCCGCACGCCGACTGGGAGGCGCTGCGCTCGTCCTTGGTGAACCGGTAGTACGTGCCGTTGTGCTTGATCATCGTGGAGTCGATGGTCGAGTAACCCTTGTCGACCCACACCTGCGGGGTGCTGAAGGTGCGGAAGTCGGAGGTGGTCGCGTACATCATCCGGTTGTAGGTGTTGCCGGTGTGGTTGGGGTCGTTGGTGGCGTAGAGCTTGGAGGCCCAGTAGACGACGTACTGACCGAGGGTCTCGTCGAAGTACGCCTCCGGCGCCCAGGTGTTTCCAGCGGTGTCCGGCGAGACGCGCACCAGCCGTGGGGCGCTCCAGTTCACCAGGTCGGTGGACTCCCAGACCACGATCGACTTGCTGCCGGTGCGCTGCGCGGCGTCCCAGTTGCCGTTGCCGTAGATACGTAGGTCGGTGGCGATCTGGTAGAACCGGTCGCCCTGCGGCGAGCGGACGATGAACGGGTCGCGCACCCCCCGGGTGCCGACGGTGGAGGTCAACACCGGCCGGCCGCTGTTGAGCTGCCGCCAGCGGGTGGGGTCGTTGCCCTGGCTGAGGGCGAAGTACACCTGCTCGCCGTTGGCCGAGCCCTCGCCGAGCATGTAGCTGAACAGGTAGCCGGCGTAGCCGGGGGTCGGGGTGCCGCCGTCGACCCGCACCAGCTGCCACTGCTGGTTGGTGCCGCCGTTGTCGGTGTACTGCGAGATCCGCGCGCCGTCGGTGGTGGACCGCTCCCAGACGTCGAGTGCCTTGCCGCTGTTGCGGTTGACCAGCTTGACGTACCCGTTGGTGGTGTCCATGACCCGGAACTGCTGGCTGGCGCCCCCGTTGTCGGTGTTCTGCACGACGTCGGCGCCGTTCGCCGTGGAGCCGCCCGCCACACCGACGACCTTGCCGCTGTGTCGCGCGCGCAGCTTGTAGTAGCCGCCGCCGGCGTCGACGAACTGGAACTGCTGGCTGGTTCGGTCCGAGCGGGCCCACTGCTGCACAGTCGCGCCGTCGGCGCCCGACTGGCCGGCGACCTCGATCGCCTTTCCGCTGTGCCGCGCCACGACCTGGTAGTACGCCGACGGGTCGATCACCGCCGCGTGGGCGGCGGAGGTGACCGCGAGCGAGGCGGCACCAGCCACCAGCACCGCCCCGGCGAGAGCGACCGCACGGCGGAGGCGGAACCGGTGGTCTCGGGAAGGGCGCCACCGCCGGGGTACGGTCATGTCTTTACTCCCCCTTGACGAGCTGCCGTCGGGTACGGCCCAGTTCACGCCCCGGAACTGGCTGGTGTCCGCGCTGACCGGCGATGTGGCCGACAGGGGCGCGACCGGCGCCAGGAGCAGGGTGCTGACAATGGTGACCAGGATGCGTCAGGTGTCGACGAGCGACGTCCGTGCCAGCATCCGCAGGCAGTATCACCCGCTACATATCGACGGTCAAGGATTCCGGTGGCGGGCGGAGACCTGGAACCCGGCCGCGTCACTGCGGCGTGGATCGGTGCTGGCGGACGCCGCCGTCACGAGGGAGTCGAAGACGTTCCAGCCGTGCCGGAAGAAATCCTGCGGCCGACGGCCGTGGGCCAGCACACGGATCGCGATCTCCACGACGAAGGCCAGCCGGAACACCCACTCCGTCCACCGCAGCAACGCTCCCGCCGCGCCGAGGTTGGGGTATGTCTCGACTCCGAGCACGATCCCGTTGGCCATGATGAGCACGACGATGGCCACCTCGAACGGACGTGACCCGGTGATGTGGGCGCACCAGGCCGCCAGGCCAGGTGGTGGCTCGTCGCGACGAGGCGCGACGTCGGCGCGCTGCGCTGGCACCGAGCCGCGACTCACCGTGGTCGGATACCGGGACTGCCGGCGCTCGTCGGAGACAGGACGTCGCGAAAGAGCCGGGCATCCATGCGGACACCCTACGTCCCGCCGCGCGGGCCCGACCCCCGGGCGTTGCCTCCGGGCTGAGTGGACAATCGATGACGGGCGGAAGGCTCCTCGTCGCCCCACGGCGCACGCCGCTGGCTGATTGCCGTCCGACGGCTCACCGGGTGAGTTCGGCGAGCGCCTCGTCCAGTGTCCCGGCGAGCAGGTCAGGGAGGAAGCCGATCAGGTCGAGAGTGCCCCGGACGGCACCGCCGTCCGGGGCGACAACCAGGACCGGTGCCTGGCGTGTACGGAAGGCGGTCACCAGCTGGTCGAGGCACCGCAGGCCGGCACTGTCCAGGAAGGTCACCCCGGTCAGGTCGATCACCACCCCGGCAGCGGCGCGGGTCGTGGTGAGCACGTCCCGCTCCACCAGCTCGGCGTTGCCGTGGTCGACCTCGCCGTGCAGTCGTACGACCGCGCAGCCTCGTTCGCCGTGCACGGTCACCCGTTCGTCAGTCACCTCGTCGTCCCTCTGAGCTGCCGTCGCATCAACACGTTCGTGCCCGTACCCCGGTCGATGACCAGGTCGTCCATGAGCCGTCCCATCAGCGCCAACCCACGCCCGCGATGGACGGTGGCCTGCGGGGCACGCCAGCGGCCGGTGTCGGAGACCCGCAGGTCGAGAAGGCCCCCGTCGAGGGCCGCGGTCACGCTCACCACGCCTGACGGGTCGCCCTGGTAGCCGTGTTCGATGGCGTTGGCGACGGCCTCGGAGCAGGCCAGCACGATGCCGTACCGCTCGGTTTCGGGAACCTGGCAGGCCGCCAGCCAGTCGTTCAGCTCGGTCCGCAACGGGCTGATCCGGGACATCCGGGCCGGCACGTCGGTGTGGAACCGCGGGGCGTCGTCGAAGGCCAGTGCCAGCAGGCAGGTGTCGTCGTGGCCACCCTCGCCGGCGAGCATCCCGTCGCTGATCTCCTGGGTCAACGACGCGATCGGGGCCGTCCGGCGGGCGTCCAGCGCCTCGGCGAGGCGGTCGAGTCCCTGGTCGATACGTTCCCCACGCCGCTCCACCAGGCCGTCGGTGTAGAGCAGCAGTCGTGAGCCCCGCGGCAGGGTCAGCTCGGCCTCCCGGCGGGCCCGGCTGGCGGCGTGCGTGCCGAGCGGTCCGGAACGACCGTCCCACAGATATCGGGGGGTGGTGTCCGGCAGGAGCAGAAGCGGCGGCGGGTGACCGGCGCACGCGTACCGCAGCAGGCCGGTGTCCAGCGCCAGTTCGGCGTAGGCCAGCGTGGTCATCCGTCCCGCCTCCAGGGTGGCTACGAAGTCGTCCATGTGCCGCAGCACCGCCGCTGGGCCGCACCGCGCCTTCGCCAGCGCCCGGACGGCGCTGCGCAGTTGGCCCATCGCACTGGCGGCCCGGATGCCCCGGCCCACCACGTCACCGACGACCACACCGACACTGTCGGCCGAGGTGGTGAACGCGTCGTACCAGTCACCGCCGACCTCCAGCCGGTCCTCCGCCGGGCGGTAGACGGTGGCCACGTGGAAGCGCGGGTCGGTGGGCCGCTCGCTGACCAGCAGGCTGCGCTGGAGGATGCGGGCAACCTCCCGGTCCTGCTCGGCCAGGCGGGCGTTCTCCAGCGCCAACCCGGCCCGGTCGACGAGGGCGAGCAGGAAATCCTGCGGGAACGGGCCGGGTGCGGCCGGCGACCCGGCCAGCAGCAGGATGCCGATCACCGCGTTCCGGGCGCGCAGCGGGAGCACCAGGCCGGACCGACCGTCCGGTCCCGCCAACGGCACCGGGATGTTCTCTCCGGCCGCTCGTACGGTGGCACGTAACCCGTCGTCGATCGGCCACGGTCCGCCCGGTCCCTGGGAGACCACGTCGTCGGCGTACCCGGTTGCGCTGGTCGCGAACGGCGGGGGAGCGGTCGCCCCGTCGGTGGCCTGCGCCAGGGTCAGGTCCACCTGCGCGTACTGCGCGATGTCGGGTACCAGCAGGCAGACCAGCCGCCGGGCCCGGTCAGCCGATCCCACCGCCTCGTCCAGGTCGCGACCCAGACGGGCGAGGAACGCCGTCTGCCAGGCGCGCCGCGTGGTCTCCTCGTGTAGTCGTACCCGCTCCAGCGCCTGCCCGGCCTGCCGGCCGACGGTCCGCATCAGCTCCACCTCGTCCGCGGCCACCCGTCGGCCGGCGGAGAAGTCGAACGAGACCACGCCGAGCACCCGACCGTCGGCGACCAGCGGCGTCACCACGCGTCCGTCGGCGCTGACCACCTCGGCGGCGTGTACGGCACGCGCCTCGGGTCCTGGATCGTCGAGACCCACCGACGGGCTGACCGGCCCGGTGGGACCGGTGACGGTGAGCACCGGTTGCTGCGGGTGCAGCAGCCACACCACGGTGTCGGTCGCCTCGAACGCCTCCGTCCCGGCGGTGGCGATCGGCGCGACGATGTCCTCGGCGCGGTCGATCGAGGCGCAGCGCGCCACCATCTCCTGCAGCACCCGGATCCGATCCTCGTTGCGTTCCGCGCGGCGGCGTTCGCCGAGCAACTCCCGCTCGTACGAGCGGCGGTCGGTGGCGTCGAAGACGGTCATCCGCAGTACCGCCGACGCCGTGTCCGGATTCCGTCGCAGGACCACGTTCACGAGGGTGTCCAGCCGGCTGCCGTCGGCCCGCCGGAACTCGAGCGCGACGCCCCGCACCTCGCCCTGCATGTGCAGCAGCGGTCCCAGGTGCGTCTCGTGGAAGATCCGACCGCCGATCGTGTAGAAGTTCTGCACCCGGTGGCCCAACAGCTCAGCCCGCTGGTAACCCGTCCAGTCCAGAAAGGTCTGATTCACCCGGGCGACGGTGCCGTCGGGCAGCACCGACAGGTAGCCACAGGGCGCCCTCTCGTAGAGATCCTCCGCGCTCTCTTCGAGTAGCGGGATGAAGGTCTCGACCGGCTCAAGAGGATTGACCACGCTCAATAATTCCGTAGGAACGCGTGAATGGCGTCCGCGGTTTCCTCGGGGGCACTCAGGTTCGGGCAGTGACCCGTCGCGTTCAGCACGACGAGGGTGCTGTCGGGCAGGTGGCGGTGCACGTAGTCGCCGACCTCGTACGGGGCGATGATGTCGTCGGTGCACTGCAGGATCAGGCTCGGCGCGGTGACCTGCGGCAGATCCGTCCGGTTGTCGGAGAGGAACGTCACCCGCGCGAACTGCCGGGCGATGGCCGGATCGGTGCGGCAGAAGCTGTTCGTCAGTTCGACGCCGAGTTCCGGTCGGTCCGGATTCCCCATGATGACCGGGGCCATGGCCGCCGACCAGCCCAGGTAGTTGCTGTCCAACGACTCCAACAGTTCGTCGATGTCGGCGCGGGTGAAGCCGCCGCGGTAGTCCTCGTCGTCGAGGTAGCGGGGCGAGGGGCCGACCAGCACCAGCCGGGAGAAGCGGCTCGGCTCGGCCGCCGCCGCGAGCACGCCGATCATCGCGCTGACCGAGTGGCCGACGAACACCACGTCCCGCAGGTCCAGTTCGGCGAGGATTTCCACCACGTCCTCGGCATAGCCCTGCAACGAGGCGTAGCGCTGCGGCCGGTACGCCGACAGGTCGGAGCCGCCCGAGCCCACGTGGTCGAAGAGCACCACCCGGTACTCGTCGACGAAGCGGTCCGTGACGAGGCGCCACATGTGCTGGTCACAGCCGAAGCCGTGGGCGAAGACGATGGTGGGATCCGCATCGCGGCCTAGCACCGTGACGTTGTTTCGGGCGACCGCGCTCACGATCGGCGACACTACCTGCGATCATGCCGCCCCGCCACCGGCCGTCGAGGTGGTCGGGCTCGGCACCTCGACCGGCCCACCCGCTCGCCGCGGCCGGATGCCGCGGCGAGCGGAACTGCGGGTCGGGTGCGGACCGCGCCGGCTACCAGCCCAGCGACAGGCTGCCGAGGTACGTGCCGAGCCGGTCGGCGATGAGCTGGTGGTCGCGGGTGGAGTAGTGCCAGTGGCAGCCGAGCAGGTCCAGACCGTTGCTGTCGAGGGCCCAGTAGCGGACCCGGTTGTCGCCCGCGTTGGTGCGCTCCTGAACCACCTGCTGGACGGAGTCCGCGAAGGGGCTGGCGCCGACGGCGACGATGGTCGTGGCGGTGCCGTAACGGGTCCGCAGTTTCTGCAGGAAGGTGCTGTAGGCGGTGCGGTAGGCGGCGACGAGGCTCTCGGCTGTCCACGGCTCGCCGGGGTTCAGGGCGGTGGAGAAGTCGTTGGTGCCGAGGTAGACGACGACGAGTTGGGGCTTCCAGGTGCCGGGGCTCCACATGTCGCCGGGCACGTTCAGCAGCGCGCGGTCGTAGTAGGTGCGGTAGTCGGTGCCCGGGTCGCTGCCGTTGTAGTTGCGGACCATGCCTCTGCCGGAGAACGCGTTGATCTGGTAGTCGGCCGACAGCCGGCGGGCGACCAGGGCGCCATAGCTGACGTCGGTGTTCGTGGTGCGGTTCACCTGGTCGCCGGTGCAGTCGCGGCTGGTCGACGTGTTGCCGTAGCCGGCCGTCAGCGAGTCGCCGATGAACTCGATCTGCCGGCTCCGGGGGGCCGGCCTGGCGAGGATCTCGCCGCCCGGGGCGGCGACGAACCCACCGAACTCGCTGGTGCTCCATGGGCTCTCGTTGCGCTTCACGAGGCGTACGGTGTGCTCGGTGTTGCTCAGGCCGGTGATCCACCGGGTGGTCTGACCGGGCGTCACGAGGGTGGCGACGGTCGTACCGTCGACCTGGACGATGTAGTCGGCCGCCGAGTCGTTCAGCACGATTCCCACTCCGGTGCCCCGGACCCGGCCCTCGAAGTAGACGCCGGGCCAGCTGTACCGCACGGCGTCGCCGCTGGTCTTGACGCGGCCCGCGGTGTGCACCCGGGACAGCACGCCGGGCGGTGGACTCGTGGGGCTGCTCGACGGTGACGTGCTGGGTGACGGGGTGGTCACCCCGCCGGTGCAGGTCGTTCCGTTGAGGGCGAAGCTGGCCGGGTCGGGGTTGCTGCCGCTCCAGGATCCGTTGAATCCGAAGCTGGTGCTGCCGTTGGTCGACAGGGAGCCGTTCCACGCCACGTTGCGTGCCGTCACCGCTGATCGGCTCTGGGTGAGATCGGTGTTCCACGCCTGTGTCACTCGCTGTCCGGCACCGAACGACCAGGTCAACGTCCAACTCGTCACCGGATCGCCGAGGTTCCTGAGCTCTACGTTCGCCCCGAATCCGCCTGTCCACTGCGAGGTGACCGTGTACGTGACGGCGCAGCCCGCCGCTGCGGCGTGCGCGGCCACGGCGACGGCGGTCGCCGTGCCGGCCAGCACGGCTGACGCGGTCACCGCGACGAGCACCCTGGTGCGGGATGGGTACATGGGCATGCGTTCTCCTCAAGGGCCGACTGTGATCGAAGTATCTCGATCTGAAGGGCTGCTGACAACACCTCGGTCACGCGACTCGAGGGATGCCCTGATCACCCGTCAGGCGCTCTCGACCGGTTCTCGATGCCAGCCCGACACCCTGCCCTCTGAGGCTGCCTCGTGGTCCGAGCGGTCGAGGGAGGAGCGTTGGCATGGACAAGCAGGTCGCACTCGTCACGGGCTCTTCGTCAG
Organism: Micromonospora sp. KC213; assembly: GCF_004348325.1. Classification (GTDB taxonomy): domain Bacteria; phylum Actinomycetota; class Actinomycetes; order Mycobacteriales; family Micromonosporaceae; genus Micromonospora. The sequence goes on along the minus strand of NZ_SMKF01000015.1, from coordinate 47,715 downwards.
GAATCGGCGCGGCGATTGCCAGGCGCCTGGCGGCAGAGGGCATGCGGGTGGTCGTCAACTCGGCGCGTTCCGTCTCGGCAGGTGAGGAGTTGGCCGCCTCCCTGGACGGGGCCACGTACGTCCGTGCGGACGTCTCGGTGCCCGAGGACGCGGAACGTCTCGTCGCCACGGCGCTCGAGACCTACGGCCGGCTCGACGTGCTGGTGAACAACGCGGGGACCACGCGGGTGATCCCGCACGGGGATCTCGGCGCGGCCACCGTCGAGGTGTGGCGTCACATCCTCGACGTCAACGTCCTCGGCGCCTGGCAGATGTCCACGGCCGCCGCCCGGCATCTGCGCGAGTCCGGCCACGGCTGCATCGTGAACATCTCGTCGGTGGCCGGCTCACGTCCGGTCGGCAGCTCCATCCCGTACGCGGTCAGCAAGGCGGCGCTCGATCACATGACCCGCCTGCTCGCCAAGGCCCTCGGCCCCGAGATTCGGGTGAACGCGGTGGCGCCCGCGTTGACCGAGACGCCGTGGACCCGCGACGACCCGTTTTTCCAAGACATCGCGGAGAAGGTCCGCCAGGGAACGCCGCTGCGGCGGGTCGGTACCGCTGAGGACGTTGCCGAGGCGGTGATCGCGCTGCTGCGCGCGCGACACGTCACTGGTGCGGTGCTGCCCGTCGACGGTGGGGCGTACCTGGTCTGAGCCGGCTCGCCGGCGAAAGGGGAGGCACAAGTGTTCCGCGACCTTTCGGAGTTCCACGAGTGGTTCGACAGCCGGGCGAGGGCGAACAGGTTTCGGGTCACCCCGACCGGGTTGGACGCCCTGCAAGGCTGGACGACCGACCCCGACACCGGAAACATCGCACACGCCAGCGGCCGGTTCTTCACCGTCGAAGGGCTGCGGGTGCGCACCAACTCGCGCCAGGTGACTGCCTGGGATCAGCCGATCATCATCCAGCCCGAGACCGGCATCCTCGGCATCCTGGTCAAAGACTTCGACGGGGTGCCGCACTTCCTCATGCAGGCCAAGATGGAGCCGGGCAACATCAACCTGCTGCAGCTCTCACCCACGGTGCAGGCCACCCGGAGCAACTACACGCGGGTACACCGTGGTAGCTCGGTGCCGTACCTGGAGTATTTCGTCGCGGCACGCCGGCACCAGGTCCTCTTCGATTCGCTTCAGTCCGAGCAGGGATCCTGGTTCCTGGGGAAGCGGAACCGGAACATGATTGTCTACGTCGACGAGGACGTTCCGGTCCGGGACGATTTCTGCTGGCTCTCGCTGCCCCAACTGCGCGAGCTGCTGTCGGTGGACAACCTGGTCAACATGGACAGCCGTACGGTGTTGTCCGGCATGCCGTCACCCAGGCGCGACGCGGGTCCGGGTCACACCGGTGACGCCGAGGGGTGGCATCCGATGAAGCGTGTGCTGAGCTGGTTTACCGAAGCGAAGTCCAACCACCGACTGGACCAGCAGCGGATCCCGTTGTCACAGGTAGCCGGCTGGCGTCTCCGGGACTCGGTGGTGGAGCACGATTCCGGCCACTTCTTCCGGATCATCGGAGTCAACGTGCAGGCGACCAACCGTGAGGTGCGTGAGTGGTCGCAGCCCATGCTCGCCCCCTGCGGTCGGGGGCTTGTCGCCTTCCTCGTTCGGGACATCGCGGGGGTCCGGCACGTGCTGGTCCGTGCGCTCAGCGAAGCCGGCACGCTGGACGTGGTCGAGCTGGCGCCGACCGTGCAGTGCACGCCCGACAACTACCGTGATCTTCCGACCGAACAGCGACCGCCGTTTCTGGACTATGCGCTCGCCGCGCCACCAGACCGCATCCGGCTCGATGTCGTGCATTCCGAGGAGGGTGGCCGGTTCTACCACGCCGAAACCCGCTATCTGGTGGTGGAAACCGCCGAGGACCTTCCGTACGAGGAGCCTGAAGGTCACCTGTGGGTCTCCGTGCCGCAGCTGGCCCAGCTCGTGCGGCACAGCAACTACCTGAATGTCTCGGCCCGCTCGCTGCTGTGTTGCCTACGCAGTGAGTCGTGGATGGACACGACGGTCAGTGCCGACCTGGTCGCGGCGTGGTGACGGAGCACGAGACAAGCGAGGAGGTGCTTCATGCCGGGACAGGTGCTGCGCCGCGGTGACCTGAGTGCTGCCGGGCAGGTCGCCGCCCTGGCCGCGCGGCACGCCGAGGACTCCGACGCCCACCGGACGCTCAGCCCCGAGGTCATCGAGGAGCTGATCCGGGTGGGCTTCTGCCGGCACTTCGTACCGCAACGCTGGGGTGGTGTCGCCGGCACCTTCACCGAACTGCTTGCCGCCACGGCGACCGTCGGGGCGGGCTGCACCTCGGCCGCCTGGTGCGCATCGCTGGCGGCCGGAGCGGGCCGCCTCGGTGCGTTTCTGCCCGAGGACGGCCAACGGGAGCTGTGGGGGGACGGACCGGACGCTCTCGTGGTGGCCGGCCTGACCCCGACGGGGACCGCCAGCGAAGTGCCCGGAGGCTGGCTGGTACGGGGCGAGTGGCGGTACGTCAGCGGTGTCGAGTCGTCAGACTGGGCGTTCGTCTGCGGGCCGGGGCCCGAAAGCGGGCAAGGACCCATGTTCTTTCTCGTGCCCCGGGCGGACTATCGAGTGCTCGACACCTGGTTCCCCACCGGGATGCGGGGAACCGGCAGCAACACGGTCGTGGTGGACGGCGCCTTCGTGCCGCGTCACCGCGCCTTCCTGCGGGAGTCCATGTGGCGCGGGCACAGCGTCGGTTCCACGGCGCGGTGTCACACCGTGCCGCTCCGGGTGGCGAGCGGCCTGCTTTTCGCCGCCCCCGCGCTCGGCGCCGCCCGCGGCGCGATCGCGGCCTGGTCGGCGCGGCTCGGCGGCACCCGCGACCCGGCGTCCGGTGACCGCGCGGCCGGCCATCGCGATCTGGCCTGGGCTGCCGGCATGGCCGACGCCGCCGGGCTGTTGCTCCAACGGGCCGCTCAGGTGGCCGACCAGCCGAGCGTCACGCCGCTCGAGGCGGTGCGCAACCCGATGGATTGCGCACTGGCTGTGGAGCAGCTCGTCAACGCCGTACAGCGGCTGTTCCGGGCAGCTGGTACCAGCGGCCAGTTCGCCGGCGAGCCGCTGCAACGGTTCTGGCGTGACGTGCACTTCCTCGCCAGCCACGCGGCGCTGCGCCTCGGTACGGCGAGTGAACCGTATGGGCGGCAACTGGCGCAGACCGCACGCGGCAAGGCAGGCGGACCCGATGAAGCAGGAGGTGGTTAGTGATGCCGGCTTCCCGACGGCGTGATGTCGAGCACCAGGCGAAGATCCAAGCGCCGGCGGCCCTCGCCTATCAGTTGATAGCGAACGTGACGACCTGGTCGTGGATCTTTCCGACCACGGTGCACGCGGAGCGACTCGCCGGCGATGACGCCGCGGACCGGGTGGGTGTGTGGACCACCACCGACGGCACCATCAACCACTGGGTGGCGCTACGCCGCCTGGACCCGAGGGCGCTGCGAGTGTCGTACCGGCAGGAGACCGCGCGACCGCCCGTGGCCGACATGGGCGGTACCTGGATCTTCGAACCACGCGGCGATCGTGAATGCCTGGTTCGGCTTCAGCACGACTACCAGGCGTTGGACGACGACCGGGACACTCTTGCCTGGATTGAGGAGGTGCTCGACCGGCTCAGCACCGACGAGCTGGCGGCCTTCCAGGCCGGCGCCGAGCTGGCCTCGGCACGCCCGCAGCGCCTGCTCACGTTCACCGAGTCGGTTGTCACCGGCGGCTCGACGGGGGACGTTTACGGGTTCCTGCGGGACATGCGCAAGTGGGTCGAGCTGGTGCCGGACCTCGTCCACGTCGAGGTTCGGCACGACGTTGAGGACGTACAGGTGGTGCGGACCGAGACGCTGACCGGGCACGGCCGGCACGCCAGTGAGGTGGTACGGGTGTGCCGGCCGGGGGCGATCGCGTACCGGCACCTCGTCGTGCCGCCGCTGGCAACGGTGCACACGGGCGAATGGCGGGTTACGAGCGGCTCCGACGGCACCGTCGCGACGGCGCGACACACCGTGGTCTTCGACGAGGAGGGCATCCCGACGGTGCTCGGGGCGGGGGCCGATCTGGAGGAGGCCCGACGGTTCGCCCAGCGCGAGTTGGGCGCGGGCAGCGTCGCCGTGTTGAATGCGGCCCGCGCTCACCTGGGCTGACCTGAGAACGCGGATCGTGACGAAGGTGTCCCTCGCGGAAGCTACGCGAGGGACACCTTCGTCACGGGCACGGATTACTCCACCACCAGCGCGATCTTGCCACGAACATGCCCGGTCTCCATCGCCCGGTGCGCCTCCTTCGCGTCCTTGAGGGGATACACGCGGGTCACCGGCAGGCGCAGCTCGCCCTTCTGACACAGCGTGACGAGCTCGGCCAGGATGGTGGCCGACCGCGCGCCGCGCAGGCGCCTGATGCCGAACCGGTCGGCGGCGGACTGATCCACCAGGGTGCCGATGCGGGTGTGGTCGTCGACCAGGTCGAGCGACACGGTGATCGCGTCGCCGCCAACCGCGTCCAGTGCCGCGTCCACTCCCCGGGGCGCCAGATCACGCACCCGTTTGCTCAGACCCGGGCCGTAGGTGACCGGGATGGCGCCGAGCGAACGCAGGTAGTCGTGATTGCGGTCGCTGGCGGTGCCGATGACGGTGGCGCCGAGCCGCGTGGCCAGCTGCACGATCACCGTGCCCACGCCTCCCGCGGCCGCGTGGACCAGCAGGGTCTCGCCGGACGCGACGCGCAGTTCCCGCAGTGCGTTCCAGGCGGTCTGTCCCACGGCGGACAGCGCGCCCGCCATCTCCCAGTCGACGCCGTCCGGCTTGCGGGTGACGGCGTCTGTCGGCACCACGACGTGTTCGGCGTACGCCTCGGCACCGGCGAAGCCGAGCACCTCGTCACCCACGGCGAACCCGGAAACGTCCGGGCCCACCTGGTCGACGATGCCGGCGAACTCGTTGCCCAGCGTTTGGGGGAAGGCATCCGTCCCATCCGGCGCGGCGAACTCGCCCCGCCTGATCCGGCAGTCCACCGGATTCACGCCGGCGGCCTTGACCCGCACCCGTACCTGTCCCGGTCCCGCGTCGCGCTCCGGTGCCGACACCAGTCGCAGCACATCCGGGTCGCCGTACTCGTAGAAGACGACTTTGCCGCTCACTCGCGCGTTCCTTTCCCGCTCGACCGGGCGGCGACCGATCGGTGCCGCCCGATCGACGGTAACACGAAGTGGAGCGTTCCGCTCAGTTGTCAGAGCCACCCTGAGGGCCGTATGGTGAGCGGAGCGCTCCACTTTTGGAGGTGTCATGACCGACCACACCACCGAACGCCTCGACCGCCGGCTCGTCGGGCTCGGGATCGTCATCGTTGCGGGCGCCTTCATGTCCGCTCTCGACGCGACGATCGTGTCCGTGGCGCTGGACCGGATCGGCCGCGACTTCGACAGCCCACTCGGCACCCTGCAATGGGTCTCCGTGGCGTACCTGCTGGCCCTGGCCATGGTCGTCCCGGTCACCGGATGGTCGGTCGAGCGCTTCGGCGCCCGTCGGATGTGGCTGTTCGCGCTCACGGTCTTCGTCGTTGCCTCGGCGCTGTGCGGACTGGCCTGGTCCATCGAGAGCCTGATCGCCTTCCGCGTGCTGCAAGGCATCGGCGGTGGGCTGATCCCGCCGCTCGCTCAGGTGATCCTGGTAGCCGCCGCGGGGCCGCTGCGGATCGGTCGCGTCATGAGCATGGTCAGCGTGCCGACGCAGCTCGCCCCCGTTCTCGGCCCCACCGTCGGCGGCTTCCTGGTCGACGGGCCCGGGTGGCCGTGGATCTTCTTCGTGAACATCCCGCTCGGTGCGATCGCGCTGGCTCTCGCCTGGATCGGCCTGCCCCGGGACGAGCGTCGCCGCCCCGCGGCCCGACCGGACATGCTCGGCCTGCTGCTGTTGTCGCCAGCCATCACCGCCCTGGTCTACGGGCTGTCCCTGGTCGGTGGCGGAGGCGAGGGAGGCGGCGCGAATCGAGCCGTCCTCGGCTCGGTCGAGGTGCTGCTCTCCCTCGGCGGTGGCGCCGTCCTGCTCGTGGCGTTCCTCATCCACGCCCGTCGCGGTCATCCCAGCCCGGCCATCGACCTGCGGCTGTTCGGGCGTAGGACGTTCGCGCTCGCGGCGGGGCTGATCTTCCTGTCGGGTGCGTCGCTGTTCGGGATGATGTTTCTTCTCCCGCTGTTCCATCAGCAGGCGCGCGGTCTGGATGCGCTGCGGGCCGGGCTCATGCTCGCACCGCAGGGGGTGGGTATGGTGGCCGCCCTGTTCGTGGTCGGCGCCCTGGTCGACCGGTTCGGCGCCCGGTACATCGTGCTGACCGGACTCGGGCTGGTGATCCTGGGGACCCTTCCGTTCACTCGGGTCGACGCCGATGTCAGCGATCCCTGGCTGGCCGGAGGGCTGGTGGTGCGCGGCATCGGGCTCGGCGCCGCCTCGATACCGCTCACCGCGACGGCGTACCGCTTCCTGCCTGCGGATCTGACGCCCCGCGCGGCCACCGCGCTGGTCGTCGTGCAGCGGTTGGGTGCTTCGTTCGGCACGGCCGCGCTGGCTCTGCTGCTACAGCGCGAGTTGGACCGGCCCGGCGCGTCACCGGACGCGGCGTTCGGGCACATGTTCTGGTGGATGGTCGGGCTCGGCCTGCTCGCCGTGTTGCCCGCGGCCTTCCTGCCCGGCCCCGCCCAGACCCGCGAACCGCCGGCCGACGCCGAACAGCCGACACCGGTGACGGGCGGCCGACCGCAGCAGTGACCACCGGTCCGTCGAGCCCTCCTCGAGTCGTCCCGCAGCGAGCCTCCAGACGACGTTCCGATGCTCTAGCCGTCCCGTGCGGATCGCCCGCACCCCCTCCCACGAAGGCGATTGCCCATGACGACTGAATCCCGGCCTGTCCCGCGCCGCAAGCTGTGGAAGGTCCTGCGCACGGCGGCGGCCGTCGCCGTGCTCGGCTCAGCGGTGGCCCTCGCACCGGCCCCAGCGGCGGCGACCGAGAGCACCTGCCCGCACAGCCTGGTCGGCACCTGGCGCGCGAAGGTCCAGACGTCCTTGCCCAGCACCGGCGAGACCACGTTCGTGTTCAATCCGGATGGCACCATCGAGCCGCCCCCCGGCGAGCCGGTGACGGACACCTGGCGGGCCGTGGGCTGCAACGGCTTCACGTTCAACATCGTTCACCCCCACTACGACGCCAGCGGTAACGTCGACGGCGAGGTCCGGGGGTACCAGAACGGGGTGCTCTTCGGCGACCGGTTCGCCTCGCACGGCTCCTCGACCGTCTACAACCTCAACGGCGAGCCGCAGCGCAGCTTCACTGTCCAGGTCAAGGCGGAGCGGGTACCGGCCGCGCACTGACCTCGTCCACGGGCGGGTGTCCGGCAACGCGCCGGGCACCCGCGCTGACCTGTCCGGGCCCGCCCAACTGGAGGATCACCATGCGTGTACTGTTCACTCTTCCGCCTGCGCTGAGCCACCTCTTCCCCATGGTCCCACTCGCCTGGGCGCTGCGTGCCGCGGGTCACGACGTGCTCGTCGCCACCTCGGGCTCGGCGGTGCAAGCGGCCGCCCGGGCCGGTCTGCCTGTCGTGGACGTCGCGCCGACCGTCGACTTCGACGCGGTGTTCGGCGTGCGGACCGGAGCCGCCGTGGACCGGGCTGCGGAGCACCGGCGCAGAGGCGAAGCGGTGGCACGTAACGGAGGCGCGACCACCGCCCTCATTTTTCAGCGGTTCGCCCAGGTCACCGACCTGATGGCGGACGGGGTCGTGCGGGCGGCGGACGCCATGCGCCCGGACCTGGTCGTGCACGGCCGGCTACAGGGAGCCGGTTTGTTGGTGGCCAGGAAGCTCGGTGTGCCCACCGTCGAGCACGGTGTCGGTTTCGTCCGGGAGGGCGACCTGGCCGCCCGTTACCTGCCGCACCTGGCCGCGACGTTCGAGCGCCACGGCGTCCCGCTCGAGCTTCCGGAGCTCGCCGCGGTCCAGATCGCCCCGCCGAGCATGATGATCGGCGAGGGCACCGGCTGGAACATGCGCTTCGTGCCCTACAGCGGTGGCGGGGAGCTGCCCGACTGGGTCACCGCGGAACGCCGGCGCCCGCGGGTCGTGGTCACGCTCGGCACCGTTCTGCCGAAGGTCGTCGGGGTCGGTGGCCTGGAGAAGGTGTTGAAGGCCGCCGGCGATGTCGAAGCGGACTTTGTGGCGCTGGGCGCCGGCCTGACGAACCTCGGCGAACTTCCGCCCAACGTCCGGACCGCCGAGTGGGTCCCGCTGGCCGGCCTGCTCGCGGCGAGTGACGCGATCGTGCACCACGGCGGCGCGGGGAGCACGTTGACCGCGATGGCCGTCGGGCTGCCGCAGATGGCGCTGCCGTACGGCGCGGATGAGTTCGTCAACGCCGGAGTGCTGGACCGGCACCGATGCGGACTGTCCGCGGATGTCGACTCTGTTGACGGCGCGCTGCTGGACGCCCTGCTGCACGACGATGAGCTGCGCGGCAGGGCCGAATGGGCGCGAGGCGAACTCGCCGACCGACCCGCCCCCGCGGAACTCGTCGGCGCGCTCGCCGCGCTTGCCGGCTGACGGCGCCACGGCCGGTCCCCGCATCGACAACGGTGGGTCGGGCGCGATCAGCGCCCGACCCACTGTCGTGGACCTGCCAGCTCGCCTCAGGCACCGGGAAGGGACGACGTCACGTGCTCGGCGACCAGCCTCAGGGTGCGGGCCGCGGCTTCCTTGGCCAGATGTCCCGAGTGGATGTTCAGGCTGATCACGACGTCGTCACCGAACCACTCAGCCACCGTCACCAGCTGCTTCACCACGTCGTCCGGTGTGCCCGCGAGAATTTTGTTCTCCGCCAGCTTCTGGTCGAACCCGGCGCGCTGGGTCGCGTCGGCCAGCTTCTCGTAGTTCGGGTAGGCGGCGCTACTGACCCGACCCCACGACCGCACCGCCGCGCCGATCGCCCGACCGTTGCACGCGTCGTCGTGGCGACCGATCCGGTACGCCTCTTCGGCCTCCTCCGCCACGTAGCACGGATAGCCGAGGTGGACGCCGGCCCCGGCGGGATCGTGACCCGCCGCCGACCAGGCTTGTCGGTACACCCGCAGTGACTCCTGCATCTGCTCCACCGTCAGGATGCCCGGCACGAGCTGCAGCCGGTGCCCCGCCCGACCGGCCGCCGCGCAGGACTCGAGGCTGCGCGCGCTGGTGACGTAGACGGGCGGATGTGGGCGCTGGAAGGGGCGTGGCAGCAGGGTCACCGGGCCGAACGCGTGGAACCGGCCACGCCACCGCACGTTCTCCTCCGTCCAGAGCAGCTTGCACGCCGCGACGCCCTCGTCGAACCGCTCCCGGCTCTCGTCGAGCGGCACGCCGAACGCCTCGAACTCGTCCGGGAGGAACGCCCGGCCGAACGCGACGTCGAGCCGTCCGTGCGAGAGGTTGTCCAGCATGGCGAGCTTGCCGGCGAGCTTGACCGGGTGGGTGAACGCCGGAATCACCGCGCTCGTGCCGACCCGGATCCGGGTGGTGCGCGCCGCGACGGCCGCCAGGAACGTGACCGGATCCGGGCTGTAGCCGCCGTAGGTGAAAAAGTAGTGTTCCACCGTCTTGACGTGATGGTATCCGAGCTCGTCGGCGAGTTCCGCGAGGGACAGACACTCGTCGTAGTACTCCGGCGCCGGCTTCTCCGCCGGGCCCACCGTGGGGAAGAAGGTCAACCCGATCTTCATTTCACATCCGCCTCGTCTCGTCAAGTGGGTACGCGGTGCCCGTGGGCGGTCAGGACCGGCCGTCGTGGACGACGCGACGATGGGCGACCAGCCAACCGTCGTGGTCGTGCACCAGCACGTCGTCCGCCACGGTGCTCGCGTAGATCTCCGGGCTGCTGCGGTGGTCGCCGCTGGCCGACGCCACGGCGTAGGCGATGGCGTAGTACCGCGCCCGGACGCTGCCGTCCGACACCGGATCCACGTGCACCATGCCGAGCCAGTGCCGCCGGGTCAGGCCGTCGGCGCGCAGGTTGTCCACCCGTCGCCGGGCCGCCACCGCGATGGCCGGGCGGCCCCGTAGCGGCTCAGGGTCCACGTTCTGTTCGAAGACGCCGTCCGGTGTGAAGGTGGCGGCCCACTCCTCGGCCGCGCCGCTGTCCAGCAGGCGCATCTGAACGGCGTAGAACTGGCGGATCCGCTCGTGCAGATCGGCCACGTGCGCGCCGGCTGTCGGGGGATGGCTCACCGCTCGGCTCCTCCTCGTGTTCGACCGGTGTCGGTGCGACGCCGGGCGACATCACCATGGCAGCCGGGTCTCGAACCGTGCTCGAGCGGCTCCGGAAGCGATCGGTAACGACGAACGGCGCCGGTGGACGGGTCCACCGGCGCCGTTCGGGACGTGGCGAGGGACGGTTCAGGCGGGGTACGGGACTCGCCCACGTGCCTCGCGCAGCACCCCGGCCCACCAGAGCAACTGGTCGAGCAGGGCCTTGGCCGCCGTGTTCACGGCCTCCGCCTGCTTGGGCGCTCCCTGCTCGTCGAACTGCATCGGTGCCATGTGGAAGCTGACCGTCTCGCGCACCGTCACCATGTGCAGCTCGGCGAAGACCTGCCGAAGCTGCTCCACCGCGCGCAGGCCGCCGGCCATCCCGCCGTACGACACGAACGCCACCGGCTTGGCGTGCCACTCGTCGAAGACCGAGTCGATCGCCAGCTTCAACGAGGCGGGGTAGCCGTGGTTGTACTCGCAGGTGACGACGATGAAGCCGTCGGCCGCCCCGATCCGGGCGGCGAGAGCGGACACCTCCGGGGTGGGCGTGGCACGCAGCACCGGTGGCAGCGGAGTGTGCGCCAGGTCGATCACGTCGAGCTCGATGTCGTACTGCTCCGCGTGGTTCACGAGCCAGCGGGAGACCGTCTCGGCGAAGCGCCCCTCGCGGGTGCTGGCGACGATCACGGCGATGCGGAGTGGCCCTTGGGACATGAAGATCTCCTGTGTGGTCGGATCTACCGGGGTAACGCCGCCGCGTTCAGGCGACGACGTCGTCTTACTGCGTCGCCACCGCCTGCCACGCCTTTTCGACGTCGGACCAGGTCGCAGCCGGTGCTGGCAGGGGGGTCGCGCTGGCCGCGCGGAGGCCGTCGAGCATGATCCCGAGGAACCGTCGCCGCAGCGCCGGATCACGGTTGCGGTGCTCAACTCGCAGCTCGCGCAGGGTGTGCAGGAGCAGCACGATGTCGTGGGCGTTCACGTCCGGGCGTAGCACGCCGGCGCCCTGGGCCCGCTCGACCAGTTGCTGGACCGCGTCCCGTGCCCGCCTGCTCGTCTCCAGGAGCTCGTCGGTCAGCTCGAACGGTCCGGCCAACCGGGGTGAGCCGTCCACGCCGGCCTCGACGCAGGCGTCGATGAAGCCGACGAGCGCGGCCCAGGCGTCGTCCACCTCGAGGGCCGTCTCGGCGCCCCGCCGGGTCTCCTCCATGTTGGCGAGGGACAGCTGCCGCATGAGGTCTTCTTTGCTGGGGTAGCGCCGGTAGAGCGTGCCCATCCCCACGCCGGCCCGCTCGGCGATGACCGAGACGGGCGCGTCGGAGCCCATCTCGGTGAACACGTCGCGCGCCGCGGCGAGGATCCGTGCGTCGTTGCGACTGGCGTCGGCCCGCCGGACGGGACCCTTCTTGGCTGAGGAGGACATGCGTCCACCTTAGCGCGGAACCGAGCGTTCCGCTCGCCTCAGGTCCCCTGCCGGTTGTCACCAGGCGAGTCCGCCGTTGACCTCCAGCACGTGGCCGTTGACGTAGGAGCTGTCCTCGGCGGCCAGGAAGACGGCTGCCCGGGCGACCTCGTCGGCGCTGCCCATCCGGCCCAGCGCGAGCTTGCCGCGGTATCGCTCCCAGACGGCCTCGTTCTGCCGCAGGGCCCGGCCCATGCCCTCGTCGATGAAGCCCGGAGCCAGGCAGTTGACGGTGATGCCGCGCGGTGCCAGCTCGAGCGCCACGCTGCGGGTGAACGCCTCCACCGCCGCCTTCGTGGCGCAGTACGCCGCCGCGCCCGCCACCGCCCGGCTGCCCAGGACCGACGACATGGTGATCACCCGACCGCCGTCGCCATGCTCGAGGTACGGCACGGCGCTGCGTACGCAGTGGAAGACTCCGGTGAGGTTGGTGGTGACCACGTCAGTCCACTGTTCGGGGGTCAGTGCGCTGACCGGCCCCGGGATGCTGACGCCGGCGTTCGCCACGACGATGTCCAGGCCGCCGAAGCGGGCCACCGTAGCCGCCATCAGGGCGTCGACGGAGGCGGCGTCCCGCACGTCCGCCGCGTGGAACGCGACCTGGTCCGCGACGCCGTCCACCGGGCTGGGGTGGCCGTCTCCTCCGCGGCCCGCCACCATCACGCTCGCGCCCTCCGCCGCGTACGCCTCGGCGATGCTGCGCCCGAGGCCACGGGTGCCGCCGGTGACGAGGGCCACCTTTCCCTTCAACCGCACCGCTCTCTCCTTCCTGCCAGGAATGTCCGGGCGACGTCCGCCGGGTACGCCCGGCGCCGAGGCGGCGCGGGCGTACCCGGGGCAGGATCGTCCGTCACCTTCTGGACGCGCTCGAGCCACGGTGGAGGCGTGCGCATCGCCTTGAGCGAGCCTCAGGTGCTCCACCATCTGCCGTCGATTCGTGCGCCACAGGATGGGCCCGCAGAGAGGCTGGCGCGAAGTTGCGGGGGAGAGCGTTCGATGATCGAGGAAGTGGGTGGCTCGCCAACCGCCGGCGAGGCGTCCCCGCACCGCTGGGTGGTGCTCGGTCCCGCGCTCTTCCTGACCGTGACCCTGCCCCTGGCCCTCGCGCGGGCGATACACATGCCCGCGGACGCCACCGCGACCGCGCACATCGCTCATGCGGCGGTGCAGGGTAGCTGGATCGAGGACTTTCCGGCGCTGGTTACGGTCGCGGCGTTCCTGATCATTCCGTTGTTCGCACTCCTGTCAGCCGAGATTCGCCGATTCGTGCCGCGCGGCGACGCCGGCCTCCGCGTGCCGCTCGTCTTCGCCGTGGTGGCGGCGACGGTCGGTGCGGCCGTCGCGGCGTTCCTCACCTGGCTGGCCACACTCACCACTGGCGAGGCGTCCACGACGCTGGCGCCGGTCGTGGCCGCGCACGCGTTCGCGGCGTTTCGCGACTGCTTCGTGCTGGGTCTCGCGGCGGGCGTGGCGGCCCTGGTGATGGTCCGCCGCAGCGCCGTCGACAGAACCGCGCCGCCCGCGAGGCTCTCGTCTAGCGAGGAGACAACATGCTGACCAGAAGAGAGACGCTGACCCTGGCTGGGCTGGCCGGGATGGCGGTGCTCCTGCCGGTCGACCGCCTGGCGAACGCCGCACGCGGCGGTTCGGAGGTGGTCAGCACCCCGCCGTTCACCTCGGCGATGCCGATCCCACCGGTTCTGCGCCCGGTGCGGAGCACCCGGACCGCGGACCATTACGAAGTGCGCATCCGCGAGGCTCAGCTCGAGCTCGTGCCCGGGCTGCTGAGCACGGTACGGACGTACGATGGCCACCTTCCCGGTCCGACGATCCGGGCCGTGCGCGGCCGTACCACCGTCGTCACGCAGATCAACCAACTGGGCCACGAGGTGGCGGTGCACCTGCACGGCGCGCACGTTCCGGCCACCGAGGACGGGCATCCCATGGACGTGATCCCGCCCGGTGGACGACGGACGTACACGTACCCGAACGTGGACCGCGCCGCCTCGTTGTGGTACCACGACCACGCCCACCACCTCGAGGCCCAGAACGTCTACTACGGCTTGAGCGGGGCGTATCTCGTCAGTGATCTGCAGGAGTTGGCGCTGGGACTGCCCAGTGGCCCGTACGACGTGCCGCTCCAGATCCGGGACGCCCGGGTGGAAGCGGACGGGACGCTGGTCTACACGCGCGCCGCGGCGCGACCGCAGATGCTGGTCAACGGCAAGGAACGGCCCTACTTCCCGGTGGCCGGACGCAAGTACCGGTTGCGCCTGTTCAACCAGTCCATCGACCGGTACCTGACGCTGCGACTCTCCGACGGCGCGGAGTTCTGGCAGATCGCCTCCGACGGCGGCCTGCTCACCGCGCCGGTGCCCAGCACGGCAGTCAAGATCTCCGCCGGCGAGCGGGTCGAGATCGTGGTGGACTTCTCCCGTTACGGGCCGGGCAGCAGCGTCTTCCTGCAGAACTCCGACGCACTGTCCAGCGAGAACCCGGACGTGCTGCGGTTCGACGTCGGCGCTCCGGTCGAGGACCACAGCGTGGTTCCGAAGAAGCTGTCGGAGATCCCGCCGCCGCCGACCGCCACGGTGGAGCGGAACTTCGTGCTCTCCTTCGACGCCACGAGGGGCGTGCATCTGATCAACGGGCAGACCTTCGACCCGAACCGGGTGGATGTGCGCACGCGCCTGGGCACCACCGAGATCTGGCGGATCACGAACGCGGAGGGCGCCGTCCCACCGCCCAACTTCCACGTGTCCCACAACTTCCACCCCCATGTCGCGCAGTTCCGGGTGCTCGACCGAGACGGAGTCCCACCAGCCCCGGGCGAGGCGGGCCTGAAGGACACGGTGTTCGTCCCGCCCGGCTCCACCGTGCGCATCGCGGTGACCTGGACCGGTTACGCGGGCCGGTACGTGTATCACTGTCACCAGTTGCCGCATTCGGTCGAAGCGATGATGGGGACGATCGAGATCGAGCCCTGACGACGCCCTGGATGAGTTGTGGCGCGCCTCGGACCCGCCGTGCTGGTGCGGGGCGCCGACCTATGGTGTGAGGAGGCCCGATGACACGGACGCTCCAGGACTCGCCCGCGACTGCCGAGTGGGTGTTGTGCCCCGGCTGCACCACTCCGCTCTACGGCAAGCGCTGGCTCGCCAACCTCAGTGTCTGCCCGGAGTGCGGTCGCCACGACACGGTCAGCGCGCCGCACCGCCTGGCGCAGTTGCTCGACCCTGGGTACGAGCTGCTCGTCCAGCCGGCCCAGGAGGCGGACCCGCTGCGGTTCGTCGACTCCCGGCCCTATCCGCAGCGGCTCGCCGAGGCGCGTGCCCGTACCGACCTCGACGAGGCGGTCCTCTGCGCGGTCGGCCAGGTCGCCGGCGAACCCGCGGTCGTCGCGGTGATGGACTTCGGTTTTCTCGCCGGCAGCCTGGGTGTCGTCGCGGGCGACCGCATCGTGCTCGCCGCGGAGACGGCGCTGGCCCGCCGCGTCCCCCTGGTTCTGGTCACCGCCTCGGGCGGGGCTCGGATGCAGGAAGGCGCCCTGTCGCTGATGCAGATGGCCCGGACCAGCGCGGCCCTCGCCCGCCTCGATGCCGCCGGGGTGCTGACCATCTCGGTCGTCACCGACCCCACATACGGCGGTGTCGCGGCGTCGTTCGCCACGCTCGCGGACGTGATTGTCACCGAGCCCGGCGCTCGGCTCGGCTTCGCCGGCCGGCGCGTCATCGAGCAGACCATCCGCAGGCAGCTGCCCGCCGAGTTCCAGACCGCCGAGTTTCTGGCCGAACGCGGCTTCGTCGACAAGATTGTCCAGCGCCCGCAACTCCGTCAGGAACTCGCCAGGCTCCTGCGGCTGGGCGCCGGGCGGGCCGGGCCGGAGGGCGCCCCGCTCGCGGACGGCATCGTCCGCGAGCCCGACCGGCTGCCGCCGGCCGACGCGTGGGCACAGACCCGAGCGGCACGGGACCTGGCCCGGCCGACCGCCCTCGAGTACGCCACGCTCGTGTTCGACGACTTCCAGGAACTGCGCGGCGACCGTGCCACCGGCGATTGCCGCGCGGTGATCGGCGGCCCGGCATGGCTGGCCGGGCGACCGGTCATGCTGATCGGGCACCAGAAGGGACACACGCCCGCAGAGTTGCTGGACCGCAACTTCGGCATGCCGACACCCGCGGGTAACCGTAAGGCGGCTCGGCTGATGCGCCTTGCCGAGAAGCTCGGTATACCGATCGTGACGTTGATCGACACTCCGGGGGCCGATCCGGGACCCGCCGCCGAGGAGCAGGGCCAGGCGTACACCATCGCGGAAAACCTGCGCCTCATGGCGGCTCTCCGCGTGCCCTCGGTGGCTGTCGTCATCGGTGAGGGCGGCAGCGGTGGCGCGCTGGCGCTCGGCGTGGCGAATCGGGTTCTGGTGCTGGAGCGCGCCATCTACTCCGTGATAAGCCCCGAGGGGTGTGCGGCGATCCTGTGGAAGGATGCGGCGGCGGCACCTCTCGCGGCGGCGGCGCTGCGGCTGACCGCTCGGGATCTCTTGGCGCTCGGTGTGGTCGACGGGGTGATTCCGGAACCTGAGGGGGGGTGCGGGGCCGATCATCTAGCTGCGGTGCGGCGGCTGCGCGCTGCCCTGTGCGGGTGCCTGGCCGAGCTTACCCCGCTGCGCGGCGATGAACTGGTCGCCGACCGGAGAGCCCGATTGGAGAGGTTCACCGCGGCGCGGTTCGGCTCCCCGCCGGCTGAGGCCGACGCGCCCGTCGGGGGCGCTGGATAGGGGAGCAAGGTCGTCATCCGGCCGGCCGAACCGGCTAACGTTCAATCTCGTCGATCTGTCTGTGCTGGAACATTCGGCTCGCGAGAGGGGACCGAGGGATGACGCGGCAGGGAGTCTCACGAGTGAGGCCGGGCGCGGTTCCGCCGGCCGTCCTGACCTACGAGGCAGGGTTGGCCGCGCCGTACGTCGTTGTTCAGCTCGACGGGTCGAGCCAGCCGCGGCGGGAGTCGCGTCCGCGCCATACCGTGCGGCTGAGGCCCGGCCACGGTGTCGAGTTCGGGTTCCGTCGGCAGTCCCGGGCGATTGCGCTCGCCGGTCCTGACGTCCAGTTGGTCCCGGTCGCCGGACGGATAACCGCGGCCGCTAACCACTGGTCGGTTACCAATTTTAGTGCCGAGTATTCGTACCTGGTGGAAAATCTCGATGACGGGGGAGAGTACGTCAGGGTGCACCCGGGGCGGGACTGCGCACCCATTCCGTTCGAGCGATCGAGTCTGGTGCTGCCCGGCAATTGCGGGCCCCAGTCGATTACGGTGCTGGTGTTCGGCGCGTCCCGCGTCGATCCTACGCGGATGATGCCCCCGGTTCGCTTTCGCTGCGGCGGGCTCGACATCCGACGAAAGTATTTCCTGGTGCTCGTGGCGTTGTGCGAGCCGCGGCTGCTCAGCGGATGGCACGCCGGGGTGCCGAGCGTGCCGGAGGTCATGGAAAGGCTGCGCCCGCTGGTTGGCTGGGGCAGCGTGTCGCGGAATGCGATCAACTATCACATCGACTACCTGGCGGGGGAGAAGCTGCACAACTATCTCGGCGCCAACGTGTCGCCGAATAGAGTGCGCTGGAAGCGCGAGGCGCTGGTCTCGGTCGCTCTCCGGCACGGCCTCGTGCGCCCCGAGCACCTTTCCCTGCTGCCGCCGCGGCTGGACGGGTCGGTGGAGGTCTCCCGGCTTCCGTCGTGGTGCGCCGGCGACGCCTAGCGGTCGCCCGGCCAGCCGACGCTACTCCGCCCAGCCGGCCCCTGGTGCTCTTTGGGGAGGTCGAGTGCCATCCCGGCTGATTCGATCTTCAGCAGCGTCCGCCCCGCGCGCCAGTTGCCCCTGACGGATGTCAGGGTCGTGGTGTAGCTGGAAGTTCCACGCTCCGTAGTGCGATGCGTTTTTCTTGCAACGCGGATGAAACCGTATCCTGCGCAAATCGGGCGAGAGTGCCGCATGCTGTCGGCTCATGATCAGCCGGAACTACCCAGCGTGAAAGCGGATCGATAAGTTTGCCGCTCTGCGTTCCTACTGTTACCGTTGGGCGGTCGCTACGCGTGCGGATATGTTAAGTGTTGTTGCGATGTCTGTCCGGGCAGTGTTGAAATCAGCGAACGCTTTTCAGACTGAGCGGGGATTTGAAAATGCGTGACTTCGTCAGCGAGACCGCCGGCGTGCCTGACCGCGACTTCCGGCCCAGCGGTAGCGATGACATGGGCAGGTTGTTTGCCTTGGGTGCCGGAGACGCACTCGAGTTTCGTGTCCTCGGGCCACTTGAGATTATGCACCGCGGGCGATCCTGTACTCCCAGCGCGCCGAAGGTTCTCCAGGTCCTGGCGATGCTTGTCCTGCGGGCAAACCGGATCGTCCACATCGACTCGCTCATCGAGGAGCTGTGGGGCGACCGGCCACCTCGCAGCGCGCTGACCACCATTCAGACGTACATCTACCAACTGCGTCGTTTTCTGGAAAGGGAAGGGTTTGCCGAAGACGGCGAGGAGTTCGTGCTCACCCGGGCGCCGGGCTACATCCTGCGGGTACGTCCGGAGCAGGTAGACCTCCAGCGGTTCCTGCGGCTGGCCGACAGTGGCCGCGCCCACCTGCGGGAGCGCCGGTACGCGGAGGCCGCCCGGCACCTGCGCGCCGCGCTGGAGTTGTGGGCGGGCAGCCCGCTGGCGAACGTACCGACCGGCGGCCTGCTCTCCGCGAGCATCGCCAACCTTCAGGAGCAGCAGCTCGCCGTGCTCCAACTGCGGATCCAGGCGGAGATGGAGATGGGCTTACATCGTGAACTGATCGGGGAGTTGCGGTCGCTGGTGGCGCTGCACCCGCTCGACGAGTGGTTGCACGGGCAGTTGATTCGGGTGCTCGACCGCAGCGGCCGCCGGGGTGACGCGCTGATGGCGTACCACCGGCTGCGGGCCACGCTCGATGAGGAACTCGGGTTGCCCCCCTCGCCGGAGATCCAGCAGATCCACCACCAGCTTCTACGCGCGAGCTGACGCGCGTTCACGACGGCCGGGCGCGGTGCGCCCGGCCGTCTTTTCGTGGCTGCGGCGGCGCTCCCGCACGCTGCGGCGCGCCCCCGGAAGGCCCGGCGCGCCGCGTGTGGCGGCAGGCGGTCACGGGCGACCGGACGACGGCACAAGCCAGCCTCGAGCGCGCTTCGCGGCGCGGCTCCAGAGCGCTCGGGCAGCCTCTCCCCAGGGCGGCGTCCGGATGTCGCGGAGCCGCAGCCACGGGCTCGCGCAGATCGGAGAGATGTTGTGAGTCGTCGGGTAGTGATCACCGGGATCGGAGTACTTGCACCAGGAGGCGTTGGCGTCAAGTCGTTCTGGAGTCTGTTGAGTGAGGGCCGGACGGCAACCAGGCGCATCTCCTTTTTCGACCCGTCGCCGTACCGCTCACAGGTCGCTGCGGAGATCGATTTCGACCCGGAACTGCACGGCCTGCGCCCGCAGGAGGTCCGGCGCATGGACCGGGCCACCCAACTTGTCATGGTGGCTGCCCGGGAGGCGCTCAGCGAGAGCGGTCTGGCCTTCTCCGACGTGGACCCTCGACGGTGCGGGGTGACGATCGGCAGCGCGGTGGGCTGCACCATGGGCCTCGAGCAGGAGTACCGGGTGGTGAGCGACGACGGGCGCAAGTGGCTGGTCGACGCCGGATACGTGGTTCCACACCTGTACTCCCACTTCGTGCCCAGCTCGGTCGCCGCCGAGGTGGCCCGCGCGGTGGGCGTGCAGGGGCCCGTCACGGTGGTGTCGACCGGCTGCACATCGGGCCTCGATTCGGTCGGCTACGCCGTCGAGCTGATTCGGGAGGGCACCACCGACATCATGATCGCCGGCGCCACCGACGCGCCGATCTCACCCATCACGGTCGCCTGCTTCGACTCGATCAAGGCCACCACGCCGCGCAACGACGACCCGGAACACGCGTCACGTCCGTTCGACGCCACCCGCAACGGGTTCGTTCTCGGGGAGGGCTCCGCGGTGTTCGTGCTGGAGGAGCTGTCGCACGCGAGACGTCGGCGAGCCCGGCTGCTCGCCGAGATCGGTGGATTCGCCTCCCGCTGTAACGCGTACCACATGACCGGGCTACGCCCGGATGGCCGGGAAATGGCCGAGGCGATCCGCGTTGCGTTGGACGAGGCGCGGGTCGATCGCCTCGAGGTCGACTACATCAACGCCCACGGCTCGGGCACGAAGCAGAATGACCGGCACGAAACCGCGGCGTTCAAGCGCAGCCTGGGCGAGCACGCCTACCGGACCCCGGTGAGTTCCATCAAGTCGATGGTGGGCCACTCGCTCGGTGCCATCGGCTCGATCGAGATCGCCGCCTCGGTGCTGGCCATGGAGCACAACGTGGTCCCGCCGACCGCCAACCTGCACAATCCCGATCCGGAGTGCGACCTCGACTACGTGCCGTTGACCGCCCGGGAGCATCGCACGGACGTGGTGCTGACCGTGGGCAGTGGGTTCGGCGGCTTCCAGAGCGCCATGGTGCTGGTGCGGCCGGAGAGGCGGGCGGCATGACACGCACGCTCGTGACAGGGCTCGGGGTGGTGGCGCCCAACGGGCTGGGGCTCGCCCAGTGGTGGGCGGCGACCGTCCACGGGGTCAGCGGCATCGCGCCGGTCAGCCGGTTCGACGCGACAGGGTACCCCGCCCAGCTGGCCGGCGAGGTGCCGGACTTCGATCCCGCCGTCTACCTGCCCAGCAGGCTTCTGCCGCAGACCGACCACATGACGCGGCTCGCGCTCGTGGCCGCTGACTGGGCACTGGCCGACGCGAAGGTGGACTCGACGGCGCTGCCGGAGTTCGGCATGGGTGTCGTCACCGCCAGTTCCTCCGGTGGCTTCGAGTTCGGCCAGCGGGAGTTGCAGAACCTCTGGAGCCGGGGCAGCCAGTACGTCAGCGCATACCAGTCCTTCGCTTGGTTCTACGCGGTGAACACCGGCCAGATCTCCATTCGACACGGCATGCGCGGCCCGAGCGGCGTGGTGGTCACCGACCAGGCGGGCGGTCTGGACGCGGTGGCCCAGGCCCGGCGGCTGGTACGCAAGGGCACCCAACTCGTCGTCTCGGGCGGGGTGGACGGATCGATCTGCCCGTGGGGCTGGGCGGCCCAGATGGCGAGTGGCCGCCTGAGCACGTCGGAGGACCCGTCGCAGGCGTTCCTGCCGTTCGACGCCCGCGCCGCGGGGCACGTACCCGGTGAGGGTGGCGCGATCCTGGTCCTCGAGGACGCCGAGGCGGCCCGGGCCCGGGGCGCCTCGAGTGCGTACGGCGAGATCGCCGGGTACGGGGCGACATTCGACCCAGAGCCGGACGCCGAGTGGCCATCGGGTCTGCGTCGGGCCATCGACCTTGCTCTCGCGGACGCGGGCATCGTACCCGACGAGGTGGACGTGGTCTTCGCCGACGGCGCCGCCGTCGGTGCGTTGGACCGGATCGAGGCCAAGGCGATCGCGGAGACGTTTGGGCCGAGGGGGGTACCCGTGACCGTACCCAAGACCATGACCGGCCGGCTGTACTCCGGCGGTGGACCGTTGGATCTCGCCGCGGCCCTGCTGGCCATCCGGGACGACATCATCCCGCCCACCGTCCACGTGACGCCGGACGCCAGATACGAACTCGATCTGGTCGGGGCTGCCCGGGAAGCGGTGATCCGGACCTGCCTGGTCCTGGCGAGGGGGCACGGCGGGCACAACGCCGCCATGGTCGTACGGGCCAGCAACTGACCTCCCGGGCACCGATCGGTACAGCGAAGCCACCAGGACACCTAGGACGAAGGGAGCATTCGATGACCGACCGCACCGTCACCCTGGACGATCTCCGCCGGGTTCTGCGCGAGTGCGCGGGCGCCGACGAGCAGGTCGACCTCGACGGCGACATCCTCGACACCGAGTTCAGCAACCTGGGCTACGACTCCCTGGCGATGCTCGAGACCAGCAGCCGGATCGAACAGGAGTACGGGGTGAAGCTCGACGACGACACGGTGATCTCGGCGACCACGCCGCGCGCGTTTCTCGCCGTGATCAACGGGGCGTAGCCATCGCCCGGTACTCGTGGCCGGGCCCGACGGACAGGAGGTGGATCAGCGATGAGCCGGGCGCCCGACGGCACCGTCGAGGAACCGACGCGCACATTGGTCAACGGAGCCACCACACCGGCTCTGACGGATGACGGGGTGGGCCGCGCCCTGGACCAGGTCCGGCATACCGCGATGCGGCTGCTCGCCGAACTCGGACATGCTCCGCACGCGCTGCGGCTGCGAGCCGGCGAGGTCTCCATGGAGATCGAGTGGGATCAGCCGTCCGTGCCCGGTGCGGTCAGCGCCGAGGCGGCGTCCGCAGCCAGCGCGCCGTCCGCGGCCGATCAGCCGGCCGGTGATGCCGCGCCGGCCGGGAAACATCACGTCGTGGCGCCGACCGTCGGCGTGTTCTACCGTGCGCCGCAGCCCGGCGCGCCGCCGTTCGTGGAGGTCGGTGACGCCGTCCGGCCCGGCCAGCAGGTGGGAATCGTCGAGGCGATGAAGCTCATGATCCCCGTCAACGCCGACGTCGCCGGCCAGGTCACCGCGGTCCTCACCGACAACGGGGCGTCCGTGGAGTACGGAGAGCCCCTGATCGCCATCGCACCAGCCGACGAGTGAGCGGCCCGTGCGCGGGGCGTCCAGCGCGCAGGAGGCGCAGCCGTGCGGGGAGGGAGTTGGGTTGTTCAGGAAGGTGTTGATCGCCAATCGTGGTGAGATCGCGCTCCGGGTGGCGCGGACCTGCCGCGAACTGGGCATACAGGTGGTCGCCGTGCACTCGACGGTCGACCGCGAATCCGCCGTGGTGCGCTACGCCGACGAGGCGATACAGATCGGTCCGGCTCCGGCGAAGCGCAGCTACCTGCACATCCCGGCGATTGTCGAGGCAGCCCTGCAGTCCGGTGCCGACGCGGTCCATCCCGGGTACGGCTTCCTCTCCGAGGACCCGGACTTTGCCGAGGTGTGCCAGGCCAACGGCTTGACGTTCGTCGGAGCGCCGGCCGCGGTGATCGCCGCGCTCGGTGACAAGACCGCAGCGCGGACGATGATGGCCGGCGCGGACCTGCCGATGCTGCCGGGCAGCCTGGAGGCACTCCCGTCCGAAGCAGAGGCACAGCGGTTCGCCGACAAGATCGGCTATCCCGTGATCATCAAGGCGGCGGCGGGCGGTGGCGGTCGCGGCATGCGTGTGGTACGCGACTCTTCGGCCTTCGCGCGGGCATACCAGGAAACCCGGGCGACGGCGCAGGCGATCTTCGGCGACTCGCGGGTCTACGTGGAGCGTTACCTCGAGCACGCCCGGCATGTCGAGGTGCAGGTGCTCGCCGACCAGTACGGTTCCGTCGTCCACCTCGGCACCCGAGACTGCACGGTGCAGCGCCGTCACCAGAAACTGGTCGAGGAGACACCCGCGCCGCGGCTGTCCGCCCAGGTCCTGCGGCGCATGGGGGAGGCGGCGGTGCGCGGGGCGGCCGCTGCCGGATACGTCGGCGCGGGCACGTTCGAATTCCTGGTCGACGGCGACGAGTTCTATTTCATGGAGGTCAACTGCCGAATCCAGGTGGAACACCCGGTCACCGAGATGGTGACCGGCATCGACCTGGTACGGGAGCAGTTCCGGGTGGCCGCCGGGCAGCCGTTGGAGCTGCGCCAGGAGGACGTGGTGCCGCACGGCACCGCGATCGAGTGTCGGGTCAACGTGGAGGACCCGGAGCGCCAGTTCGTACCCACCCCGGGGCTGCTGGAAGAGTTCCTGCCGCCGGGCGGCCCCTTCGTCCGCGTCGACACCCACGGGTTTCCCGGCTACCGGGTGCCGGCCGCGTACGACCCGCTGCTGGCCAAGGTCGTGGTCTGGGGAGCGACCCGGGAGCAGGCGCTGGACCGGATGGACCGGGCGTTGGGCGAGTTCCGGGTCAGCGGACGTGGTGTCTGCACCACCACCGAGTTCCTCCGCACGGTCGTACGGCACCCGCTGTTCCGCGCGGCGCGGCACAGCACCAGCCTCGTGGAGCAGATCCTGTCCGACCGTCAGGCCTAACGCCCGTTCGATTTGTCAGCACAACGACCGAGGGAGATCCATGAGCGAGCATCAGAGCCAGGTGGCGCTGGTCACCGGGGCGACCAGCGGCATCGGACTGGCGGTGGCCACGGCGCTCGGCAAGCGGGGGTACCGCGTCTTCATCTGCGCACGTGACGCGGACAACGTGGCGCTGACCGTCAAGCAGCTACGTGCGGAGGGCACGGAGGTGGACGGCGCCCCGTGCGACGTGCGCGATGCCGCTTCCGTGCGGCGCTTCGTGCAGGCCGCGGTGGACCGGTACGGGCCGATCGACGTCCTGGTCAACAATGCCGGGCGCAGTGGGGGCGGGGTCACTGCCGAGATCAGCGACGAGCTGTGGTTCGACGTCATCAACACGAACCTGAACGGCGTCTTCCTGATGACCCGCGAGGTGCTCACCACGGGCGGCATGCGGCAGAGGAGCCGAGGCCGCATCGTCAACATCGCCTCCACCGGAGGCAAGCAGGGCGTGGTCCTGGGCGCACCGTACTCGGCCTCCAAGCACGGCGTGGTGGGCTTCACCAAGGCGCTCGGGCTCGAGCTGGCCAAGACCGGCATCACCGTCAACGCGGTGTGCCCGGGGTACGTCGAGACGCCGATGGCGAAGCGGGTTCGGCAGGGATACGCCAGCGTCTGGAACATCTCCGAGGAGGACGTGCTGGAGCGCTTCCAGGCCAAAATTCCGTTGGGACGCTACGCCACGCCCGAGGAGGTCGCCGGCATGGTCGAGTACCTGCTCTCCGACGCCGCCGCGCCGGTGACCGCGCAGGCCATCAACGTCTGCGGCGGCCTGGGCAACTACTGAGACGAGAGAAGCGAGGGCAGTCATGACGCAGAGAGCGGTCCGCGAGGCTACGCACGAGACGATCGTCCTTGCTCCCGGCGAGGAGGTCTACCGGCTACTGGCGGACGTCGCGAGGTGGCCGTTGATCTTTCCTCCCACGGTGCACGCGGAGCAGCTGGAGCAGGATGGTCTGGAGGAGCGCATCCGAATCTGGGCCACCGCGAACGACACCGCGAAGACCTGGACGTCGCGGCGCCGGCTCGACCCGGACGGCATGCGCATCGACTTCCGCCAGGAGGTTTCCCAGGCGCCGGTGGCGAGCATGGGTGGCGCCTGGGTCATCGAGCCGCACAGCGACCGGGAATGCCGCGTGTTGCTCCTCCACGACTACTCCGCGGTGGACGGTGACCCGCAGAGCCTCGCCTGGATCGACCGGGCAGTGGATCGCAACAGCACCGCCGAGCTGGCCGCCCTGAAGGCGGTCGCGGAGGCCGGTGAGGCGGATGAGCTGCGGATCAGCTTTGACGACACCGTCCACATCTCCGGGTCGGCCAAGGACGTCTACGACTTCCTCAACGAGGCGCAGCACTGGGCCGAACGGCTGCCGCACGTCGCCCGCGTCAACCTGCGGGAGGACGTCGAAGGGCTGCAGATCCTCGAGATGGACACCATGACCAAGGACGGCTCGGTGCACTCCACCAGCTCCGTACGCGTCTGCCAGCCGTATCAGCGGATCGTCTACAAGCAGACCTTGCTGCCTGCGTTGATGACCCTGCACACCGGCCACTGGTTGCTCGAGGAGACTGACTCCGGGGTGCGGGTCACCTCCCGGCACACCGTGGCGATCAACCCGGACAACGTACCCCGGATCCTCGGTCCCGACGCCGGTGTCGACGACGCCAAGCGGTATGTCCGCAACGCGCTGAGCACCAACAGCCTCGCCACCTTGCAACACGCGGCCGAGTACGCGCGTCGGTAGCCAAGCCCGGGACGGCGGGCTTCCGCCGGTAGGCCCGCCGTCCCGGCCCGCCAGCGGCCCACGGTCGACTGGCGATCGACCGGGCGTTTAGCGGTGCCGGCCACGCTGTCGTCATGACCTCCCAGCTCATGGCCTTCCCCGACGACCGGGACACGGCACCGTACCTGGACGAGATCGAAGACGGCGTGTACGCGTTCCTCCAACCCGACGGCGGCTGGTGCCTCAACAACGCGGGCGTCGTGGTCAACGGCGACGACGTCGTCGTGGTCGACACCGCGGCGACCGAGCGGCGAGCCGAGCTGTTCCGCGCGCTGATCGCCGAGGTGACCGACGTCGCACCGACCGTGGTCGTCAACACGCACTTCCACGGCGACCACACCTTCGGGAACTTCGTCTTCAGCCCGCCGGCGGCGGTGGTGGCGCACGAGGCGGCTCGCCGCGAGATGCTCGTCGCAGGGCTGGGTCTCCAGGGGCTGTGGCCAAACGTGCGATGGGGCGAGGTCACCCTCCGCCCGCCCACCGTCACCTACCGGGATCGGATGGACGTGTACGCCGGCGAGCTGCGGCTCGAACTGATCCATCCCGGTCCGGCGCACACGGTCACCGACACCGTCGTCTGGATACCCGACCGCTCGGTCGTCTTCGCCGGTGACATCGTGATGAGCGGCGTGACGCCGTTCTGCCTGATGGGCTCGATCGAAGGGTCGCTGCGGGCGATCGAGCGTCTGCGCGCCCTGCGCCCGAGTGTCGTCGTTCCCGGCCACGGCCCGGTCGGCGGACCGGAACTGTTCGACGAGGCGGAGGAGTACCTGCGCTGGATCAAGCGGCTGGCCCGAGCGGGCGTGGCGGCGGGCCGGAGCCCGCTGGAGACGGCGCGTGCGGCGGATCTCGGTGCGTTCGCCGCTTTCATCGACGCCGAACGAATCCTGCCCAACCTGCACCGGGCGTACGCGGAGGAGCGTGGCGCAGCTCCGGGTGCGGAACTGGACGTGCTCGCATGCTTCACCGAGATGGTCGAGTTCCACGGCCGACTGCCCACCTGCCATGCCTGAGCACCCGGTCGACTGGCGCTCAAGCCCGGCCTGAGCTGACCGGGCCACAGTGAATCTGCCATACGCGACAGCGGAACATGATGAGGAGAAGGGTGGGCACATGACCGCGCAGCCGCAGAGCGAGGTTCGCCTCGCTACGCCGACAACCGAGGAGTACATCGAGGTCCAGCAGTTCTACGCCCGACACATGGGGCTGCTCGACGACGGCCTGGCGGAGCAGTGGGCACAGACGTTCACCGAGGACGCGCGGTTTGAGGAGCCGAGCCGGATGGAGCCGTTGCACAGCCGGCACGAGATCCAGGTTTCGGCGCGGGCGCGGGCGGACCGGGTGGCCGCCTCCGGGGAGCAGTACCGGCACTGGGTCGGCATGCTTGACGTCGGCGCCCGGCCGGACGGCGCGCTGCAGGTCCGCTACTACGCGCTGGTGTTGGCCACCCCGCGCGACGGCAAGCCGCGCATCGTATCCAGTGTGGACTGTTGCGACCTCCTGGTCCGCGAGAACGGGCGGCTGCTGGTTCGGCACCGGCTGCTGCGGGTCGACGGTGCCTGAACGTCACCACAGGAGGACGCCATTTTCGCTTGACCGTCGCTCTACCGACAGCGCCGAGCATTCAGGCATGAAGGCCCTGGTTCTCTCCGGTGGCGCGGGGACGCGGTTGCGGCCCTTCACCTACACCACACCGAAGCAGCTGGTACCGGTTGCCAACAAACCGGTACTCAGCCACGTCCTGGAAAACATCCGTGACCTCGGCGTCCGTGAGGTCGGACTGGTCGTCGGCGACCGCGCCGCGCAGATCGAGCAGGCGATCCGCGACGGCTCGGAGTTCGGCCTACGCGTGACCTACATCTCCCAGCAGGCGCCGCTCGGGCTCGCGCACGCGGTGCTCCTCGCCGCGGACTTCCTGCGCGACGACGACTTCGTGATGTACCTCGGCGACAACGTGTTCGCCGAGGGTCTGCGCGCCGCCGCCGCGTCGTTCCACCAGCGGCGGCCGGACGCGCACCTCGTGGTCGCCAAGGTATCCGATCCCACCAGCTACGGCGTCGCGGAGGTGGGCCCGGACGGCACGGTGCAGGCGGTGGTGGAGAAGCCGGCGCAGCCGCGGAGCGATCTGGCGGTCACCGGAGCGTACTTCTTCACGCCGGCGATCCACCAGGCGGTGCGGATGATCGAGCCGAGCCGCCGGGGTGAACTGGAAATCACCGACGCGATCCAACACCTGATCGCCACCGGGCACCCGGTCACCGTCGACCGTTACAACGGCTACTGGAAGGACACCGGTCAGGTGGAGGACCTGCTCGAGTGCAACCGGGTGCTGCTGGACCGCCTGTCACCGGAGGTGGACGGGCAGGTCGATGACGCCACCCGGACCCACGGCTGCGTCGTGGTGCAGGAAGGTGCCCGGGTGACCAATTCGCACCTGATCGGCCCGGTGATCGTCGGTGCCGGCGCGATCGTACACAACAGTCGCGTGGGGCCGTACGTGGCGATCGGGCGGGAGTGCTTCATCGGCGACAGCACGGTGCAGGACTGCATCACCCTGGACGGCGCGGCCGTCCGTGGGGTGCACCAGCTCCGGCACTCTCTGATCGGCCGTCGTGCGGAGGTCCGCGCGGACCGCCGCACGACGCACCGCCGGCTCATCCTGGGAGACGATACCCAGGCGGAGGTTCCGGCATGAGCATCCTGGTCACCGCGTGACCGTCCTGGACAAGCTCAGCTAGGCCGGCAACCTGCGGTTCGATCGTTCAAGGTTCGTGGACCGAGGACGCCCCACTGCCGCCCGACTCCCTGTAACGCGGCGACGAAGGCCGGCGGGGACCTCGTCGCCCGGGCCTACCGGGGTGCTCACGGCCTTGACGTGTGGATCACCCGGTGCAGCAACAACGGCCGGCCCTCACCAACGATGGGAGGATCCGCCGGCATCTCGGCGGGCGGCCGCGCCGCGCGTTGTGCGAGGGGCTGACCCCATGCCATCGGGGCGGTCCGCACGCCGCTCCACGACAAGCGCGTGCGGGCCGCCCCGATCACGGTATGGGCCACCGTCACGACGATTTGAGGGCGTACTCCCGGATCGAGTCGGCGATGTAGCCGATCATGTCCTCGGACAGGCCGGGGTAGACGCCGACCCAGAACGTGTGTTCGGTGATGACGTCGCTGTTGGTCAGTGGACCGCTCACGCGGTGCGGGCGGTCCAGGTAAGCGGGGTGTCGCAGGAGGTTGCCGCCGAACAGGCGCCGGGTCGAAATGTGCCGGGCCTCCAGGAAATCGACCAGCCCACGGCGGGTGTAGGGGGCGTCCGGTAGCACCGTGATCACGAACCCGAACCAGCTCGGATCGCTCTCCGGCGTCGGCTCCGGCAGCAGCAGGCCGGGAACGTCAAGGAGCGCCTCGTGCAGGTGTCGCCAGTTGCGGCGCCGTGCCGCGCCGAAGTCCGGCAGCCGGCGCAGCTGGCTCAGCCCGAGCGCGGCCTGCAGATCGGTCGACTTCAGGTTGTAGCCCACGTGCGAGAACACGTACTTGTGGTCGTATCCGTGCGGCAGGTCGCCGAGCTGCTGGTCGAACCGCTTGAAGCAGCGGTTGTCCTCGCCGGGCTCGCACCAGCAGTCCCGACCCCAGTCCCGCAGCGACTCCACCACCCGGGCCAGCGCCAGATTGTCGGTCACGACGCAACCGCCCTCGCCCATGGTGATGTGGTGCGCCGGATAGAAGCTCACCGTGGCGAGGTCGCCGAACGAGCCGGTGGGGCGTCCCCGGTAGGTGGAGCCGAGCGCGTCGCAGTTGTCCTCGATGAGGAACAGGTTGTGCTCCTCGGCGATCTCAGCGACCTCGGCCACCGCGAACGGGTTGCCGAGGGTGTGCGCCATCATGACGGCCCGGGTACGGGGTCCGACGGCGGCGGCAACCCGTTCCGGCGTGGTGTTGTAGGTCATCAGATCCACGTCGACGAAGACCGGCACAAGCCCGTTCTGGATGATCGGGTTCACCGTGGTGGGGAAACCGGCCGCCACCGTGATCACCTCGTCGCCGGGGCGCAGCCGGTACTCCTCCAGCTGCGGCGAGGTCAGCGCGGTGAGGGCGAGCAGGTTCGCCGACGATCCGGAGTTCGTCAGGTGCGCCTTGCGTACCCCGAACAGCTTCGCGAACTCCCGCTCGAACGTCCGCGAGCTGACTCCGGCCGCGATGCGCAGGTCAAGGGCCGCCTCCACGAGCGCGACCCGGTCCGTCTCGTCCAGCACCGCGCCCGAGGCCAGCAGCGACGTGACGCCCGGGACGAACGTCGAATGGTCGACGGCTGCGTGGTACTCCCGGACCAGGTCCAGAATCCGCGCCTTGTGTTCCTTCGGTCTGGGGTCGGAGGTCATGTGCGTCGCCTTTCTCGTAAGCTGTGCCGCCGCGTGACAGACCGCCTGCGGCTGCCGCCGTCACCGCATGCGTGCGGCCGCGCGGATCGCGTCGACCAGGTCCGCCTGGCTGGTGATTGCTGTGTCAGGGCTGCGGAGACCATCGGCCACCGCTCGGGCGAATGCCGCCACCGCGGCGCGGTACTGGTCGTCGGGGGACAGGAGGTGGTCCTTGGACCCTTCTCGCCGATCGAGGCGGATGACCGGCCGATGGTCGGCGGGGGGTGTGAAGACATGCGTCACGGAGATCCGTCCGCGACTGCCGTGTAGCTCGTACGCCGAGGCGTACATGTGGTCCATGCCGAAGGTCACGTGCACGCTCACCTCGTTCGGCGCGGTGAGCAGGGCCGCCCCACCCACGTCGACCCCTCGATCATGATCTATCCGCAGGTGGGCCCCGACCGGCGTGAGGTCGGCGCCGAGGAAGAGCTGGGCCGCTCGTAACGGATAGCCCCCGACATCCAGCAGGGCGCCGCCGCCCAGCTCGGGGTCGTACCGGATGTCGCCGGGTGGGCGGGCCGGGATCGTGAACGTCGCCGAGAACGAGCGCAGCTCGCCGATCGCGCCCTCGGTGACCAGTCGCCGCACGGCCGCGTGCTGCCCATGGTGGACGAACATGTAGTTCTCCATGAGCACGAGGCCAGCCTTCTCGGCTGTCGCCACGAGATCTGCGGTGTCTGCCTGGCAGCTGGTCAGCGGCTTTTCGGCCAGCACGTGCTTGCCGGCGGCCAGCGCTCGACGGATCCACGTCGCGTGCAGGCCGGTGGGTACCGGGATGTAGACCGCGTCGATGTCAGCGCGGGCCAGCATCTGGTCGTACCCGGCTATGGGGACGCCTCCGAACCGCTCCGCCACGGCGGTCGCCTTGGCCATGGTCCGGCTGGCGACCGCGGTGAGCCGGACGCTGTCCAGCGCCGCCACGGCGGGCAGCACCCGGCGGAGCGCGATATCGGCGCAGCCCAGGAGGCCGAGCCGGACTGGGCGGTACGGTGCCGCCGTGCGGTGGCCGGTCATCTGCCCGTGACCCGGGTGAACGTGCGGTCAACGTAAACGAGCGGGGTACCGGGCTCGGTGTGTGCTCCGAGCACCTCGCCCACCACGATGCTGTGGTCGCCACCGGGGTACCGGTCGTACACCCGACACTCGAGGATCGACAACGCGTCGTCGAAGACCAGAAGGCCTGAAGGGGTGCGCCGGAATCCGCTGTCAGTGAACTTGTCCGGCCGCTTGCTCGCGAACCGCAGG
Organism: Micromonospora sp. KC213; assembly: GCF_004348325.1. GTDB lineage: Bacteria > Actinomycetota > Actinomycetes > Mycobacteriales > Micromonosporaceae > Micromonospora. The sequence goes on along the minus strand of NZ_SMKF01000015.1, from coordinate 16,347 downwards.
GCGAGGGCGGCGTGTTGCGGACGCAGGATGTTCACCGCGAACCGTTCGCAGCGGGCGAAGGCCGGGTAGCAGTTCGCCGACGTGGCGACGCAGAACGACACCAGTGGCGGCCGTAGCGAGACCGAGCAGAAGGAGCTGGCGGTCAGCCCGTGTGGAAAGCCGAGGTCGTCAACTGTGCTCACAATGGTGACTCCGGTGGGAAAGCTGGCCATCGCGTCCCGGAACGCATCCAGGTCCAGCGGCGCCGCGAGGCGGTCCACCACGTCAGTGACACCGATTTTTTGCTCGGTCAACGGATGCTCCTTCCGCATGGGTCGGCTGACCCCTTGCCGGATCGTTCTCAGGCGGCGGCGCGTGACTCCATCGACTTGCGCAACTCGGCGACGACCTGCTCCACGTCGGCGTCGTCCAGCCCCTGGTGCAGGGGCAGGCAGAGTGTCTCGTCGGCCGCGCTCTCCGTGTGCGGCAGGACCGCGTCGGACTTGAAGGCAGGCACCTTGTGCAGCGGCGGGTATCGGAACGTGGTGTACACCCCGGAGCGGTACAGGTCCGCGGCCACCTGGTCCCGGATCGCCGCGTCCATCTGCACCCAGTAGAAGTAGTACGACGACTCGTGCCCGTCGGGCAGCGGAGGCGGTAGCCGCAGCGCCGGCGCATCGGCGAGCGCCGCATCGTAGTACTCGGTAATCGCCCGCCGGCGCGCGGCGAACTCGGGTAGGCGGCCGAGCTGCACCAATCCGATCGCGGCGGTCAGGTCGTTGCCGATGAGTCGCCGACCGTGTTCCCGCACATCCAGCTCCCACCAGCGTTGGGAAACCCGGGCGTTGGAGAAGCCCGCGGCCTGCTCGAGCCCGTGGTAGGCGAGCCTTCGGGCGCGCCGGGCGAGCTCGGCGTCGCGTACGTACAACATGCCGCCGTCGCCGGTCACCAGCACCTTCATCGCGTCGAAACTCCACACGCCCACGTCGCCGAACGTGCCGCAGGAACGGCCGTCAGCTCGGGACGCCACGGCACAGGCCGCGTCTTCCACCAGCGCGACGCCACGTTGCCGGCAGTGCTCGGCGATACCGGCGACCGCGCCGGGATGGCCGCCGTAGTGCAGAATGATCACGGCTTTGGTCCGCGCGGTGATCGCGTCCGCCACATGCCCCACATCCGGGTTGAGCCGATGCGGATCGACGTCGCAGAAGACCGGCACCGCGCCGCGGGCGGCCACCGCGTTGCCCGCGGCGATGAAGCTGACCGCCGGTAGGACCACCTCGTCGCCGGGGCCGATATCGAGCAGGTCCATGGCGAGGAACAGCCCAGCTGTGCACGAGTTGATGAACACGACGTGGTCCGGTGCCACGCCCAGGTGTGCGGCGAACGCCTCTTCGAACGCACGAGTCCGCGGCCCGTGGCCCAGCCAGTTGCTGGCGAAGACCTCCGCAACGGCTTGCAGTTCCGCCTCGCCGAGACTCGGCTGGAAGACGTTGATCATTTCTCCTCCGGACGATCAGCCTTCGTGCCGCGGCGTGGGGCTCCACCGGGGAAGAAACCCGAGGGCCAGCGCCTGGGCGAGCGTGGGAGCCGTCGCATCCTTTTCCGAGATCAACGGCGGTTCGGTCAGGTCCCAGGGCAGGGCCAGCTCGGGATCCAATGGATTGATCTCGAACTGCGTCCCGGGGACGTACGGCGTGGTGAGCACGTAGCAGATGCAGGTGTCGTCGGTCAGCGCCCGGAAGCCGTGCCCCATACCCTCGTCCACCAGGACGGCGGCGCCCGACTCGGCGGTCAGCACGGTGCGGACGTGCTGCGCGAAGGTGGGCGAACCGACTCGTAGGTCGACCACGATGTCGAGAAGAGCACCGCGGACACACGTCACGTACTTGGCCTGGCCTGGGGGATCGACGACACCGTGCAGGCCACGCAGGGTGTTGCGCCGGGACACCGAATAGTTGATCTGGGCGACGGGGAAGTCGCGCCCGGTCTCGTGCCGCAACGTGTCGAGGCGGAAATGTTCGTAGAAGGCGCCGCGCGGATCGTGCCACGGCTCGGGCGTCACCAGGAAGACCCCCGGTATGCCAAGGTCGCGGACCTTCACCGCCCCACCTGCCTCTCCGCTTTCCGACTCGAATGCTGGGGGCGGCGACTCGACGTTGATTGGAACCGCGCTCGAGTCCGGTCGGTGCCGCGGCAAGCTGGCCGGTCGGGCTCCAGCTGCCCGAAACCGTCGTGAGCAGGCTGGCGTGGACGTCTCCAGGCCCCGGCCGGTCGGATCGTGTCGACCGCCGCCGGCTCGTGCTCGCGGCCGAGACGCTGCGCCGGGGTGCCGGCGCTGGCGGTTTGCTTCGTCGCTTCGTCGCGTGAACGTCAGCGGCGGGCAGTCCGCCGGTCAACGCCGCCGAGCACGGTGCCGCACCCGGGCGAGCCCGCAGGATCGGTGGAGAGCCCGGGGCTGGTTTGCACCCCGTGTGTTGGCGGCCCGCGGCGACTCGGTCGGTCCGACGTTCCCGCCGAGCGCCCGGGTCGCGACCCGGGCGCTCGGCGGGAACAATGACGTGAGGGCTGCGGGGAGCGCCGGAGAATGCGCTGCCTGCGCGGACGGCGCGGGCGGGGTCGGTGCCCCCGGGGTGAGCTTGTGCCCCGGGGGCACCGCGCACCGAATCACGGCGGTGACGATATTTCCTAATGCGCAGGCCATGCCGACGCCTTACCCCTGCCGGCGATCCTCCCCCGCGCGTGGTGCGTGGACGAGGACCAGCCTTGCGCATCCCCCGTTTTCGTCTCCTGCCGCGATCGGTACCCCGCGCACGGCGGCAGTCCGGGCCGATATTGACGCCCAGGAAGACCTGTTGCGGAACTGAAGTTGTCCGCTACGGTGTCACTGCCAGCGTGGCCGGGCGTAGTCAGTCAATCACGCATTCACAACGGTCGCAACTATAGTTGTGAGTCGGCTTCGCCTCGCTGAGTCGCGCATCGAGGACGTCAGCTGGGGGTGGGGATGGCACGTTCGGGCACGTCGAGCGGATCGCCGTCCTTTTCAGAGCGGTTGGAGCGGTTGTTCGCGCAGCGCAGGAACCCGCGGACGAACGCGCCGTACACCCCGGACGAGGTCGCGCGAGCGACCAACCTGTCTGCCGGCTACATCCGGTATCTCCTCAGTGGCGCCCGGGACAACCCGACACTGGCGACCATCAGGCAGCTCGCGTGCTTTTTCCAGGTCGATCCGAACTACTTCTTCGGAGCTGACGAGGACGACCCGGACCTGGAGACGATCACGTGGGCCGCGCGCCGGCTACCGCCGGGCCTACCCCGGGCAGCGCTGCGCGAGATCGTGGAACAGGTGGTGCGACTGGAGGCGGACCGGCAGCAGGGCACCGCCGAGGGCTCAGCGAAGTAGGAGGAACGTGGGGAGCGGGACGAACACACCCACGACAGCGCCGACAGTCACCTGATGAGCGTCACCGCCAGGCCGAGCGCGACCATGGAAAGCGGCCGGGGCGGGGCCGTGGTCGGCACGTCCGACAGTCTCCCTCGGGGTGCGGGCGCTCCGCGATGCTCGCTGCCGAGGCAGACTGTGACGCAGCTCCCATGATCCCGGGCGAGGGCCGCGACGCCTATGTGGACTGCTCAGGCGCTCGTGGTGACGTCTCTTCCGCGGAATTCCCGCAGAGCAGGTCTTGCCGGTCTCCCTTGCCGGTGTTTGTCTGGCTATGCTGCGTAATTCGGCACGGGGGAGTGGCAGACGATGTGGCGCGAGAGGCGTCGGGTGCTTCATCTGTTGCGTCGGCTGGACATTGACCTGCCGGCACCGCTGACCGTCGATGCACTGGTGTCCGCGTTGGTGAGAGCTCGGGGTCGCCGGATCCAGCTCGCGGCCACGAGCACCGACGTGCAGGCGCCCTGCGGTTTGTGGATAGCGACGGCGGAGACGGATTACGTCCTCTACGGTGCGGACGCGTCGCCGGTGCTCCAGATCCAGACGATTCTGCACGAGCTGATGCACATCGGGCTGCGGCACGTGGGCGCGGGGATTGTCGACGTCGGGGAGGCGTTGCCCCGCGTCGGTGGGGTCGCGGCGACGGTGATGCGAGCCAGGGCCGTCGGTGCCTTCGCGGTCGAGCAGGAGCACGACGCCGAGTTGCTGGCGACGTACCTCGGTGCCCGGCTGACCGGTGGGGGCAGCGGGGTCTCCTTCGACGGGCTCGGCCGTGAGCGCGCCGCCGTCATGTACCGCATCGCCTCGACGTTGGCAGACTGAAGGTACGCCGATGGTGGTGACGGCGGGCCACGTCACGGCGGCGCTGGTCGCCACGGTGGCCCTGGTGATCAAGCTCGCGGCCTTGCGGCGAGATCCGTCGAACCGGAAGATTCAGGCCAGTGTCGCGATCTGCGCGGGGCTGGGGATCGCAGTCACCGCTGGTTGGGCTCCGGTGCACAGTTGGATCGACCGGGTGGCCGGGGCGCCGAACCTGGCCAAGGTGGTCGAACACGGTTACCTCGGTGTCACCGTGGTGGACATCCTGCGGATGTCCCACGCGTACGCCAGGTACGCCAGTGCCCGGTTGAGGATAACCCTGCGTCTGCTCAGTGCGGGAGCCGCGTTCGGCGCCGGATTCGTGGCGCACAAGGCGTTGTTCATCGCCCTGAGGTTGGCCGAGGTCGACCCGCCCTGGCCGGAGCCGGTGGTGACCCAGACACTGGTGAGCCTGTCGGTGGTGCTGATCTGTTCGAGCTTCGTGCTGGCCGCGCTGTGGAAGATGGTCGACGGGGTGCGGGCGTGGCCCCGCAGGAGCACCCTGTACCGGGATCTGCACCCCTTGTGGTACCTGCTGTACAGGGCGGTGCCGACGATCGCTCTCCATCGCCCGCGACACCCTCATCGCGATTCGTGGTGGGTGTGGGACGCCGGTCAGCAGCTGTATCGACGGTGCGTCGAATTCGGCGATGGGTTGCGGGAGCTGGGCCCGCGGGATCCGGAGGTGGCCAGCCAGGCGCGGCGGCGAGCGGTGGAGGCGGGTTGGGATGAGGCCCGTGCGAGCGCCGCCGGCGATGCCGCGGCGATCCTGGTCGCAGCACGCCGGTTCGCGTCGCGTCGTCCGGCGTCGGACGGGGGCGAGCCGGGCTTGGAGCCCCAGCCGTCGACAATGATCCAGGCCGATGTGGAGGCGGAGGCGCGGCGACTCGCGTTGATCTCGGTCGCGTTGTCGGCCGAGGTGGTGACGGGCGCCGTGGCGCAGTTCCTCGCCGCACAGGACCCCACGTAGGTGACGAACGTGTGGCCGCAGACGGTGGTGCAGACCTGCGTGATCCACCGGAGTCGTCAGGGCACAAGGTGTTGCTTACGAATACGGTTCTCGTTGAGCTGGTATGGCGGTTCTGAAAGGTGTTCAGGCTCAACTCGCGGCGAGGTTCGAGGTGTTGATGCCGCATCTGAACGAGCGGCAGCGTCGTCTGATGTTGGCGACGGAGGCGCGGCTGCTCGGGCATGGCGGCGTGCGGGTGGTCGCCGGTGTCGCTGGGGTCAGCGAGACCACGGTCCGCAAGGGCGTGTTCGAGTTGGAGGCTGGTGGGCAACCGCTGGCCGGTGGCCGAGTGCGCAGGCCAGGTGGAGGTCGTAAGAGTGCCAGTGAGCTGGATCCGGGACTGACACCGGCGCTGTTGGCGCTGGTCGAGCCGGATGAGCGGGGCGACCCGATGTCACCGCTGCGGTGGACGACGAAGTCGCTGCGGAACCTGGCCGGGGAGTTGACCCGGCAGGGACATCCTGTCTCGGCGATGACCGTGGGGAATCTGTTGAAGGATAACGGGTTCAGTCTGCAAGCCCAGGTGAAGACCCTCGAAGGCAAGCAGCATCGGGACCGCGATGTCCAGTTCCGGTATGTCAACGAGCAGGTCAAACAGCATCAGGCTGACGGCGAGCCGGTGATCAGCGTGGATGCGAAGAAGAAGGAAATGATCGGGCAGCTGCCGAACCCGGGCCGGCAGTGGCGGCCGAAGGGTGACCCTACGACTTGACCGCCGACAGTGGCTGGGTCAACGTCGGCGTCGACCACGACACCTCGGCGTTCGCGGTCGTCTCGATCGGCCGCTGGTGGCAGGCCAAGGGCCGATTCGACTACCCGAACGCGACCCGCTTGTTGATCACCGCGGACGCGGGCGGGTCCAACGGCTACCGCTACCGGGTCTGGAAAGCCGAACTGGCCCGCCTCGCCGCAGAGACCGGCCTATCGATCACCGTCTGCCACTTCCCGCCCGGCACCAGCAAATGGAACAAGATCGAGCACCGGTTGTTCTTCCCACATCACAATGAACTGGCGCGGCCGACCGCTGAGCAGCCACGACGTCGTCGTCGCGTGCATCGCGGCGACCACCACCCGCAGCGGGCTGCGGGTGCACGCCGAACTCGACCCCGGCACCTACCCGCTGGGCCTGGCCATCAGCAAATCCCAGCTCAAGGGCCTGCCGATCGAGCCACACGCCGAACGCGGCACCTGGAACTACACCGTCCATCCCAACGTTGGCGACGCACCCGCCCCGACCACCCGCGGGGACCTGGACCGACGCCAGGTCCTCGAGGTACTGGCCGAGCCCCGGCTGACCGGGATGAGCCACGAAGACCTGGCAGCCCTGGTCACCCGCCTCACACCGCAGTTAGCCGCGCTGCGCGAGGAACGGCTGCACCGCCTGCGCGGCGGACCACGCCGCAAGGCAACCGCAGATCACAAGCGTCCGCTGTTGTCACCGGCAGACAAGGTGCTGCTGACCGTGCTCTACCTGCGGCACGTGACCTCGCAGACCGCGCTGGCCGAAATGCTCGGGCTCAACCAGCGCACCCTCGGCACACCGATCAAGCAGGTCCGCCGACTTCTGCGCGACTCGTGCATCGGCCGCCGCTGCGGATGTTCTCTCCCGACTGCCGCACGCCGCCAGCCTATCCGATCCAGTCATCTTGATCGATGGGCAGCCGTTACCCCGGAATCAGGGATCCCATCCTCCTAGGATGGACAGGGGGTGTGCGACCCTCGCTCGGTAGGCGGCGCGGAGCACTCCACGAGAGTCGAGTCAGCAGGACGGTGCCGGGCGCCGTGGCCGCCGCCTCAGTCGACGCGCAGGCGTACCGGCTCGCCGGTCAGTTCCCGTTCGAGGTACGTGCGGGTGTCCCGGTGGGCGACCGTGACCAGGTAGACGTCCTGTCCCGTCGGTACGCCCGGAACGGAGAACGCAAACCGGCACGTGCCGTCGGTGAGCGCCTGCGGATCGGTCAGCCGCCCGGCGGCCAAGCCGGCTGTGGCTGTGATGAGCACCAGGGCGCCGTCGACGACGTCGGCATGGGTTCCGGTGCCGACGCAGCCGCCGCGGCCGTCCCTGCTGACGGACGCGCTGTCGCCGGGCACCACCACGCCTGAGACCACGAAGGTGCTGGTGACCGACGGGCGCGCGACGACGCGGGTGCGTGGTCCGTTGTTGTTGAGGAACATGCTGAGGGCGAGGCCGAGGCCGGCGACAGCGCCGACCCACATCCAGACCGAGCGCCGTGAGGGCGGCTCTGCGTGCAACGGCTGCATCAGATCTCCGTGGTCAGGCATGGGGGGCGCAGCCTACCGCCGAGGACCTCGCCCCGGTGGGGCCCGCTGCGTCCGGAGGGCGTGGTCGGGGGAGATTCACGTTCATGCCATCCCGTGTTCGCTGCGTTCGATGATCACAAGCCCCTAGCGTGGGACGTCCTGACACCTTCGGGGAGGCAGCACGTGAACACAATTCCCTCGCTGCGGCGCGCAGCAGCCGTCGCCACCACGGCCATCCTCGCCGTCGCCGGCCTGGCTGTCCCGTCGGCCGCCAGCGCCCGGCCGGCCGCCGACACCGGGTCCGCGCCCGTCGGCATCACGAGCCAGGCGGCAAAGGCCCTCGTGGAGCGCCTCGGCGCCGACCGTACCGGCGGCGCCTGGGTCGACGGCAGCGGCCGGATGGTCGTCGCGGTGACCGACGCCGCCGCCGAGAAGACCGTGGTCAGCGCGGGTGGGATCGCCCAGCGGGTCACCCGCAGTACGGCCGAGCTGAACGCCATCAACGCCACCCTGGGGACGCAGATCGCCACGCCCGGCGTGGCGTTCGGCGTGGACAGCATGAACAACAGGCTCTTCATCGACGCCGACACGACCGTCTCCGCCGAGGAGTACCAGCGGCTCGCGGACCTGGCCGCCTCCCACGGCGGTGCGGTGACGCTGCGGCGGATGCGCGGCGAACTCAAGCCGTTCATCCAGGGTGGGCGGTTCATTACGCCCAACCGTGGCTCCGAATACGGCTCGTGCTCGGTCGGCTTCAACGTCCGGAAGAAGGACAACCCCAACTCGCTGTACATGATCACGGCGGGTCACTGCACGGTGGGCGCGTCCGGCGTCAGCGACTGGTACGACGGCGTCGGCCAGTACGTCGGCTACGACGCCGGCGGCAACTTCCCGGGCAACGACTTCGGCCTCATCAAGCACAACAACGCGAACCTCAGCAAGCCGGGTAACGTGTGGATCAGCGAGGGCGTCGTCCGCGACATCACCCACTCCCGCGACGCCGGTCTGGGCGAGACCGTCTGCCACAGCGGCTGGAAGACCGGCTACCGCTGCGGTGAGGTGCTTGCCAGGAACACCACCGCCAACTATGCCGAGGGCCGGGTGACCGGGTTGGACTACACGAGCTTCTGTGCCGCCGGTGGCGACAGTGGCGGCTCGGTCTTCCACGGCGACGCGGCGCTCGGCCTCGTCTCCGGCGGAATCCCGGAGGACTGCCGCACCTACGTGCAGCCGCTCAACGAGGCCCTCGCCTGGTACGACGTCGAGGTTTACTAGTGGCTCGGCCCGCCTGACGGGCGGGCCGGCAGCAGAGCCGTCCAGGTGGCCGGCCCCGCAGCTCGCTCGGCTCACAGGAGCAGGGCTCGGGGTCGACCACCGGTCCATCCGGGAGATCCCGCACCCGTCGGCATTGAACGGCGACGGTGAATGCGTAACGATGGCATTGCACTCAGTCGATGAGGTGTGCCGTGGGGAGGGCAGTATGGGCCGCGGGACCAGGACGACAATCTCCAGTATCTGCGCGGCCGCTGTCGCGTCGGCGACGCTCGCCGGTGTCGCCGCCGTGCCCGCCGCCGCGGTGCCCGCCGCCAACGAGACGGCGGCCGCCTCGGTCGGGGCGTACTGCGACGTGGCGATGCACACCGTCGCCCAATGGTCTACCGGGTACGGCGTTCTTCTCGGCGTCCGGAACATCAGCGACGTGCCGGTACGGTGGCGTCGACTCGACCTGAGCTTTCCGGGTCCGATCTGGTCGGTGCAGGCGTGGAACGTCAGCTACACCCAGCACGGGCAGCAGATGACGTTCGTCCCGTCGTCCAGCGGCGTGCTTCAGCCCGGTCAGACGGTGACGATCGGCCTGATCTACGCGTCGGGGAGCATCAGTACGCCCCCACAGCCCGAGGTGACCTGCTCACCGGCCTGACGGCTCGGCCACCGTGCGACCTCGCCGGGTGTTCCGCTCGCCGTGCCGCCGCACGGGATTGACCTCGCCCAAGGGGCATGGTCCAGGCTGGGCTGGTGACCGATGCGGATGACATGTTGCCGGGCGAGTTCGGGGCCGCGACGCGCCTGTCGCCGAAGGCGCTGCGCCTGTACGCCGAGCAGGGGCTGCTGGTGCCCGCCGGCGTCGACCCGGTCACCGGGTACCGCCGCTATCACCGGGACCAGATCCCGCGCGGTCGGCTGATCGCCCGGCTGCGTACCTTGGGCCTGCCACTGGGCCGCATCGCCACGCTGCTCGCGCTCAGCCCGCAGGCTCGTCAGGCCGAGCTGCGGGCCTGGCTGGCCGCCCAGGAGATCCAGCTTCGCCGCCGGCGTGAGCTGATCGAGGTGCTCGACGCTGCGGCCAGCCCGGTCACCGCCGCCCCACGGTTGCGCACGCGACCTCAACGCAAGCTGTTGTGCCAGGAACGGCGCGTTCGCGTCGGCGAGCTGGATGCCTTCGTCGTCCAGGCGCAGGAGCGCATCCGCAGCCGGCTGCGGGCGGTCGGCCTGCCCGACGCCGGGCCGACGCTGGTGCACTTCCACGGCTTCGTGACCCACGACAGCGACGGACCCGTCGAGGTCGCGGTGCCGTTCAGCGGCTCCGTCGAACCCGTCGACGACCTGAGGGTACGGCTCTCGCCGGCCGGCACCGACGCCTACCTGCCGGTCGCCCAGGCCGACGCCGGGTTCCCCGACATCCTGCGCGCCTACGACGCGTTGGAGGCATGGATGGACGCGAACCGTTTGGTCTGCCTCGCCGGCCCGGTCGAGATTTGGCCGGGCAGCGACGGTGCCGTCCTCGACGTCACCTACCCCGTCTCGACCAGTGGAAGACAGTGAAACATGCACCCCTACATCGGCTCCGGGCCCTACTGCTACGCCAACTCGCTGGCGATGCTGCTCGGCCCGGACGCGCCGTCGCCGTCGGTGATCGAGGTACTGACGGGATCGCCTTTCGGATTCGAGCTGATCGCCAGCCGGTTGCCGTTCTTCGACCCGTACGGCTGGGATCCCGACCGAGGGCTCGACGACGCGCTCGACCTGCTGGGCTGGACCTGCCGCCGGGACGGCGCGGACGACGCCGACCAGGCGTTGGCGATGCTTCGCGAGGCGGTCGAGGTCGGCCCGGTCCTGGCCGGGCCGATGGAGATCGGCCTGCTGCGCCACCTGCCCGGGATGACCGGACCGATCGAGTCGGATCACTTCGTCGTCGTGCTGGAGGTCGACGAGGCGTTGGTCCGCTTCCACGACCCGCACGGCTGCCCCTACGCGACCCTGCCCATCCCGGACTTCCTGGCCGCGTGGCGCGCCGACACCATCGACTACCGGAGCACCCCGTACCCGATGCGCACCGGATTCCGCCGGGTCCGCGAGGTCACCGTCGAGGCGGCGCTACGCGCGGCCGTGCCCGGCGCGGTGGCCTGGCTGCGCGGACGCGCCGACGTCCCGGTGTCGGCCGGTACGATCGGCGGTGCCGCCGCCGTCCACCGGTTGGCCGACCAGGTCACCGACGGGCTGGATCCGGCGGTGCGCGATCACCTGGCCCATTTCGCGATCCGGGTCGGTGCCCGGCGGCTCGCTGACGCCGGCACCGCCCTTGCCGGCCTCGGTCACGACCGGGCCGCCGCCGTCGCCACCCGGCAGGCACGACTGGTCGGCAGCCTCCAGCACGACATCGTGAACGGCCATCCGGCATCCGCAGCCGACACGCTGCGACAGCTCGCGCCGACCTACGACGAGTTGGCCGCCGTACTCGGTTGACGCCGGTGGCGTCTGCTGGCGGCCTGGCCCGGCGCGGGCGGGCCGGGCAGCATGTCGGGCGTGCCGGCGGCGGCCGACACGCCCGACGGTGGTGTCAGCGGACGTGGATGTTGGGTTGCGGCGGGGTGCTCATGCCGTTGCCGATGAAGAAGCTGGGGTGCGGCGGTTGGTTGTAGGCGGTGTTCTGCCAGGCGACCGCGACCCGGTACTGGGCGTCGTGCATCAGGGTGTAGACCCGCCGGTCGGTTTGGACAGGGGTGGCGTAGATGCGCAGCGCGGCGTTGTCGTCGCGGGGCAGGATGATCTCCTCCCGCCAGTCGCCGAACAGGTCGCCGGAGAGCGACGGAGTGGACTTCGTGCCGTTGACCGAGTGTGCGCCGGAGGCCGTCAGCAGGCGGGTGTCGCCGCCGGTGCCGTACTTGTCGACGTGGTTGCCGTCGAGCAGTTCCCGCACCGGGTCGCCGTCCCACCAGGCCAGGAAGTTGTACGACGAGGGGTTACGGCCCACCGAGCTGCCGGTGGCGTCCGGAGTGGTTGGACTCGATGACACCGTCGCAGGTGGCCGGTGCGGTTTCCGCCCCGTAGCGGGTTGCCGCCGCGGAGGCCACCGTCGCCGTGACGACACCCGCGCCGGCAACCGTCGCCGCGGTTGCGGCGGCGAGCAGCGCGATGCGCTGTCTACGTGAAAGCATGATTGCGCTCCAAGGGACGTGATTCGGACCGGTTTCGGGGCCGGGGTGGTCGGCCGGATCCGCCCGGTTGGCCGGCACCGCCCGCCCATGACCCGTTGCCACCGCGTCCGACCTTCTGCCCGGAGGCAGGACGGCACCCAGCTGTCCAGCGGGGTCGGCGGGTTGCTCGTCACGTCGAGCCAGCGGTTGTCACTCGGTCCGCTCGCCGCGACGTGTATCACATATCTTGTCCCTGGGGTGAGCGACTGTAATCGATGTCTATCCATATAGCGGTGAATCACGAATACATCAGGTGCAGTGTCATCCCGGCGTCGACGTGCGCCAGGTTGTGGCAGTGGTTGGCCCACATTCCGGGGTTGTCGGCCCGAAACGCCACCTCCCAGACGTCGCCGGGGCGTACGTCGAACGAGTCGAGCCACAGGGGGCTTCCCGTCACCGACGTCCTGTTGCGGGACAACACCAGGACGTGATGCCCGTGCAGATGCCAGGGGTGTACCACCATCGATCGGTTCACGATCGTGAACCTGACGATGTCGCCGAGGCGGACGACCTGAGGCGGGATGTCCGGGTCGGTGGCGCCGTTGACGGTGTGGCCGTACCGCGGAAGCAGTCCGCGCAGGTCGAGCCCGCGGTCCAGGACGAGGGTGAAATCCCGGTCGAACCGGGACCACGGCACCGGAGCGCCGACGCCGTAACCGAGCGGATCCAGCACCGGCCATCTGTCGGTCGCCGCCGACACCGGTCCGGTCGAGTAGACCGCACGTCCGTCGACGAACAGCGCCACCGGTGTGGCGGGCGCGGTGAACACCAGATCGTAGCGTCCACCGGCCGGGATCAGTACGGCGGTGTCCACGACCGGGGTCGGTCCCTGCAGGTCGTATCCGTCGATCGCGACGACCCGGAACGCGGTCCCGGCCAGGGCGTACCGGTGGGTCGTGCTGTCGGTGTTGATCAGCCGCAGCCGCACAGGTTCTCCCACCTCGACCGGCTCCACTCTCGGCGTGGGCAGCGTCTGGCCGGCCAGCGTGTGTACCGGCACCGTGACGTCGACGCCGGTCACCGGCACCGGTCGCACCACCAGGACCCCGTAGAGTCCCTTCTGCACGCCGACGTCGGACACGGCGTGCGTGTGGTACCAGTACGTCCCGGCCTGGTCGGCGCGGAACCGGTAGACGAACTCCTGTCCGGGCAGCACCGCCGCCTGCGTCACGCCGGGCACCCCGTCCTGACTGTTCGGCACGTCGTACCCGTGCCAGTGCAGCGTGACGCCGCGCGCGATGTTCCGGTTCCGCAGCGTCACCTCCAGGACGTCGCCGACGGTGGCGGTCAACTCCGGCCCGGGAACCTGCTCGTTGAAGGCCCACGCCGCGACGTCGCGGCCGCTGACCCGGACCGTGGCGGTCCCGGCCGTCAGGGTGAACCGTCTGGTCGGTTCGCCCACGGTCCGCGCATCCCGATATTCGTGATCATGTGGCATGACCGGAGCCGATCCCGGGGCGGCCAGCCCGGTTCCGGTCACCAGCGACGCGACCGCCACTACGGCGACCGCCCGGGACACCATCGGAGACGGGCGGGTACCGAGGACGCGCCACGAGGCCACGGTCGCTGCGAGGATTCCGGCGACCGCGAGCAGTCCCACGCCCGCCGACGCCGGATAGCCGTGCAGGAGCGTCACCAGCAGGGCGCCGAGCCCGGCATACCCGGCGAAGAGCAGTGGCACCGCGGTGGACCGGATGTCGCCCGGGATCCGCAGCAGCCGTGTCCCCGCGACGAGCGTCCCGGCGAGCGACAGGGGAGCGGCGATGAGGGCCTTCTCCGCCACGAACCACCATCCGGCGCGGGCGAGCGCGGTGATCGTGATCGCCCGGGCGAACGTGGCGAGCAGCGCGACGGCGGCCAGTCCCAGCGCGAGCGGCCGGCGTCGGGCGGCCGACGCGGTGCCGGCGCCCAGCCACCCGGCGGCCGCGAGGACCGCGATCACCAGGTCGGCCGCGAGCAGCGAGCCGGTGTTCATACCAGCCCCCCTTCCCGGACGGTCACCGCAGTGGCGCCGGCCGGCGCCGGGCGGGCCAGCTTCCGCGCCTGCTGTTGGACGGCGACCACGACGTGCACCGCGATGATTCCGTTGAGCGCGTGCAGCCCGGCGGTGGTCAGGCCGAACGGGGTGCTGACGCCCGCGACGTCGGTGGACGCGTTCGCGAGCACGGCGGTGAGCGCCTGCACGACGACGAGTCCGAGCGGCAGGAACGCCAGTCCGACGAGCCGGCCCGGCGCCTTCGCCAGCCCGGCGCACAGGATGGTGAGCAGGGCGAGGACGGGGATGACAACCGTCCCGTTGACGCTGTGCAGGACATACGCGCCTTCACCGGCGGGTTTCGTGAACGCCCCCACGGCGGCGAGGACGAACTGCAGGGCGAACGCGACGAGCAGCAGGGTGCTGACGATGACGAATGCCTTGCGCATGGTGATCTCCTAGGCGTGCGCCGCGGACAGGGCCCGGGCGATGTGGTCGGTAGCGGTGATCGCGCCGTACGCGACGATGCGCACGAGGTCGGCGTCGTCCGGACAGGACAGCCGCCAGACCGCGACATCGGCCGGGGTGATCGCGGCGGGGGCGAATGCCGCCAGCAGCGCGATCCGTGTCCCGACCCGGTCCATGCCGGACAGGTCCAGGACAAGTTTGGAGGCCCACTCGGCGGGCCGGGCCGGATGTTGTCCGTCCTCCCAGCGCACCGTGGCCGCGACCGTCTGGCGCGCCACATCGCTCAGCAGGTCACCGCCCTGCGAAGCGGCGTTCCTCAGCGCCGCGTACGCGACGCCGACCGGGCTGTCCCCGGCCCACGCCGGTGGCGCCGTCGGGGCGGCGTCGAGCAGCGGGAGGCTGCGGCCCGGTTCCTTGCGCTCCCGGGCCATCCTGGCGTGGAAGCGGCCCCCGGCCGACCGCACCACCCGTGAGCGCTGCAGGCCGCCGGGCAGCAGATCCGGGTCGAGCAGTGCCGAGACGATCCGGTTGATGAAGTGGAGGGCGAGCAGGCTGCCGGTGATCTCAGGGCCGTACGGGCTGGTCCAGGCGGCGCTCCGGGGGGTGCGGCTGGCCTCGGCCCAGGCCGCGAGTTCGGCCTGCCTCGGATCCCGTGGCGCCCCGCCCCGGGCGATGACCTCGGCCAGCTCGTGCCCGCCGTGCGCGTGTAGCAGCATCACGTGTGCGTGGACGCAGAACCGGCAGCGGTTCGCCCGCGATACCACCGACGCGACGAGCTCGCGGTCGATCCGGGACACATCGCCGGCGAGCAGTGCCTCGCGCATCAGCGCCCAGGTGGCGGCCAGCACGTCGGGCGCCGGCGAGAGCGCTTGGAAGGTGGGGACCGGCCCGAGGAAGTCTTCCCGCAGCTGCTGGTAGACCTCCGCGGTCGGACCGGTCGCAGCCTCGACCGGAGCGGGGATGAAGAAGCGGTATGTCATGGGCTCGATGCTCGCCGCGGTGAGCCGGAAAAACGTCGTGCCGCCGCAGACACTTGCCCGGGCGGGATACCGCGTCCGCAGTACGCCTCGGCTACCGCAGGCGTGGGACGTCTCCCGGTGGCCGCCGGTCTACAGTTCGCTCATGCGCCGCGATCTGCCGTACGCCCTCAGCGGCCTCGTCCTCGGCGGCTTCCTGCTCGGTAACGCCGCGCTCGCGCCGGACGCCGCGCCGGTCCGGGCGATCGACGTGGCTCTGGTCCTGCTCATGGCGGCGGCTCTGGCGGCGTGCCGGCGACATCCGGTGGTGGCGTTGATCGCGGTGACCGCCGCCATGCTGGCCCTGCACGTGCGGGTGCACCCTGGGGCGTCCGCCGGGTTCCCCGTTCTGGGCGCGGTCTACGTCGCCGCCGGGCGGGGGCACCGATCGGCCGCCGCCCTGGCCAGCCTCGTCTTCCTCGGCGGATTCCTGGCCCGCGACATCGCCGTCGCGCCCGCCGGCCGGCCCGGCCAGCTGATCGTCGAGCGGACCGCCCTACTGCTGGGCTGGTTTGTGGCGGCCAACGTCGCCGGGCTCGTCGCGCGGCAACGCCGGGCGTACCTGGAACAGGTCGAGCAGCGGGCGATCGAGGCCGAACGTACCCGCGAGGAGATGGCGTTGCGCCGCGCCGGGGAGGAGCGGCTACGCATCGCCCGGGATCTGCACGACTCGCTGACCCACAGCATCTCGGTGATCAAGGTGCAGGCCGGGATCGCCGTGCACCTGGCCCGCAAGCACGGCGAGGAACCGTCGGCCGCGCTGCTGGCGATCCAGGAGGCCAGCAGCGCCGCGATGCGGGAACTGCGCGCGACGCTGGACGTCCTGCGCGCACCCTCTGGCGTGGACCGCGTCGGGCTGGGCC
>NZ_SMKF01000159.1 GCF_004348325.1 Micromonospora sp. KC213 | reverse complement strand
GACCCGGCGGGGTGCTCGGTGGCGGGGTGCTCGGTCCTGGGGTGCTCGGTGGTGGGGTGCCCCCGCCGAACCAGGTCGCCTCCCGGGAGGTCTGCCGGACGCCGTTGGCGCCGTTGAAGAACCGCTGGCCCCACGAGGTGAGCTGGGCCGGGTTGAAGTTGGTGACCATGTCCAGGTAGCCGACGTCACTGCTGTTGCCGCTCCACGACCAGCCGATGTACCCGATGCCGTTGGCCTGGGTGTACGACATGATCGTGTCTTCGTCGGGGTTGCCGTCGGAGTGGTCGTGCCCGAACTCGCCGACCACGATCGGTAGCCCCGCGGTGCGGAACCGGCCCAGGTAGTCGGTGACCTCCGCGGCGGTGTCGAAGACGCCGTACATGTGGATGGAGAAGACGGTGTTGCGCTGCGGGTCGCTGGTGAACACCGTCTGCGCGTTGTTGCGCATGATGAACTGCCAGTCCTGACCCCACATCGGGGCGTCCACCATGAGCATGTGCTCGAAGCCGGCGTCGCGCAGCCGGCGGATGGCGTTGGACGTGGCGGTGGGCCAGGTCGCGGCTGCGCTGGCGTTGTTGCCGAACGGCTCGTTGCCGATGTTGATGACGATGAAGTTCTCGGTTCCGGCGAGGTCGCTGCGCTTGTCGATCCAGTAGCTGGCCGCCTGGTCGAGGGTGGCCGCGCCGCTCTGGTCGCCGTAGCCGGTGGTGTCATGGACCTCGAGCACGCAGATCAGCCGGTTGGTGCGGCACAGGTTCACGATGTTCGGGATGTCGTTGCTCGGGCCCCACCGCTGGCCGCTGCCCAGCACCACCCGCACGGTGTTGGCACCCAGCGCCTTGATGTTGGCGAACGACGAGGTCTGGCCGGGATACCAGACATGCGCGTGGCTGACCCCGCGCATGACGAAGTTGCTGCCGTTGGCCTCCACGATGCGACCCGCGTCGACCCGCAGCCCGACCGCGGCTTCGGCAGGTTTGGCGAAGAGCATCACGGAGGCGAGCATGGTGAGCGCCACAGCGCCCAGGGTCGCGATCTTTCTTCTCATGGTTCACCTCAGGTAAGGGACGGGATGTGCCCTGCGGCCCGACGACTACACGGCTGCCCCGAGTGTCGACAGGCGGCAATGGGCCGACGAGGCGCGATCTTGTGAGCGATGGAGGCTTGTCCGGGGATGTCCAGGCCATCACCGACGAGGAAGCAGGCTCCAGCCGTCCGGCGGCATCCGTGGTCACATCGAGCGCTCCCCGGTCGCGCCCAGCTGCATCACAGAGTGTCCCGGTCGGGCGGATGGCTGTCAATTGACGGGCATCGAATTCTTGGATGACCGGACGGCTCCGTGTTTCGTCGATCGCGCGGGCATCCCCGCGAAAGTCGTCCTCGGTGGTCCGGGTGCTGCAGTCGCGCGGAACCGCCGCCAAGTACGGTGGACCCGAACTTCCGGGAGGACGAGGTTGGCCAACAGGGAGGGCTTGCGTCGCAGCGGCATGCGGGAGGTGGCCCAGGTGGCGGGCGTGTCCGTCTCCACCGTTGCCAACGTGCTGAGCCGGCCTTCGATCGTCGCGCCGCCGACCCGTCGCCGGGTGGAGCAGGCGATGGTCGCCGTCGGCTATGTGCCGCACGGACCGGCCCGGCAGCTACGAGGGTTGCCCAGCCCGATCGTCGGCAGCGTCACCCTGGACCTGGCCAACCCGTTCTACGCCGAACTCAACCGAGGCATCGAGGACGCCCTCAGCGAAGCCGGCTGCCTGGTGCTCGCGTGCAGCACCGATCTCCAATCCGCCAAGGAGAGGCAACTGCTCGCTCTGCTGCAGGAGCAGGCGGTGCGCGGCATCATCATCTCGCCGATCGACCCAGACCCGACGGCACTCTTGCAGGTCAGCCGGCGCGGCACGCCGGTGATCCTGATCGACCATCCCCGTCGGCAGCTGGATTTGTGTGCCGTGGCCGTCGACGACGTCGTCGGCGGTGAACTCGCGGCCGAACATCTCCTGTCGCTCGGCCACCGCCGCATCGCCTTTCTCGCGGGCGCGATCGACCCCGGTCCGGTTGCCCGCCGCCGAGAGGGCGCCCGGCGGGTGCTGGCCGCCGCCGGTGTGGACCCGGCCGACGCGCTCGTCGACATCCGCATGTCGGACCACCCCCGGTCGTCGGTGTCGGTCGCCGCCCAGGCGGTCGAGCAGATCCTGGCCACCAGGCCCGCGCTGACCGCGATCATCTGCCTCAACGACACCGCGGCGCTGGGCGTACTGGAGGGATTGCACACGGCAGGCGTACGCGTCCCCGATGACATCTCCGTCGTCGGCTACGACGACCTGCACTTCGCCGCCCGGCTGTCGCCCGCCCTGACCACCGTCCACCAGCCGAAGCGCCGGCTCGGCCGCGCCGCCGCCGAACTGCTGCTCGATGAGGAGCACCCCGACCACACGCACCGAGAGGTGCACTTCCGGCCGACGCTGAGGGTCCGCGCCTCCACCGCGCCTCCACCCCGGCGTCGCTGAACCGGATACCAGGCGCGATTGCGCCCCACGGCCCCTGCGGCGTACGCTCCTCACCGAGCCGGAATTGCAAACGTTACAAGATGCGGTGAGCCGCACAATCCCACGAGCGCAGGGCGCCGCCCGTGGGTGTGCCGCAGCCTGCCATCGTCGCCTCAATTCCGGGGCTTGTCCGTGAGGTTTGGCCATGATGAAACGACTCGTCCTCGCCGGCGTCACCGCTCTAGCGGTCGGTGCATCGATCATGACCTTCACCCGCCCGGCTGACGCGGCCGTCGGCCTGCACGTCAGCGGGCGCGACGTCGTCGAGGCCAACGGCCAGACGTTCGTCATGCGCGGGATCAACCACCCACACGTGTGGTTTCCCGGCCAGACCAGTTCGTTCGCCGACATCAAGGCCGCCGGGGCCAACACCGTGCGGGTGGTGCTCGGCAGCGGCAAGCGGTGGGGTCCGTCCGACGACGTCGCCACCGTCGTCGCGCTCTGCAAGCAGAACAGGCTGATCTGCGTCCTGGAGGTGCACGACACCACCGGCTACGGCGAGGAGAGCGCCGCCGCCAGCCTGGACGAGGCCGTCGACTACTGGAACGGCCACAAGGACGCGCTGATCGGCCACGAGAGCTACGTCATCATCAACATCGGCAACGAGCCGATCGGCAACACCGACCCCGGCCAGTGGACCGCCGCGACGTCCGCGGCCGTCCGGAAGATGCGCAGCAACGGTTTCCAGCACCTGCTGATGATCGACGGGCCGAACTGGGGTCAGGACTGGACGAACACCATGCGGGACAACGCGCGGACCGTCTGGAACGCCGACAGTCGGCGCAACCTCGTGTTCTCCATCCACATGTACTCGGTGTACAACTCGGCCGTGACCATCCGGTCGTACTTCGACGCCTTTCGCGCGATGAACCTTCCGCTGGTGGTCGGCGAGTTCGGCTGGCGGTTCAATCCGAACGAGGTGGACGACCAGGCAATCCTGGCCGAGGCGCAGGCTCGCGGCCTGGGCTGGCTGGCCTGGTCGTGGAGCGGCAACAGCGACCCGATCCTGGACATGACCGTCAACTTCGACCCCGACCAGCTGACCACCTTCGGTCAGCGCATCGTCAACGGCGCCAACGGTCTCAAGGCCACCGCACGCGAAGCCACCATCTACAGCGGCGTCAACCCGACGCCCACCACCCCGTCCACGAGCCCGTCGGTCAGCCCGTCCGTGAGCCCCTCTGTCAGCCCGACGGCTGGCACCCGGGGCTGCACGGCGACGTACTCGATCGTCAACCAGTGGCCGGGCGGCTTCCAGGGCGAGGTACGGGTCACCGCCGGCAGTTCGGCGATCAACGGCTGGACCGTGACGTGGACGTTCGCCAACGGGCAGCGGATCAGCCAGGCATGGAGCGCCACGGTCAACAGCGACGGATCGAACGTCACCGCCCGCAACGCCAGCTACAACGGCAGCCTCGCTCCCGGTGCCAGCACGACGTTCGGATTCATCGCAGCGTGGAACGGCACGAACAGCGCCCCGACAGCGTTGTGCGCCGCCAACTGAGCCAGTCCGAATCAGTTGCGGGACCGGGCGTACCACCCGGCCCGGCAGGCTACTACTGGGAGTCTTGGTTGAAGTTCACCGACGGTCACTGGTTCATGCGCGACGGCGTGCACCCGCTCTACCCCGCCGAGGTGCACGACGTGGTAGCCGAGCCCGATGCGTTGATGGTGTACGCGCCGACGACGCACATCGCAGGCCGGGGCGACACCTTGAACCGGCCACTGCTGACGGTGCGGGTCAGCGCCCCGGTGCCGGACGTCATCGGGGTGCGGATCGCGCACTTCAGCGGGGGTCAGCGTAGGGGACCGGACTTCGAACTGGCCGTTCGCGACGGCGTCGCGGAGATCGACGCCGAGGGAGCGACGCTCACCTCCGGAAGACTGGCGGTACGCTTCGCGCGCGGTCGGTCGTGGCGGATGGACTTCCTCGCCGACGGCGAGGTGCTGGCCGCAAGTGGCACCAAGGCGATGGCGGCCATCGGCACCGACGGCGGCGGACACTACCTCCGCGAGCAACTCGCGCTGGGCGTCGGCCAGACCGTGTACGGATTGGGCGAGCGGTTCGGCCCGTTGGTCAAAAACGGCCAGTCGGTGGACATCTGGAACGCCGACGGTGGCACGAGCAGCGAGCAGGCGTACAAGAACGTGCCGTTCTACCTGACCACCGGCGGGTACGGGGTGTTCGTCAACGATCCCGGGCTGGTCTCGTTCGAGGTGGCCTCCGAGGTCGTGTCGCGGGTCCAGTTCAGCGTCGCCGGGCAGGAGTTGGAGTACTTCCTCATCTACGGCCCCACGCCGAAGGAGATCCTGCGCAAGTACACGGCGTTGACCGGACGGCCCGCGCTGCCGCCGGCGTGGTCGTTCGGTCTGTGGCTGACCACCTCGTTCACCACGTCCTACGACGAGGACACGGTGACGAGCCTCGTCGACGGCATGGCCGAGCGGGACATCCCGCTGTCGGTGTTCCACTTCGACACGTTCTGGATGCGCGAGTTCCACTGGTGCGACTTCGAGTGGGACCCGCGCACCTTTCCCGACCCGCCCGGGATGCTCAAGCGGCTGACAGAGCGCGGGCTTCGGATCAGCCTCTGGATCAACCCGTACATCGCGCAGCGGTCCGTGTTGTTCGCCGAGGGAGCCGCCGCGGGCTTCCTGGTGCGTACGGCGAGTGGCGGGGTGTGGCAGAGCGACCACTGGCAGGCCGGCATGGCGCTGGTCGACCTCACCAACCCGCAGGCCCGCGCCTGGTACGCCGGGAAGCTGCGGGTGCTGCTGGAGATGGGCGTCGACTGCTTCAAGTCCGACTTCGGTGAGCGCATCCCCACCGACGTGGTGTGGCACGACGGGTCCGACCCGGAGCGGATGCACAACTACTACACCCACCTGTACAACCAGACCGTGTTCGAGTTGCTGCGGGAGCACCGCGGCGAGGGGGAGGCGGTCCTGTACGCGCGCTCCGCGACCGTCGGCGGCCAGCGATACCCGGTGCACTGGGGTGGAGACTGCGAGTCCACGTTCGAGTCGATGGCGGAGAGTCTGCGCGGCGGACTGTCGCTGGCGATGTCGGGTTTCGGGTTCTGGAGCCACGACATCGGCGGCTTCGAGGGCAAGCCGGACCCGGCGGTGTTCAAGCGGTGGATCCCGTTCGGACTGCTGTGCTCGCACAGCCGGCTGCACGGCAACCACAGCTACCGGGTGCCCTGGGAGTTCGACGAGGAAGCGGTCGTGGTGCTACGCGCCTTCACCAAGCTGAAGGCGCGACTGATGCCGTACCTGTTCGGGGCGGCCGTCACCGCCCACGGTGAGGGCGTGCCGGTGATGCGGCCGATGGTGGCCGAGTTCCCCGACGATCCGGCCTGCGGGTACCTCGACCGGCAGTACATGCTGGGCGACAGTCTCCTGGTGTCACCGGTGTTCCCGGCGTCCGGCCGCACCTCGTACTACCTGCCGGCCGGGCGGTGGACGCATCTGCTGACCGGGGAGGTCGTCGAAGGGCCGCGCTGGGTAACCGAGGCGTGTGGCTTCGACACCGTACCGGTGTACGTGCGGCCGGGCACCGCGCTGCCGTGGGGCGCCCGCGAGGACCGCCCGGACTACGCGTATCACGACGGCGTGACGCTGCGGCTGTACGAGGTCTCGGCGCCGCTACGGGTGGACGTGCCGGCCCTGGACGGCGCGGTGGCGACCAGCTTCACGGTGACGCCGAGAGACGGCGCTGTGGAGGTGCGTCGCGACGGCCCGGCAGTGCCGTGGCGCGTCGAGATGGCCGGCCACCTGACCGTCGACGCCGCGCCCGACCAGGTTGTCGTTCAGGTTCGCGGCGTGTGAGGGCGATGCCGATGCCCCTGTGTCCTGACTCGACAACCGTGCCAACCCTCATCAAGGGCTGAACCCCGCCATGGGCGTACGCGACCGAGCGCCCATGGCCCAGCAGCTCAGGTCGGTCGATTCCCTGCCCTCAGGAGTCCCTCATGCGTCGCAGATCCCCCCTCTACGCGCTCCTCGCCGCGCTGCTGATGGCGGCCACCTTCTTCGCGGTCCGACCGGCCGAGGCCGCCCAACCGGTGCGCATCATGCCGCTCGGTGACTCCATCACCGGCTCTCCCGGCTGCTGGCGTGCCCTGCTGTGGAACCAGTTGCGCAACGCCGGCCACACGGACATCGACTTCGTCGGCACGCTCCCGCCGCAGGGCTGCGGCGTCGCGCACGACGGCGACAACGAAGGGCACGGCGGCTATCTCGCCACCAACATCGCCAACCAGAACCTGCTGCCCGGCTGGCTCTCCGCGACCCGCCCGGACGTCGTGATCATGCACCTCGGCACGAACGACGTGTGGAGCAACATCGCACCGGCGACCATCCTCGCCGCCTTCAGCACCCTGGTGGACCAGATGCGGGCCAGCAACCCCGCCATGAAGATCCTGGTCGCCCAGATCATCCCGATGAATCCGAGCAGTTGCCCGCAGTGCGGTCAGCGGACGGTCGCCTTCAACGCCGCCATTCCCGACTGGGCCAGTTCGAAGAGCACGGCACAGTCGCCGATCACCGTGGTCGACCAGTGGAGCGGTTTCAACACCGCCACCGACACCGGCGACGGCGTACACCCCAACAACTCCGGCAACCAGAAGATCGCCCAGAAGTGGTTCGGTCCGCTGAGCCGGGTGCTGGGCGAGGTCACCACCCCGCCCACCACTCCGGGCGCCACGCCGTCGACGCCGGACACCTCGCCCTCGCCGCCGCGCACGACGCCTCCGGTTCCGAGCGGCGGCTGCACCGCGACGTACGCCGTGGTCGGCCAGTGGCAGGGAGGCTTCCAGAGTGAGGTCCGGGTCACCGCCGGGAACTCGGCGGTCCGCGGCTGGACCGTGACCTGGAGCTTCGCCAACGGGCAGCGGGTGACCCAGGCGTGGAACGCGACCCTGTCCTCCAGCGGCGCCACGGTGACCGCCCGCAACGTCAGCTACAACGGCAGCCTCGAAGCCGGCGTCAGCACCACCTTCGGCTTCCTCGGGTCGTGGAGCGGCACCAACAGCATCCCGGCGTCCGTGTCCTGCACGGCCGGCTGAGTCACGGACGCCACCGCCGGGTGACGCGCGTTCTCCGTAACAGGAGTGGACAGGGATGACACCGAACCGGGGGGCGGGCACGCCGGCCGTCGACGGCGGGGAAACGACGCGTACCGGATCCGAGGGCGCGGAGGCAACCGTCGGCGGCCGGCACGCGGTGACGTACGACCGGCACTCGCTGCTGCTCGACGGCCGCCGCATCCTCGTGCAGTCGGCGGAGCTGCACTACTTCCGGCTGCCCAGCCCCGACCTGTGGCGGGACGTGCTGGAGAAGATCAGGGCCGCCGGGTTCAACACCGTGTCGCTCTACTTTCACTGGGCGTACCACTCACCGAAGCCCGGCGGGTACGACTTCACCGGCGTCCGCGACGTGGACCGCCTGCTGCACACCGTCAACGAACTCGGACTGTGGGCCATCGCGCGACCCGGGCCGTACATCAATGCCGAGACCACCGGCGGCGGCTTTCCGGCCTGGTTGAAGCTCGTCCCCGGCCGGGCCCGCACCAGCGCGCCCGGTTACACCGCCGCCTACACCGAGTGGCTCGATCACCTCAATCCGATCATCGCGCGGCACCAGGTCACGCGGGGCGGCCCGGTGCTGCTGTACAACGTGGAGAACGAGTACCAGGTCAACACCGACGCCGCGTACATGCAGGCGGTGCAGGACAAGGCGCGGGCCGACGGGATCGACGTGCCGGTGGTGACGAACATCTGCGGCGGTGCCGATGACCGGGCGTCGACCTGGCACTGCGGCGTCGGGGCGGTGCAGATCCCCGGCGTGGACGACTACCCGCGGTCGTTCGACTGCACGGACGGCGATGCCATCGGGGGCTCGTGGGGCGAGGGCGTCACGAGACGGATCCGGGACGACGCGCCGATCTACGCCGCGGAGTACCAGGCCGGCTCGATCGACGTGACCGACGCCGGCTACGAGCGGTGCCGCGAGCTGACCGGGCCGGAGTTCATGCGCCTGCTGTACAAGAACAACGCGATCAGCGGCGGGGCCACGCTGTTCTCGTACTACATGACGTACGGCGGCACGAACTGGGGCTGGTTGGCGCAGCCCAACGACGTCTACACCTCGTACGACTACGGCGCCGCCATCACCGAGGGCCGCCAGCTCACCGCCAAGTACGACGAGTTCAAGCGGCAGGGTTACCTGCTCACCACGGTGGCGCCACTGACCAGGACGAACCCGGCCGCGGCGCCCACGGTCGACAACCCGGCGCTGCTGGCCGCGGCCCGGACCAACCCGGACACCGGCACGCAGTTCGTCCTGCTGCGCCACCAGGACCGCACCGCCACCAGCGACGACTCCGGCGTGCTGGACTGGAGCACGCCGGACGGCCGGTACCGGGTGCCGGTGCGGGTGGTGGGCCGGGACGCCGCGATCCTGGTCGCCGGTTACGACCTCGGCGGTCAGCGGCTCGTGTGGTCCACGTCCGAGATCATGACGCACGCCGCGATTGACGGCCGGGACGTGGCCGTGCTGTACGGGACCAGGTCCACCGCCGGTTCGGCCGTGCTCCGGTATCCCACGCGACCTGAGGTCCGGGTCATCGAGGGCACCGTCGCGTCGTCCTACGATCGGGCGAGTGGGGATCTGCGGCTGGACTACCGGCACGACGGGCTGGCCCGCGTACTGGTCACCGACGGTGGTCGGCGTCCGGCGCTGCTGCTGCTCGGCACGCACGCGACCGTGGCGCCGTTCTGGCGGGTGGAGACGAACGTCGGACCGGTGCTGGTGCGCGGCACGTCCCTGGTGCGGTCCGCCGCCGTCGCCGACGACACCACCCAGTTGCGGGCGGACACCGACGCGGCCGCGACGATCGAGGTCTTCACGCCGACGCGCCGGCTCTCGGTCAACGGGCACCCGGTCGACGTGCGCACCACGCTGAGCGGGTCGCTCGTCGGTCGGCTCCCCGGCCCGGAGCCGGTCCGGCTGCCTGACCTCACCGGCTGGCGTACCCACGCCGAGGCGCCCGAGGCGGCCCCCGGCTTCGACGACTCCCGCTGGCTGGTGGCCGACCGGACCACCTCGCTCAGCCCCTACCCGCCGGTCACCCTGCCCGTGCTGTACGCCGACGAGTACGGCTACCACTACGGCAACGTCTGGTACCGTGGCCGGTTCACCGCCACCGGCGCGGAGACCGCGGTCAGGCTCAACGCCATCACCGGACGCCGTGGCAGCTATCTGGTCTGGCTCAACGGACGATACCTCGGCGCCGCCGTGGGCGGCGTGGAGGCGGACGCCGAACCGATCAACCCGAACCCGGGTCCCGGCACGTTCCCGATCCCCGACGGCGTGCTCACGCCCGGGGAGCCGGCTGTCCTGTCGGTCCTGGTCGAGAACATGGGGCACAACGACGACTGGACGGCCGACGACAACCGGATGCGCCAGCCACGCGGCCTGGTCGGCGCAGAGCTCATCGACTCCACCGCCGCGCTGTCGTGGCGGATCCAGGGCGCGCGTGGCGGCGAGGAACCGTCCGACCGCGCCAGGGGGCCGCTCAACAACGGCGGCCTGTACGGCGAGCGGTACGGCTGGAGCCTGCCCGGCTACCCGGACGGCTCCTGGCGCCGGGTCAGGTCGCTGGCCGGCACAGCGGTGGCACCCGGTGTCACCTGGTACCGGACGACCTTCCGACTGGACCTGCCCAGCGGCCAGGACACATCGGTGGCCCTGCGGTTCGCCGACGCGCCGCCCATCGAGCACCGGGTGATGCTGTTCCTCAACGGCTGGAACCTCGGCCTGTACGGCGGCGGCATGGGTCCCCAGCGGGACTTCGTTCTGCCGGCCGGTCTGCTGCGCCACCACGGCGGCAACACGCTGGCCCTCGCCGTGACCGCACGGCAGAGTTCGCGGCTGGGGCCGGTGAGTCTGGTCGCGCTGGGCACGCAGCGCGGTGGGGTGCCGGTCGTTCCGGTGCCCGCTTCGGACTACGACCCGCGGACGTAAGGCGGGGTTGGCGGCTTCCGCGGCACGGGTGCGACGCCGACACCCCCTCGGCGATACCGCTCGACCACCTACGCCCCGAACGTACCGGGAGTTGATGCGCGACGGCCTCCCGCACGTCCCGGTTCGGCCGGTGACGGGTGACAGCCAGCCTTCCCGGGCGGTGCAGCAACGGGGGCGGGACACGATTAAAACGCTTACACCGGTTCTGGGAGGCGGAACTCGTCGTTCCACGCGATCGGCTACCAGATTGCAGCAGGCAGCGAGGGCTTCGATCCATTGACATACTTGAAACTAGATGGTTACCTGCTGAGGCGTAGTAAGCGTTTAAAGCCCCAGTTCCGGTGCCGTCCGGCCGTCCTCGCTGGTGGGTGGAGGACTCATGTCCCCACTCGCCCGCGACGGGCATGCGCGAGACCCACGCGGCCTGGCCTGGAAGGTGACCGCATCCCCAGTCGAGTGTTTTGCCCTTCGAGCAGCGAGGAGGAGCCTTCATGAAACGACCGACGAGGGTGTCCATAGTTGCCGGTCTCGTGACCGTCCTGACCGGCGTCGGGGCGGTGTTCGCCCTCAACGCGCAGGCCGCACCGACCCGGTACGAGGCGGAGTCCGCCCCGGCCACCTGTGATGGGACTGTCGCCACCAATCACTCGGGTTACTCCGGCGCCGGCTTCTGCGATACGCCGAACGCCACCGGGGCCGCAGTCCAGTTCACCGTCAGCGCGCCCGGCGCCGGCACCGCCACGCTGGGCATCCGGTACGCCAACGGATCGACGGCCGACCGGCCGGGTGACATCAGCGTGAACGGCACCGTGGTGCGGCCCGCGGTGGCCTTCGGCGGCACCGGCGCCTGGAACGCGTGGGCGACCCAGACGTTCACCGTGCCGCTGAACGCGGGCAGCAACATCGTCCGGCTGGCCGCGACCACCGCGGCCGGCCTGGCGAACATCGACTACCTCGACGTCGAGGTGGCCGGCGGGCCCATCCCAACGCCGACCGTCACGAACCCGCCGACCAACGGCCGGCGGATGGAGAATCTGGGCCGTGGGGTGGTGGCCGTCCGCTCCGGCAGCAACAGCGTGCTGGTCTCCTGGCGGTTGCTGGGCCTGGACCCGGCCGGCATCGGCTTCAACGTCTACCGCTCGGCCGGGGGCGGCGCCGAGGTGAAGCTCAACTCCTCGGTGCTGACCGGGGGGACCAACTACAGCGACACCACGGCCAACCTGACACAGCCGAACACCTACCGGGTCCGCCCGGTGGTCAACGGCGTGGAGCAGGCACCCGGTGGCGCGTTCACGCTGCCCGCCAACCAGGCCACCGAGCCGGTGGTCCGGGTGCCGATCCGCTCCGGTGGCATGGTCAAGTTCCTCTGGGTCGGTGACCTGGACGGCGACGGCGAGTACGACTACGTGCTGGACCGGCAGACCTCCCCGCAGCGGATCGAGGTGTACCGCAGCAACGGCCAGTTCCTGTGGTCGATGAACATGGGGCCCAACAGCACCGACCAGAACAACATCGAGGGCGGGTCATCCACCATCAACGTCGGTCACAACGACGGCGTCACCGTCTACGACCTGGACAGCGACGGCCGTGCGGAGGTCGCCGTGCGGATCGCCAACGGCGTTGTCTTCGGTAACGGCACCACCTTCACCAACTCGGACAACAACCGGCAGTTCATCGCCATTCTCGACGGCATGACCGGGGCGCCCCGTGCCACCGCGGCCGTGCCCACCGACTACCTGTCCGACGGCCCGATGTACGCCCGCTTCGGCGTGGGCTACCTGGACGGCGCCACCCCGAGCCTGGTCGCCTTCATGAAGAACCGGATCGGCAGCGGGGGCTTCAACCTCATGTTCACCGCCTGGCGGTTCACCGGCAGCGCCGTGAGCATGCAGTGGAAGTTCCTGCGCGGCAACCAGAACCTGCCCGACGGGCACAACACCCGCATCGTCGACGTCGACGGCAACGGCACAGACGAGATCGCCGAGATCGGCTTCGTGCTCAACGGCAACGGCACGCTGCGCTACTCGCTGGCGCCCCGGGGCATCGTGCACGGCGACCGGTTCCACATCACCAAGATCGATCCCAATCGGGCAGGGCTGCAGGGCTACGGCGTGCAGCAGGACAACCCGAGCGGCCTGCGGGAGTACTACTACGACGCGGCCACCGGCAACATGATCTGGCAGCACGTCGAGGCCGGTACCGCCGATGTGGGGCGCGGCCTCGCGGGCGACATCGACCCGCGCCACGCCGGTATGGAGGTGTGGTCGTTCTCCGGGCTCTACAACGCCGCCACCAACCGGCTGGCCGAGCCGAACACCTCGCTGCGGCCGTGGCCTCAGCTCGGTCTCTACTGGGACGGCGACACCGGCATGGAACTGCTGAACAACCTCAAGTTCGAGAAGTGGGACCCGGACCGCCCCACCTCCACCAGCAGCGTGCCCCGGCTGCTGACGGCCAGCAGCTACGGCGCCGTCAACGCCAGCCAGGAGGTCAACCCGACCTTCTACGGCGACATTCTCGGCGACTGGCGTGAAGAGGTCGTCTACACCAACGCCAGCTACAACCAGCTGATCATCTTCACCACCAACCAGCCGAGCGGCACCCGGCTCTACACGCTGGCGCACAACCCGGCGTACCGCAACGCCATGACCCTCAAGGGCTACATGCAGTCCCACCACGTGGACTACTTCCTCGGCTACACCATGGCCCCGCCGCCCCGACCGAACATCTGGTATCCCGGGAGCTGACCGCGACGGCAGACCGAGGTCGAGCGTTTCGACGGCTGGCAGATTTGACAGGTGCCTGTCAAATTTGCCAGCCTCTTTTCCCGTGGAAGAGCTCAGCCAAGCGGGCCTCGACCTCTCCGAGCTGGTCATCGAGGTGTTTCGGCTCAACGGTCGACTGCTGGCCGCCGGTGACGAGCTGGCCCGACCGGTCGGTCTGACCAGCGCGAGATGGCAGGTCCTCGGAGTGATCGACGACGAGCCCCGGACGGTGGCGCAGGTCGCCCGGGCCATGGGACTGACCCGGCAGAGCGTCCAGCAGACCGCCGACGCCCTCGGCCGGGAGGGCTTCGTCGCCTTCCAGGAGCATCCGGGTGATCGGCGTACGAAGCTGATGTCCCTGACCCCTCGGGGGCGGCAGGCTCTGCGCGTCGTCGAACGCCGGCAGGCCCGGTGGGCGAACCGGCTCGCCGAGGAGATGACCCTCGCCGAGTTGCAGGCGGCCACCGCGACCCTGCGTCGCCTCGGGCAGCACCTCGACGCGGACCCCCTCCACAC
>NZ_SMKF01000158.1 GCF_004348325.1 Micromonospora sp. KC213 | reverse complement strand
CCCTGGGTCAGGTGGGTGGTCGGTGGGGGGTGGGAGTCACGGCGGTCCAGGGAAGGGTGACCTCGCCTCGGCGCCAGTGCCGGGGACGGCCGTGGACCGGCCAGCCGGCGTCGCGGACCGCCCGCACCGCCTGCACCCAGCGCTGCCGGGGGCCGAACGGAGCGTAGCCGGCGGCTGCCCGCCAGGCGTCGTCCAGGGCGCGGATCAGGTCATGGATCCGCTCGCCCGGGACGTTGCGGTGGATCAGCGCCTTGGGTAGCCGCTCGGCGAGCTGGGCCGGGCTCTCCAAACCGGCCAGCCGGGCGGCCAGGGTCAGGGTGCGTGGCCCGCCGGCGTCGACCAGCACCCAGCTGCCGATCCGGCCCAGCTCGTCGCAGGTCCCCTCGACCAGCGCCCCGCCCGGGGCGAGCCGCCGGGTCACCGTACGCCAGGCGTCGGCCACCTCGCTCTCGTCGTACTGGCGCAACACGTTGAACGCCCGGACCAGCACCGGACGGAACCCGGCCAGCTCGAAACCGCCCCGGGCGAAGGTGAGCCAGGGTGGTTCCGCCGCGGGCGCGGCGGCGGCCACGCGTACCGGGTCGATCTCCAGCCCGACCACCCGCACGTCCGGACGGACCCGGGCGGCGAGCCGGGCCCGCAGCTCGACGGCGGTGACCGGGGTCGCGCCGTAGCCCAGGTCGACCACCAGCGGGTCGGCGGCCACCCGGAGGCGGTCGCCGCAGTACGCGACGATCCAGTTGTCCACCCGCCGGAGCCGGTTCGGGTTGGTCGTCCCGCGGGTGACCACCCCGAGCGGCCGGACCGCCGACTGGCCCACGCTCACCCGGTCCGGCTTTGTTCGCGCTGCGGGGCTCGCACCATCGGCTCACTCCTCGCGCTGCACGGCCCGGTGCACCTTGTGTTGGGCGGCCTGGGCCAGCGGGCGGACGACGAGACGGTCCACGTTGACGTGCTGCGGGCGGGTCGCGCACCAGGCGATGCAGTCGGCCACGTCCTCGGCGACCAGCGGTTCGGCCACCCCGGCGTAGGTGGCGGCGGCGCGATCCGCGTCCCCGTCGAAGCGGTTCAGGCCGAACTCCTCGGTCTTCACCATGCCGGGGTCGATCTCGACGACCCGGACCGGCCGCCCACACAGCTCCAGCCGGAGCGTTCCGGCGACGGCGGTCTGCGCGTGCTTGGCCGCGCTGTAGCCGCCGCCGCCCTCGTAGACGACGTGACCGGCGGTGGAGGAGACGATCACGATGGTGCCGCGGCCGGACGCCTCCAGCGCGGGCAGGAGGGCCTGGGTGACCCGCAGCGTGCCGAGCACGTTGACGTCGTACATCCACTGCCAGTCGGCGACCGAGCCGGCCTCCACCGGGTCGAGCCCGCGTGCGCCGCCGGCGTTGTTCACCAGCAGGGTGACCGGGCCGGGCGCGGCCTGCGCGGCGGCGGCCAACCCGGCGACGGACGCGTCCGCGGTGACGTCGCACCCGACGGCGGTGGCGCTGCCTCCGGCGCCCTCGATCGTGGCGACCAGGTCGGCCAACCGGTCGGTACGCCGCGCGGCGGCCAGCACGTGAAAACCCTCGGCGGCCAGCCGGCGGGCGGTGGCCGCGCCGATCCCGCTGGACGCCCCGGTGACGATCGCGACAGGGGTCATCCCGCCATTCTCCGCCCCGCCGGTCTCGGCGGTGGGCGGGCCGGTGGATGAGGTCGGTCACGCCGGTGGACGGCCCCGCCGTGTTTCCGGACCGGGATCGGGAAGATGGCATCCGGCGTGGCGGTTGACCGAGGAGCGCCGGTCGTGCGGGACGGCATCAACCGTGGCAGAGGGAGCGGACGTGGCGAAGTTGCACACCGGTGTCGGTCGTCAGCGAGGTGCCCTGCCGTGGCCCCGCCCCCGCCGGATCGCCACCGTGTCGGTGCACACCTCGCCGCTGCACCAGCCGGGCACCGGCGACGCCGGGGGAATGAACGTCTACATCCTGGAGGTCGCCCGGCGGCTCGCCCAGGCGGACGTCGAGGTGGAGATCTTCACCCGGGCCACCTCCGGCGACCTGCCCCCGGTGGTCGAGATGGCGCCCGGCGTACACGTCCGGCACGTCACCGCCGGCCCGCTCGAAGGGCTGACCAAGGAGGAGCTGCCCGGCCAGCTCTGCGCCTTCACCGCCGGGGTACTGCGCGCCGAGGCGGCCCGTCCGCCTGGCCACTACGACCTGATCCACTCGCACTACTGGCTCTCCGGCCAGGTCGGCTGGCTGGCAAAGGAGCGCTGGGGAGTGCCGCTGGTGCACACCGCGCACACCCTGGCCAAGGTCAAGAATGCCCAGCTCGCCGCCGGTGACCGTCCCGAGCCGAAGGCCCGGGTGATCGGCGAGGAGCAGGTGGTCGCCGAGGCCGACCGACTGGTCGCCAACACCCGGGTCGAGGCGGGTGACCTGATCGGCCGGTACGACGCCGACCCGGGCCGGGTCGCGGTGGTGGAGCCCGGCGTCGACCTGGACCGGTTCTGTCCGGCCGCCGGGAACCGGCAGGTCGCCACGCACGCCGCCCGCCGTCGGCTGGGGCTGCCCACCGCGGGGTACGTGGTGGCGTTCGTCGGCCGGATCCAGCCGCTCAAGGCTCCCGACGTGCTGATCCGGGCCGTCGCCGCACTGCGCGAGCGGGATCCCGCCCTGGCCGACGAGCTGACCGTGGTGATCTGCGGCGGTCCGAGCGGCAGCGGTCTGGAACGACCCACCGCGCTGATCGAGCTGGCCGCCTCGCTCGGCGTCGCCGACCGGGTGCGGTTCCTGCCGCCGCAGACCGGCGAGGACCTGCCCGCCCTGTACCGGGCGGCGGATCTGGTCGCGGTGCCCTCGTACAACGAGTCGTTCGGGCTGGTCGCCCTGGAAGCGCAGGCGTGCGGCACGCCGGTGGTGGCCGCCGCCGTGGGTGGCCTGGTCACCGCGGTCCGGGACGGGGTCAGCGGGATGCTGGTGGACGGGCACGACCCCGTCGACTGGGCCGCTGCCCTCGGCCGCCTGCTGCCCGACGGGCCACGTCGGGTCACCCTGGGCGCGGGGGCGGTCGGGCACGCCCGCAACTTCTCCTGGCAGCGGACGGTGTCGGGGCTGCTCGCCGTGTACGGGGAGGCGATTGCCGAGCACCGTAGCCGGCTGGCGGCCCGGCTGGCCGGAAACGCGGCCATGTCCTGCTCGTGGTGATCTGTGCTGTCGGTCGCCGTCCGGTGTGCCTGTCCGGTCGACCGTAGAGTGGGTGCGATGAGCGCGAAGAGCGACCTGGCTGTCCTGATCGAGTCCGTCTGCGCTGAACGGGAGCTGGACTGGGAGTCGACCGGCGAGAACTCGTACGCCGTCACCCTGCCGGGCGCCCACAAGCTCAAGACGATCTGCAACCTCATCGTCGGCGAGCACGCGTTGCGGATCGAGGCGTTCGTGATGCGCCAGCCCGACGAGCGGCGCGAGGATCTGTGGGCCTGGCTGTTGCAGCGCAACGCCCGGATGTACGGCGTGTCGTTCTCCATCGACGCGGCGGGCGACGTGTACCTGACCGGGCGGGTCAATCCGGCCGGCGTCGACGCGGACGAGTTGGACCGGCTGCTCGGCGCGGTGCTCACGTACGCCGACGAGTCCTTCGACACCATGCTGGAGATTGGCTTCGGCAGCGCGATCCGCCGGGAGTGGGAGTGGCGGGTCAAGCGGGGCGAGTCGACGGCCAACCTCGACGCCTTCGCGCACCTGTTCGCCCCGTCCCCGGGAGGTTCGGACCGGTCCTGACGGGTATGCCGCATCGCTGCGGCGCGGCAGACAGGGACCCGCCGCAGGCCGAGGACGGACTGTCGAGGAGCGTGCCATGGCTCAGCGGAACAGCTCAGGTCGCGGCGGAACTGCGACCAGGACCAGGCAGGGCAACCAGACCCCGAACACGCCGGGGATCTCCGAGTCGGAGATCTCCCGGATGCGGGTGGACGACATTCGGGGCCAGTTGCGGCGTCGCGGTGTCGCGGGGATCTCCGCGCTGCGCAAGCCGGAGTTGGTGAAGACACTGGCGCGGACGCTGCGGGCGGAGGGGAGTTCCGGTGGCGCCGCCCGTCGCGCCACCGGCCCGGCGGGACGGGCGCCGGCCGGGAAGAGCACCGCCGGCAGGGCCGCCGCGTCGGGGCGGGCGAAGGCCGCGCCGGCCCCGGCCCGCAAGGCGGCCCCGGCTGCCCGTAGGGGCGCCCCGGCGCGCACGGGCAGCCCGATCGCCGGCAAGGCGACGACGGCGCGGGCCGAGGGCCCCGCCGCCTCCCGGGCGAAGGCGGCTCCCGCGAGGTCCGCGCGGTCGAAGGCCGCGCCGGCCTCCCGGGCGAAGGCGGCTCCCGCGAGGTCTGCGCGGGCGAAGGCCGCGCCGGCGCCGGCGACGAGGGCGACGCCCGGGAAGGGCACATCCGCGAAGGCGCGGACCGGCGCTGGCACCTCCCGGTCGGTACGGTCGTCGCAGCTGATCACCGCACCGACCGACCGCCCCGAGCGTCCCGGCCGCAGCCTGGTCACCACGAACCACGAGGTGATCCAGAACTGGGCGCGGGCCCGGGGGGCCCGCCCGGCCACCATCGCCGGCACCGAGCGGAACGGCCGGCCGGGGGTGCTCACCTTCGAGATCCCGGGCTACCGGGAGAGCAGCCGGGTGCAGGTCATCACCTGGGACGACTGGTTCCGGACGTTCGACGAGCGGAAGCTGAACCTGATCTACCAGGAGGAGCTGCGCGACGGGCGGCAGAGCAACTTCTTCCGCACCGAGTCACCTGATCGGGAGGACGGCTGAGGTTTAGGGGAATGGTCGGGGGGAACACCCTGTTGACCACGTCGTAGCCCGGATTAAACCCGCCAGATCGACCAGACCTGCTGTGCCGGGTGAACCCCACTGGATCGGGACAGCTGGTGCTGTGACCGGCGAGACAGTGATCCGAGTTGAAACCAGAATCCGGGCGAACTAACTTTATTGCACCGCGTCACGTTCGGAACCGTTCGGGGGAGCGGTGGATCGATCAGATCCGTGCACCGAGCGAGACGCCAGTCGGGTGGAGCACACCGTTGGGGGACGGTGCCACCCGGGAACCGGCGGCGCGAGCGGGCGACGCTTACGGGGGTGAGTGTCGCCCGCCGCCGCCGGGCAGGCGGTACGAAGCGCCCACCGCGACCACGGTTCGCGGTGGGCGCTTCGCCGTCGGTGCTCACGCCGCGGCTGTCTCCGGTTCCCGTGCCCGTGCGCCATCCTGCGAAAGTCGATCATCGGGCGCATCGAGTCGACCGCGGCGGAGACGTCGGTCCTTGGGTGAGTCGGCTATGGGGGTGCCCCTGGCGTACCTCAGGGGGCCGGGACCGGCACGGTGACCGTGGCCTCGGTCGCCGCAGGGGCCGGCGGCTGGACGGCGGTGACCGGGACCACCGGCTGCGCCGGCGGGTGCAACTGGGCGGCACGCCGCTCCCGGGCCGGCCCGGAGACCAGGTGGGCGACCCCCATCAGTGCGCCGATCACCGCGCAGCCCGGCCAGAGCGCCGCGTTGCCCGCATGCTCCCGGACCAGACCGCCGACCACCGGTGCCGCCGCTCCGGCGACCTGCCAGGAGAGCGAGAACATGCCCTGGTACCGGCCGCGCAGCTCGTCGGGGGAGAGTTCGGCGATCAGGGTGGCGTTGGAGGGCGAGTTGAGCATCTCGCCGACGGTCCAGATCAGCACCGTGAGCCCGTAGAACCAGGCCGCCTCGGCGAACGTGGTCAGCCCGAAGCCGACACCCATCACCACCGCGGCCAGGGCGAGCACGTGCGACCGGTTCCGCCCCCGGATCAGCCGGGGCACGAAGAGCTGCCCGACCACGATCAGGACGCCGTTGAGCGCGATCACCGAGCCGAAGGTGGCCGGGCTCAGGCCGGACTCGCCCATCGTGATCGGCAGCATCGAGATGTGCTGGAGGAAGACCAGCGCACCGAACAGGTTGAGCACCACGAAACCCAGGAAGACCCGGTCGGTGAGGACGGTCCGCCAGGTCCCGGCGGGAGCGGGGGCACCCCTGACGACGGCCGGGGTGGTGGTCCGGCGGGTCTCCCTGACCCGGGTAAAAATGATCAATGCGGTGACCAGTGTGGTCGCCGCGTCCACCACGAAGAGCAGCAGGTAGCCGGCCTGGGCGGCGAAACCGGCGAGCACCGCGGCGCAGGCGAAGCCCAGGTTGATCGCCCAGTAGTTCAGGGAGAACGCCCGCAGCCGATCGGCCTCCGGCACCACGTCGACCATCATCGCGCCGAAAGCCGGTCGGGCCGCCTCGGCGAACATGCCGAGCAGCAGGGCGCCCACCCCGACGGCCCAGAGCGGACGGGCCAGGCCGAGCGCGAGCATCATGGTGGCCGCGCCGAGGTGCGCGGTGAGCAGCGTGGGCCGGCGGCCCCAGCGGTCGGCGAGGGTACCGCCCACGGTCGTGCCGACCGCGCCGCCGACGCCCCACAGGCCCAGCACCAGACCGGCCTGGGCGTCCGAGAAGCCCCGCTCCCGGGTCAGGTAGATGGCGAGGAAGACCAGGACGAACGAGCCGAGCCGGTTGACCAGCGTGCCGGTCCAGAGGTACCAGAAGGGCCTTGGCAGCCCGCCTGTGGTGTCCCGGAACCAGTTCCGTACCGTCCGCACGTCCGCGCCCCCGCTCACGTAATGACCAATCCAGTCGAAGCGCCTTACAACTTAGTGCCGGGCGGTTTCGCCGGTCATCGGTATTTCCACGTGGTGGTCGTCACCACCACCGCCCGCGTGTCCGTCGGTGCGGTGCGGCAGGATGACCAGCATGACTGCGAGCGAAGGGCCCACCGTCGGGACGCTGGTCCTGCTGCGGCACGGCGAGAGCGACTGGAACGCGAAGAACCTCTTCACCGGCTGGGTCGACGTCGACCTGACCGCCAAGGGAGAGGCGGAGGCGCGCCGCGGCGGTGAGCTGCTGCGCGAGCACGGCCTGCTGCCGGACGTGGTGCACACGAGCGTGCTGCGACGCGCGATCCGTACCGCCGAACTGGCGCTGAGCGCCGCCGACCGGCACTGGATCGCGGTGCGCCGGTCGTGGCGGCTCAACGAGCGGCACTACGGCGCCCTGCAGGGCAAGAACAAGAAGCAGACCCTCGACGAGTACGGCGAGGAGCAGTTCATGCTCTGGCGCCGCTCGTACGACACGCCGCCGCCGCCGATCGCCGACGACGACGAGTTCTCGCAGGCGGGCGACCCGCGCTACGCGCTGCTGCCCACCGAGCTGATGCCGCGCACGGAATGTCTCAAGGACGTCGTGGAGCGGATGCTGCCGTACTGGTACGACTCGATCGTGCCGGACATCCTGGCCGGCCGTACCGTGCTGGTCGCCGCGCACGGCAACTCGCTGCGTGCCCTGGTCAAGCACCTGGACCAGATCAGCGACGAGGCCATCGCCAAGCTGAACATCCCCACCGGCATCCCGCTGCGCTACGACCTCTCGCCGGATCTGCGTCCGCAGGTCCTCGGCGGGACGTACCTCGACCCGGAGGCCGCCAAGCAGGCCGCCGCGGCGGTCGCCAACCAGGGCCGCTGACGCTCCCCGACGCAGGCCCCCGGATCTCCGGGGGCCTGCGTCGTGCCGGGGATCAGTTGGGCGCGGATGCCGCCTCTCCGGTGATCAGGTACACCACGTGCTCGCCGGCGTTGACCGCGTGGTCGGCGAAGCGCTCGTAGAAGCGGCCGAGCAGGGTCGCGTCGATCGCCGTCTCCACCCCGTACGGCCAGTCCTCGCCGAGCAGGACGCCGAAGAGGCTCTTGTGCAGGTCGTCCATGGCGTCGTCGTCGCGGTCCAGTTCGGCGGCGAGGTCGGCGTCGGGGCTGGCCAGCACCTTGCCGATCTTCTCGGCCATCCGGTCGGCGATGGCGGCCATGTCGGTGAAGACCGGCCGCAGCTCGGCCGGCACCGCCGGCGACGGGTGCCGGCGCAGCGCCGTCTTCGCGACGTGGTCGGCGAGGTCACCCATCCGCTCCAGATCGGCGGCGACGTGCAGCGCGGTGATCATGGCGCGTAGGTCGGAGGCGACCGGCGCCTGCCGGGCCAGCAGGTCACAGACCCGCTCCTCGACCTGCCGGTAGAGGTCGTCGATCTCGGCGTCCCGCGCGATCACGGCCTCCGACGCCTCGCGGTCGGCCTTCAGTAGGCCGCGGGTCGCCCGGTGCATGGCGGCGCGCACCCCCTCGGCCATGTCCACCAGCAGTTGGCTGACAATCTGCAGGTCGGCCCGGAACTCGTCGCGCATCGTCACTTCCTGGGGTTGGGGGGCCGCCGGAGGTCCGGCGGGTGTCGTCAGCGGTGCGCGGCCCACGGTAGGCCGGGGGGACGGATCCGAGGTGAATTCTGGTGAACGACGCGGGACCCAAGAGTGAACTTCTGCGGAAGTGAGAGTATTTCGTCCTGATCTGGGCGTTCTCTAGGTTAACAATGACTCTACGATCGCCAGGTGGAATGGGCGGTGGCCGCCGTGGTGGCTGTGGCATTGGCGACCGGGCTGGTCGCCGGGCTCGCGCTGGCCCGGCACCGGGGATCGTGGCGGCGCCGAGCGGCGTCGCCCGGGAGCATCGGCTCCCGGTGGAACAGGGGGAGGCCCGCGATTCCCGACGACCAACAGGGCGGGCTGCCCGGGCTCGGCCGCAAGACGATCGACTCACTCCGCGCCGGGGTGGTGGTGCTCGACCCGGACGACGTGCCCGTCGTGGTCAACCCCGCCGCCCGGGCCATGGGGCTGCTGCGTACCGGCGTCACGCCCGGTTCCATCGCCGCCCACCCGCTGATCCGTACCCTCGCCGGGCAGGTGCGCCGCACCGGCGTGCGGCGCGAGATCGAGCTGGACCTGCCACGCGGCCGCGACAACGCCGGGGACAACCCGCTCGGCGTGCACCTGCGGGCGATGGGGCTCGGCGCCGGCTACATCTCCGTCGAGGCCGCCGACGTCACCGAGTCGCACCGGCTCGCCCGGGTACGCCGCGACTTCGTCGCCAACGTCAGCCACGAACTGAAGACCCCCATCGGCGCGCTGCAACTGCTCGCCGAGGCGCTGCTGGACGCCACCGAACCGGCATCGGCCGGCGCCCCCGACCTCTCCGAGGATCTCGTCGCCGCCCGCCGCTTCGCCGAGCGGATCCAGCACGAGTCCACCCGGCTCGGCCGGCTGGTGCAGGAGCTGCTGGAACTGACCCGGCTCCAGGGTGCCGAGCCGCAGCCCCCGCCCGAGCCGGTCGCCGTGGACTGGGTGCTCGCCGAGGTGCTCGACCGGACCCGGACCGCCGCCTTCGCCCGGGACATCCAGGTGGTCATCGAGGGCGAGAAGGGGCTCACCGTCTACGGCAGCGACACCCAGCTCGCCACCGCGGTGGCGAACCTGGTGGAGAACGCGGTCAACTACTCCGGGGACGGCACCACCGTGCGGGTCACCGTCCGCAGTGACGACGAACACGTCCAGATCGCCGTCGCCGACCAGGGCATCGGCATCGCCCCGACCGACGTCGACCGGATCTTCGAACGGTTCTACCGGGCCGACCAGGCCCGCTCCCGGGCCACCGGGGGCACCGGCCTCGGCCTGGCCATCGTCAAGCACATCGCCAGCAACCACGGCGGCCGGGTGGAGGTGTCGAGCACCCTCGGCGGAGGGTCGACGTTCACCCTGCGGCTACCCGCGAGACCTCCGGACGACCTGCAGACGCTACTGCCGTCGAATGGGATCGAGGCCGGCCCGGCCGAGCTTCGCCAGGTCTGACCAAGGAAAGGAAGCACCCCGTTGAGCCGCGTTCTGGTGGTCGAGGACGAGGAGTCGTTCTCCGACGCCCTGTCGTACATGCTTCGCAAGGAGGGCTTCGAGGTATCCGTCGCCGCGACCGGCCCCTCCGCCCTGACCGAGTTCGACCGGACCGGCGCGGACATCGTCCTGCTCGACCTGATGCTCCCCGAGATGTCCGGCACCGAGGTCTGCCGGCAGCTGCGGCAGCGCTCGCACGTGCCGATCATCATGGTCACCGCCCGGGACAGCGAGATCGACAAGGTGGTCGGCCTGGAGATCGGGGCCGACGACTACGTCACCAAGCCGTACTCGCCCCGGGAACTGGTCGCCCGGATCCGTGCCGTGCTGCGGCGGCAGAGCACCGAGGTCGCCGAGACGGGTACGCCGACGCTGGCCGCCGGCCCGGTCCGGATGGACATCGAACGGCACGTGGTGACCGTCGACGGTGCGCCCGTCCAGCTCCCGCTCAAGGAGTTCGAGCTGCTGGAGCTGCTGCTGCGCAACGCCGGCCGGGTGCTCACCCGGGGCCAGCTCATCGACCGGGTGTGGGGCGCCGACTACGTCGGCGACACCAAGACCCTGGACGTGCACGTCAAGCGGCTGCGCTCCAAGATCGAGCCGGAGCCGTCCGCGCCCCGGTACATCGTCACCGTCCGGGGCCTGGGCTACAAGTTCGAGCCGTAGGCCCCTCAGCCCACCCAGCCGTAGCGGCGCTCCGGACGGCCGGCCGAGCCGTACCGCAGGGTCACCTCCGCCCGACCGGTGTCCGCGAAGTGCTCCAGGTAGCGGCGGGCGCTGACCCGGGAGATACCGACCGCCCCGGCGCACTCGGCCGCCGAGAGGGTGCCGGACCGCTCCCGCAGCGCCCGCTCCACCAACTCGGCGGTCTCGGGGCTGAGGCCCCGGGGCAACGCCGAGGTGGCGAACTGGGTGCCGCTGCGCGACAACACCCGGTCGACGTCGGCCTGGTCGGCCACGACCGTCGCGCGCGGCGCGTTGCGCCGGGCCGCGTACTGCTCCAGCCGGGTCCGCAGCTCGTCGAAGCCGAACGGCTTGAGCAGGTAGTTGACCGCGCCGTAGCGGACCGCCCGGCGTACCGCCTCGGCCTCCCGGGCCGCGCTGATCACCAGCACGTCGCAGTCGTGCCGGGCGGCCCGCAGCCGGGTCACCACGTCCAGCCCGAACATGTCCGGCAGGTAGAGGTCGAGCAGCACCAGGTCGGGGCGGAGTTCGCCGACCGCGGCCACCGCCTCCTCGCCGGTGCTGGCCGTGCCCACCACCCGGAAGCCGGCGACCCGTTCCACGAAGCCGCGGTGGATCCGGGCCACCATGAAGTCGTCGTCGACGACCAACACGTCGATCACCGGGCCACCTCCGTCGCGCCGGTCACCGACATCCGGGCCGTGAACATCGCCCCCTCCTCGGTGTTCGCCACCGCCACCTCGCCGCCCCGACGGTGACAGACCAGACGGGTGAGCGCCAGGCCGATGCCCCGCTCACCGCCCTGGGCGGCCTTCGTGGTGAAGCCGTGGGTGAAGACCTCCTGGGCCAGCTCGGGGGCGACCCCGGGCCCGGAGTCCCGGACCACGATCTCCACCGAGGAGGCGTCCCGACGCAGCTCCACCTCGACCCAGGCGGGTGGCTCGCCGTCCACCGGCTCGCCCCGGCCCACCGGCTCGCCCCCGGCGACCGCCTCGACGGCGTTGTCCACCAGGTTGCCCAGCACCGTGGCCACGTCCGCGGCGATCGCCGGTGCCAACCGGTCCAGGCCGGTCCGCTCGGAGATCCGCAGCTCCACCCGACGCTCGGCGGCCGTCGCCGACTTGGCCATCAGTAGCGCGGCCACCGCCGTGTCGTGGATCCGGCTGGTCACTGTCAGGTCGAGCGAGGCCCGGTGCCGGCTCAGCGCGTCGACGTACCGGACCACCTCGTCGTACTCGCCGATCTGGATCAGCCCGGAGATGGTGTGGAGCTGGTTGGCGAACTCGTGGGTCTGCGCGCGCAGCAGCTCCGTGGTGCTGCGGAACGAGCCGATCTCCTGCTCCAGCCGGGCCAGCTCGGTGCGGTCCCGCAGGGTGGTCACCGAGCCGAGCCGCCGGCCGTCCTTGCTGACGGTCATCCGGTTCATCACCAGCACCCGGCCGCGCCGGACCACCACCTCGTCCCGGGCGTCCGGGTCGCTGCCGGCCAGCACGTCGCGCAGCCGGCCGCCGATGCGCAGGTCGGCGAGGCTGCGCCCGAGGCAGTCCTCGGGCAGGTCGAGCAGCCGCCGGCCGACCGCGTTCACCAGGGTGACCCGCAGTTGGGGGTCGAGCGCGATCACCCCCTCGGCGATGCCGTGCAGCAGCGCCTCCCGGTGCTCGGCCAGGCCGGCGATCTCGCGCGGCTCCAGCCCGAGCGTCTGCCGCTTGATCCGCCGGGCCAGCAGCCAGGAGCCGACCACCCCCAGCACGCTGGCGATACCCAGGTAGGTGAGCAGGTACGAGGACGCGCCGACCAGCCGTTCCGACCAGGTCGGGGCCGCCTCGCCGACGGTCACCACGCCCAGGTGGTGGCCCACGTTCTTCTTTTGCACGTCGGCCCCGAGCACCGGTACCTGGGCCACCAGCTCCCGTGAGCCGCCGAGCTCCAACTCGCCGGACCAGGCACGGCCCTGCGCCACCCGCGGGTCGCCGAGCACCAGCAGGCTGCCCACCAGCGTCGGATCGGTGGAGGCGACCACCCGGCCCCGGGCGTCCGCCACCGTCACCGAGGTCACCCCGGACTGGTCGAGGGTGCTCTGCACCAGCGGGGCGACCCGCTCCGCCGGGGCCGGCTGGCTGAGCTGGTCGCGCAGCACGGGGTGGCCGGCGAACTGCTCGCCGAGGGCGGTCACCCGCCGGCCCTCCACCCGGTTGAAGGTGGCCGCGGACTGCGCCAGCGACACGGCGGCCACCGCCACCAGCACGACGACCACGATCGCGAGCTGGAGTACGAGCAACTGCCCGGCCAGGGTGCGGCGGGGCGTGACCGTGACCACAAAGACCTCAATTTCCGCTGGTGACAGAAGGCAGACGTGGCGTCCGCCCGGGGGCCATCATCTTGCCGCCGGACTCCTTCGAAACGGAAGAGAAACAAGATGGCAACTCGGATAAAACTGCTGGCCATCGGTGCCGCTGCCGCCACGGCGCTGGCCCTGGCCGGGTGCGGGGCCACCGCCGACAAGAACGAGGGCGCGTCCGGCGGTGGGAACGGCAAGCCGGTCTCCGGACTGCGGATCATGGTGCCGAACACCCCGGGCGGCGGCTACGACACCACCGCCCGCACCGCGGCCAAGGTGATGGAGGACGCCAAGATCGCCACCGGCGTGCAGGTGTTCAACCTGCCCGGCGCGGGGGGCACCGTGGGCCTGCAACGGACGGTCAACGAGAAGGGCAACGGCAAGCTCGCCATGCAGATGGGGCTGGGCGTCGTCGGGGCCTCGTACACCTCCAAGTCGTCGGCCACGCTCACCCAGACCACTCCGCTGGCGAAGCTGATCGAGGAGGCCGGTGCCATCGTGGTGCCGAAGGACTCCCCGTACCGGACGATCGCCGACCTGGTCGCGGCCTGGAAGGCGGATCCGAAGAAGATCGCCGTCGGTGGTGGCTCCTCGGCCGGCGGCCCCGACCACCTGCTGCCCATGCAGCTCGCGAAAACCGTCGGCATCGACCCCCGCCAGGTCAACTTCGTCTCGTACGACGGCGGCGGCGAACTGCTGCCGGCCCTGCTCGGCGGCAAGGTGGCCTTCGGGGCCAGCGGCTTCGGCGAGTTCCTCGACCAGGTCGAGGCCGGTCAGATCCGAGTCCTCGCGGTGACCAGCGAGGAGCCGGTCGAGGCGCTCAAGGACGTGCCGACGCTCAAGTCGTCCGGCATCGACCTGGTCTTCACCAACTGGCGGGGCATCGTCGCGCCGCCGGGGATCAGCGACGCCGACAAGCAGGTCTGGATCGACGCGCTGACCAAGATGCACGACTCGGACGAGTGGAAGGCCGAACTGACCAAGCGCGGCTGGACCGACGCCTTCGTCACCGGCGACGCGTTCGCCACCTTCCTCACCGAGCAGGACAAGTCCGTCGCCGACCTGCTCAAGCAGCTCGGACTGGCATGACCGGCAGGACGACCCGACCTGACCGGGGCGGCGACTCGTCGCCCCGGCCGGCGGAACCGACCGTGCCGGACCAGGCGGCGGCGCCGCGCCGGGAGCAGGCGGGGCCACCCCCCTCCCCGTCCACCC
>NZ_SMKF01000157.1 GCF_004348325.1 Micromonospora sp. KC213 | reverse complement strand
CCTCGAGTGCGGCCCGTAGCTTCGACCGCATGATCCCCACGGCCGCCCCGGCACGCCCACCCCGTCCCACCTCCGTCACCACCGCCTCGTGGTTGCAGATCGCCGCGGTGGTCGTCCTGCTCGCCCTGGCCGGCGTGCTCGTGTGGCAGGCCGTGGACTGGGACGGCCAGATCGACCGGGCCGCCCGCCTGGTGCCCGACGCGGACCCGGAGGAGGTCCGCAGCGAGCGGTTCGGCAACGTTTTCATGACCTGCCTCCTGGGCGTGCCC
This sequence comes from Micromonospora sp. KC213, assembly GCF_004348325.1. Lineage (GTDB taxonomy): Bacteria > Actinomycetota > Actinomycetes > Mycobacteriales > Micromonosporaceae > Micromonospora. Next base: position 14,021 of record NZ_SMKF01000157.1, on the reverse strand, counting down.
ACGCTGCTGTTCGCCGGCTGGCTCGGGGCCACCGCCGTCGGTGTGCGCCGGGGCAGCAACACCGCCCGGATCCTGGTCTTCGTGGCCGGCGGCTGCCAGCTACTGCTCACCTGCGGCCAGGGCTGCTCCGGGGCGCTGGCGATCCCGCTGATGTTCGGTGTCGCCGACGCCGACGCCGAGGAGTGGGACACGGCCGTGGAAGGCGTCCTCGGCGAGCAATCCAGGTTCCTCGACACCCTCTACCCACCTGATGCCTCCTTCAGCCTGCGCGACGACATCCTGTTCGGCACCGCCACCGGTGGGACCGTGCTGGTCTTCCTGCTCACCCTGGCGGCGGTGGTGTTGCTGGCGCTGCCGGTGGCGCAGCGCTGGTTCGTGCCACCGGCCCGGCACGCCGTACGCCCACCGGCGCCGGTCACGTTCATGTTGCCGCCCGGCTACATGGTCTGCCCCGACCCCCGCGCGCACGGCGTGCCGCCGCAGGTCCCGCCCGCCGCGACGCCGCCCCCTGGTACGGCGACGTCCGACCCGCACGCTCCAGCCGGGCCGGTCGCCCACTGATCCCACCCGGCAGGCCGTGGCACCGGGACGGCTGCCACGCGGCCAGCGGCCGTCGTCGGCCCACCGCAGGGGAGTACGCCCACGGCCGGCGGCGGGGCCACTAGTCTCGGAGCGGTGTCACCGTCCCGTCGTCGCCGTCTCCCACCGCGTGCGGTGGACGCCGCCGGCTACCTCCAGGGGTTCGTACTGGCCGGGGTGGCGACGGTGCTGGCCACCCGGGCCTACCTTCTGGCGACCGGCTATCCGCAGCTCGGCGGGGGCGGCCTGCACCTCGCCCACGTGCTCTGGGGCGGCCTGCTGATGGCCCTCGGGCTGGGCGTGGCCCTGGTCTTCCTGGGCGGCACGGCCCGGATGACCGGTGCGATCGTCGGCGGGATCGGCTTCGGCCTGTTCATCGACGAGGTGGGCAAGTTCGTCACCGCCGAGACCGACTACTTCTACCGGCCGGCGGCCTCCATCATCTACGCCGTCTTCGCCCTGCTCGTGGTGATCACCCAGGCGGTGCGTGACCGGATGACGCTCACCTCGGGCGAGCGGGTGGCGAACGCCCTGGACACCGTGGTGGGCGGGGTCGGCCGGGGGTTGACCGACCGGCGCCGGGTGACCACCCTGCGGATGGTGCGCGGTGCCGGCCCGGAGGTCGAGTACGCGGTGTCCCAACTGCTCGACGCGGTACCGCGTCGGGAGCCGCCGCCCCGCCGGTTCTGGCAGCCGTGGCTGGCGTGGCTGCGTACCTGGGCGGTGCGGGTGATCACGGCGCGCTGGGTGGTCGCGCTGGTGGTGATGTACCTGGTCGCCGAGCCGGTGACCAACGTGGTGTCCGTCGTGGTGGACGGGGTGACCGGTCGGCTGGACGAGGCGCGGGAGTGGGGCGCGCTGCTCGGCGTGTCGGCCGCCGCGCTGGTCGCTGCGGTGTTGGGCATCCGGGCGGCGTTCCTGTTGCGCCCCGACCGGGCCGGCGCGTTCCGCCTGTTCAAGCTGGCCCTCCTGGTCAACCTGCTGTTCGGCCAGGTCTTCAACTTCACGGTCAACCAGTTCGGCGCGGTGGCCACGCTGGCGCTCGACCTCTTCCTGCTCGCGGTGGTGACCGGCGAACACCGGCGGGTACGCGCGCAGACCGGCTGAACGCGGCCGGGCACGCCACGACCCTCCGGCGCTGCTCCGGCGCGCGCGGGTGGGCCGCAGTGGATACGGTGTGGGCGCGATCCAAGGGAAGGAGAATCATGGTCGATTCCCAGCACACACCGGCCCGCGCCCGGCCGGCCGTAGTGACGATTTCCAGCTACCTGCTGATTCTGTTCGCTCTGCTCCAGGTGATCAGCCTGATCATCGCGCTGGCCACCGCCGGCACGGTCCGCGAGGCGCTCGACGACGCGTACCGCGGCACCGCCGCGAACGGCGCACAGGAGGTCGCCACCTTCGCGATGGCGGCCATCATCGGTGGCGCCATCGTCGGGCTGCTGCTGGCGATCGTGCTCGCCGTGCTCGGCCTGTTCAACAACCGGGGCATGAACGGCACCCGCATCGCCACCTGGGTGCTCGGCGGCATCCTGTTCTGCTGCTGCGGCCTCAACACGGCCGGCGGGTTCGCCAACGGCATCGGCACCACCGGCGGCCCGACCGACGGTGACATGCCCAGCGGCGACGAGGTCGCCCGCCGGTTGGAGGAGGCCCTGCCTTCCTGGTACACCCCGGTCACCACGACGCTGGCGGTGCTCACCCTGCTGTCCCTGCTGGTGGCGCTGATCCTGCTGGCGCTGCCGAAGGCGAACGAGTTCTTCCGCAAGCCGCAGCCGGCCTGGGAGCCGCCCGCCCCGGGAACCGCCTATCCGGGCTACCCGGCCGCCCCGGGCTACCCGCAGCCTGGTTACCCGGCGGCTCCGGGTCAGCCCGGTTACCCGGCGGCGCCGGGTCAGTCGCAGCCGTCGACCGGTGCGGAGTGGCAGGCACCGCCGCCCTCCTCACCGGGAGAGTCCTCCGCGCCGTCGGGCACGCCCGACGCGCCGTCGGCCGGTCAGAGTGACCCGGGTCGTCCCGCCGACGGCCCCGGCCAGTCGGGGGACAGCAGCCCGCCGTCCACCTCATGACGGGCGCGTAGCAGCGACGCGACGGTTTCCTCCGAGTAGGTTGCAACCCGACGCCTACCGGAGGGAATCGTCGTGTCGTACCCGCACCAGGCGCCGGAGTTCCGGCCCGCCGCCGTGCCGGCCCGCCGACCGGCCTCGGTCACGCTGGCGGCGGTGGTGCTGGCGCTGATGACCCTCGGGGCCGTGGCGTACGCCGTCACGGCCCTGCTCGCCCTCGGTGGCACCGTCGACCGGTTCCGTGCCGCCGCCGGCACCGGCGCGGACGCCGACGACATCAGCGCGATGGTGACCCTGCTGCGGGTCGGCACCATCGTCTCGGCGATGGTGACGGTCCTGGTCGGCTTGGTGCTGGTCGGCCTCGCGGTCGGCCTGCTCGCCGGTCGCCGGGGTGCCCAACTGTCCACGTGGGTGGTCAGCGGGCTGGGCCTGCTCGGCGGCTGCTGCACCCTGGCCGCGCTGGTCGGGCAGCGGGCCGCTCCGCTGGAGGTGGGCGACCCCGGGCTGCTACCGCTGCTCGGCGAGGCGTACCCGGCCTGGTGGCTGCCGGTCAACGCGGGGCTTTCGGTGGCTCAGTTGCTCGGCTACCTTGTGGTGGCCGTGCTGCTCGCCCTCCCCGCGGCGCACCGCTGGTTCGGTGCGCACCGCCCCGCGCAGCCGGCCGCCCCGCCGCAGAACCCGTACCATCTCCGCCCGCCGCAGGGCGCGCGGCCGCCGGAGTGGAAGGAGTCGCGTTGACCGCCGGCCACCCGGGCAGCACGCGACGGGCGCTGGTCACCGGCGCCACCGCCGGCATCGGGGCGGCGTTCGCCCGGCGGCTCGCCGCCGACGGCGCGGACCTGGTGTTGGTGGCCCGCACCGCAGACCGGCTCGCCGAGGTCGCCACCGAGCTGACCGACCGGTACGGCCACCGGGTGGAGACGATTCCCGCCGACCTGTCCACCGTCGACGGCTGCGCACCGGTCACCCGGCGGCTCGCCGCCGGGCCGCCGGTCGACCTGCTGGTCAACAACGCCGGGATCAGCCTGGACCGGTCCTTCCTCCGGTCCAGCGTGGAGGACGAGGAACGGCTGCTCCGGTTGAACGTGCACGCCGTGCTGCGACTGACTCTGGCGGCCCTCGGTCCGATGACGGAACGACGCCACGGGGCAGTGATAAATGTCTCTTCAGTTTCCGGGTTCGGGCCGGTGATGCCGGGGTCGACGTATCCGGCGAGCAAGGCGTGGGTGACGAGTTTCAGCGAATCGGTGGACCTGTCGGTGCGGCCGTTCGGCGTACGGGTGATGGCGCTCTGCCCCGGCTACACGGCCACCGGCTACCACGAGCGCAACGGCATCGACATGTCCGGCACGCCGCGTTGGATGTGGCTCAGAGCCGACGACGTGGTCGCCGAAGCCCTACGTGACCTGCGCAAAGGCAAGCAGGTCAGCGTTCCCGACTGGAAGTACAAGCTCGCCGTGGCGGGTCTGCGGCACGCGCCGCGCCGGCTGCTGCGGTTGGCGTACCGGGACCGGCGCGGGCGGGTCGGGCCGGCCGACGGCTGACCGGAGGAGCTCGCCCGACGGGGTTGGCCGACCACCCTACTGCCTCGCAGGGCAGTCGCACAGCGTAGCGGTCCATCGCCACTCGTCGGTCGCTCGGCAGGCTGACCCGGCAGGACCCCGCACACGGGACACAGACTCGCGCAGTAACCTCTATCGCCATGGGCGACCACGACGACCTGCGCAAATTCATCATCGACCTGGCTGTGGTCCATGGCCGAGTGGTGCTCTCATCCGGCCGTGAGGCGGACTGGTACGTCGATCTGCGCCGCGTTACGCTCCATCACCGTGCCGCACCGCTGGTCGGCCGGGTGATGCGTGAGCTCACCGCCGACTGGGAGTACGACGCCGTCGGTGGGCTGACCCTGGGCGCGGATCCGATCGCCGTGTCGATGCTGCACGCGGCCGCGGAGACCGACCATCCGGTGGACGCCTTCGTGGTCCGCAAGGCCGGCAAGGCGCACGGTCTGCAACGTCGGATCGAGGGGCCTGACATCGCCGGCCGGCGGGTACTCGCGGTGGAGGACACCTCGACGACAGGGGGCAGTGTGCTGACCGCGGTCGAGGCACTTCGCGAGGCCGGGGCAGAGGTGGTGGGTGTGGCGGTTATTGTTGATCGTGGCGCTGGGGACGCCGTACGTGCCGCCGGATTGTCGTACCGGGCCGCCTATACGTTGGCTGACCTCGACCTTCTGGCGTAAAAGTTTGCCGATTCAGATCTGCTGATATGCAGGCGGATCGATGCTGCTGGTGGAAGGATGGAATACGTGGGAACTGCGTTGGCTGAAATGACCATGCCTCAGATCTCGCCGCTTGCCGGCGAGCCGATCGAACGAGCCGATGCCGAGCGGCTCGCGGGGGTCCTCAAGGCCCTCGCCGACCCCGCCCGGCTGCGGCTGCTCAGCCTGATCCAGTCGGCGCCCGAGGGCGAGGCGTGCGTGTGTGACCTGACCGCGCCGCTCGGCCTCTCGCAGCCGACGGTCAGCCACCACCTGCGTATCCTCACCGAGGCCGGCTTGCTGGAGCGGGAGAAGCGCGGTGTGTGGGCCTACTACCGGCTGGTGCCGTCCGCGATCGCGACGATCGCGGACCTGCTCACGCCGCCGCGCAAGCGGGCCACCAAGAAGGCCCGCTGACCCCTGATCCGCTCGTCGCCCCGCCCGGGGCGACGTTCGGTGGCGTACCCAGGGGTGGTGCCACCGGACGATGACGCCTGCCCGTCAACGGCAAGCCGTCATCGTGTCAGCAGGGGTTCGTGGACAGATACCACGCTGGCCGGTCCTCGGAAGGGCCGGCCAGCTGGTCCTGTCCGTCAGTACTGCCCGTAGTGCTCGCGGGTTTCCCGGATCGCCTCCTCGGCGGCGGCCACCTCCTCGGGCGTGGTGCCCCGCTTGGCGGCCAACCGCGCCCGCAGCAGTTCCACCGCGATCGGGATCACCGAGAGCAGCACGATCCCGATGAGGATCATCTCGATGTTGGCCTTCACGAACGGGATCTGGCCGAGGAAGTAGCCGAGCACCGTGACGCCGGTGCCCCAGAGGACGGCGCCGACCACGTTGTAGATCACGAAGGTCCGGTAGCGCATCCGGCTCACCCCGGCGACGATCGGCGTGAAGGTCCGCACGATCGGCACGAACCGTGCCAGCACGATCGACCGGGCACCGTACTTCTCGAAGAACTCGTGCGCCTTGATCGCGTTCTCCTGCTTGAACAGCCGGGAGTTCGGCCGCCGGAACAGCGCCGGCCCGACCTTGCGCCCGAAGGCGTAACCGACCTGGTCGCCGGCGATCGCGGCGAGGGTGATCAGCAGACACACCAACCAGAGCGGGTACTTGATGTACTGCCCGTCGGCGGTGAGCAACCCGGCGGTGAACAGCAGCGAGTCACCCGGCAGGAAGAAACCGATCAGCAGGCCGGACTCGGCGAAGACGATCACCAGGATGCCGAGCAGCCCGAACGTGGAGATGAGCCACTCCGGATCCAGCCAGTCCGGCCCTAGGGCGAGCGTGGTGGTGGGCATCGCGGGTGACCTCCGAGTCTGCCTGTGGATGGTGACGGTTCGTCCGCCACCGGCGACGGCACGCCCCGTAGTGTAGGTGCCGCCCCTTTCCGGTTGGTGCGTGACGTCACACCCGGGCCGGAGCGACAACCCCGGCCGGGGTGTGACGGTGGCTCACAGTCGCGGGTCCACCGGCTCCGACTCGCAGGCGAGAATGGCGAAGACCAGCTCGTGCCGACGCCACAGCGGAGCGCCCTGCGCCCACGCGTCCAGGGCAGCCAAACCAAGACCATGCTCGTGCAGGGCCAGACCACGCTTGCGCCCCAGGGACCGGCGACGCAGCGCGGTGAGCTGCGCCGAGTCGGTGTAACCCGGGCCGTAGATGATCCGCAGGTACTCCCGGCCCCGACACTTGATCCCCGGCTGGAGCAGCGAGCCCTTCTCCGACCGCGCGGCCGGCCCGGCGTACGGCTTGACCACCATGCCCTCGCCACCCGCCGACGTCAGCGTCAGCCACCATTCGGTGGCCGCCACGACCGCCGACTCGTCAGCCAGGTCGACGACCCGACGCCGGGTGGGCGTGAAGAACGCCGGGTCGGCCGCGCAGAGCCGGTCGGCCAGGTCGAGGTGCCAGCCGTGGTCCCGATCGACGAAACTCACCCCGGCACCGGCGAGCACCGCGAACGGGGCGAGGGTCACCCCGCGCAGCCCGTCGGTCGGCGCGACGTACGCCCGGTAGGCCGCCGAGTAAGCCGCCACCTCCGCCTGGCGGGCGGCCATCCGCTGGCGCAACTCCCCCACCGGCAGACCCCGGGCCGCCGCGGCATCCAGGGTGGCGAGCGCCGCGGGCAGCGCCGCCCGCCCGGCCGCGCCGACGCTGGCGTACTGCTCGCGGATCAACCCGCCCGCCTTCGCCGACCAGGGCAGCAACTCGGCGTCGAGCAGCAGCGCGTCGGTGCCCAACTCGGCCCAGAGGCCGGCGGCGGTGACCGCCGCCCGGACCCGGGCCAGCAGCTCGGCATCCAGCGGTGCGCCGAAGAACGGCCGGCCGGTGCGGGTGTGCACCACCCCGCCGCCGAACGGGCCGGGTTTCCTCTCCACCAGCACCACGGCCCGCGACCCCATGTGCTTCTCCTCGCAGACCACCCGGTCCACACCGGCGGCACGGTAGTCCGCGAACGCCTGCGCCGGGTGCTCCAGGAACCCGTCGACCGTCGAGGTCGAGCAGGGCGCCATGGTCGGCGGCAGCCAGACCAGCCGGGCGGGGTCGACCGCGAAGCGGCTCATCACCTCAAGCGCGGCGGCGGCGTTCTCGGCGGGCACGGTCAGCGTCCCGTACGCGTGCCTGATGTGCCGCCGGCCGGTCACGTCCGCCAGGTCCAGCACCGTGTCCGGCCGGGGTGGGGTGACCACCAGCGGGCGGGCCGGGGCGTACCACTCCTTGACCGCGTCGACCGAGACCAGCTCCTTCTCCGGGTAACGCAGCGCGGTCAGCCGCCCGCCGAAGACGCAGCCGGTGTCGATGCAGATGGTGTTGTTGACCCACTCCGGTGCCGGGGTCGGCGTGTGGCCGTACACGACCATGGCCTGGCCCCGGTAGTCGCGCGCCCACGGGTAGCGCACCGGCAGGCCGTACTCGTCGGTCTCGCCGGTGGTCTCCCCGAACAGCGCGAACGCCCGAACCCGGCCGGACGCCCGGCCCTGGTACGCCTCCTTCAGCCCGGCGTGCGCGACGACCAGCCGGCCGCCGTCCAGGACGTAGTGGCTGACCAGGCCGTCGACGAAGGTGGCGACCTCGGTGACGAACTCCGCCGGCTCCCCGTCCAGTTGCGCCATCGTCTCCGCCAGGCCGTGGGTGAGCCGTACGTCCCGGCCGCGCAGCTTCCGCAGCAGCTTCTGCTCGTGGTTGCCCGGCACGCAGAGCGCGTGCCCGGCCGCCACCATGCCCATCACCAGCCGCAGCACACCCGGCGAGTCGGGGCCGCGGTCCACCAGGTCACCGACGAAGACCGCCGTACGACCGGCCGGGTGCACCGCGTCCACCGGACGACCCGCGTCGTCGCGCCGTAGCTGCCAGCCCAGCCGCAGCAGCAGCGCCTCCAGTTCCTCCCGGCAGCCGTGCACGTCCCCGACGATGTCGAACGGTCCGGTCAGCTCGCGGCGGTCGTTGAACAGCCGCTCGTAGCGGATCCCGGCGGCGTCGATCTCCGCCACGCCACGCAGCACATGCACCTTGCGGAAGCCCTCCCGGGCGAGCAGCCCGTACGACCGGCGCAGGTCGCGCTGCATCCGGGCCAGAACCTGCCGGCCGAAGGTCCGGTCGGCCCGTGCCTGCGTACGCTCCCAGGCCAGCGCCTCCGGCACGTCCAACACGATCGCCACGGGCAGCACGTCGTGCTCACGGGCCACCCGGACCAGCGCGGCGCGGGCATGCGGCTGAAGGTTGGTCGCGTCGACCACGGTCAGCCGGCCGCGACGCAGCCGGGTCGCGGCGACGTGATGCAAAGCCTCGAACGCGTCGGCGGAGGCGGACTGGTCGTTCTCGTCGTCGGCCACCATCGCCCGGAAGGTGTCCGAGGAGAGGACCTGGCTGGGCAGGAAGTGCCGGCGGGCGAAGGTCGACTTACCGGAACCGGAGACGCCGACCAGCGCGACCAGGGCGAGTTCGGGAATGTCCAGAGCGGTCATCGGGTCGTCTCGTCCTTCCTGGTCAGCACGGCCAGTTGGGTGGGGGCGCCCACCTCGGGGTCGTCGTCACCGATCCCACTGATCGTGGCGGCGTAGCCGTACCGGGCGGCGACCCCTTCGACCCAGTCGGCGAATTCGGCGCGGGTCCACTCGAAGCGGTGGTCGGGGTGCCGGAAGCGCCCCGCGCCCAGTCCCTCGTAGCGGACGTTGTACTCGACGTTCGGGGTGGTCAGCACGACGGTGCCCGGCCGGGCGTGACCGAACACCGCGTCCTCCAGCGCCGGCAACCGGGGCGGATCGAGGTGCTCGATCACCTCCATCAGCACCGCCGCGTCCCAGCCGCGCAGCCGGTCGTCCCGGTAGGTCAGCGCCGACTGCCACAGCCGCACCCGGTCCCGCTGCCGCTCCGGCAGCCGGTCCAGCCGCAGCCGCCGGGCGGCCACGGCCAGCGCCTGGGCGGAGACGTCGGTGCCGACGATCTCCGTGTACCGCCGCTCGGCGATCAGGGCGGCGAGCAGTGCCCCGCCTCCGCAGCCGAGGTCCAGCACCCGGCACGCCCCGCTGGCGGCCAGCGCGGCGAGGACGGCCGCCCGGCGCCGTACCGCGAGCGAGGCACGCCGGGTGTCCGGCTCCGCCGACGACCCGGTCTCGTCGACGCTGTCGTCGGCTGGCGGCTCGTCGGCCAGCCGCAGCTCGGCCAGGCGAGCCATCGCCTGCCCGGCCAGTGCCCGCCGGTGCGCCAGGTACCGCCGGGTGATCAGCGCCCGCTCCGGATGGTCGGCCAGCCAGCCGGCGCCCGCCCGGAGCAGCTTGTCGACCTCGTCCGGCGCGACCCAGTAGTGCTTCGCGTCGTCCAGCACGGGCAGCAGCACGTACAGGTGGTTGAGGGCGTCGGCGACCCGGACGGTGCCGGTCAGCAGCAGGTCCACGTACCGGCTGTCACCCCAGTCGGGGTGCTCTTCGTCCAGGGGCACCGGGGTCGCGGTGACCGTCCAGCCCAGCGGGGCGAACAGCCGTACGGCCAGGTCAACTCCGCCCCGGCAGCGCAGCACCGGCACGCGTACCTCCAGCGGAATCGCGGCGTCGGCCAGCTCCGGCCGGTCCCGCGACTCCCCGCGCAGCGCCGATCGGAACACCGTCGACAGCGCCGAGGAGAGCAGGCTGGAGGCCGCGTACGCGCGGTCGTTGACGTACTGCCCGAGGGTGAAACTCTCCGGGGTGGCGGCCTGCCTACGACCCCGACCTCGACCCGCGGCGAGCCGCTGCGGGTCGATGTCGACCAGGAGGGCGGCGGTGCACCGGGCGGCATCCGCCTCCGGGTAGAAAACGTGTGCCGTGCCGGCGGGCAGGGTGAACGACTGCACCCGGTCGGGGTGCTTGACCAGCAGGTACCCGAGGTCGGTCGCCGGCCGGTGGGTGGTGGTCAGGGTGAGCAGCACCCGTTCATGGTTCCAGTTGTCTCGATCTTGCGTCGTCCCGTTTTCGTCGTCCTGGGAAGACAGCGGTGCCCCGGCGACATTGGGGTCGGCGGGGCACCGGGTGGTGCGGGTGGATCAGGCCACGAAGCGGGTCTTGCGGCTGCGGGCCACCAGGTAGCCGCCCGCGCCAGCGGCGAGCAGCAGGCCGCCGAGGCCGGCGATCAAACCGGCGCCTGCTGCGCCGAGCCCGGCGAGCCAACGTCGGGTCGAATGCTGGAGCGTCTGGGGGTTCCTCCTGAGGCATGTTCAGGTGAAGCCCGTGGATCTTAAGGAGAACCGGGTAATTCCCGTCGCCCTGGACGGGTTTGACGGAGTAATCGAACCGAACGGCCGAGCAGGATCGACGTAACAGCGCAACCAGGGCGACGCGGGCCGTGGCTGGTGGCGAACCGGGCGGGTCACCCGACTGCGGTGACCCGCCCGGCGCCCGCTGTCAGCGGTAGTCGTCCTCGTCGGCGGTGACCACCCGGGCCTGTTCCATCGCGTCCCAGTCGGCGACCTCCAGGCCGCGGTGCGGCTCGCCGTCGTCCTCGGTGGGGCCGGCCACCACGGACTGCTCCACCGCGTCGGCCGGCTCGGCCTCCAGGTCGCGTTCCTCCGGGCTGAGGTGGTCGCTCGGGGTGAACTCCTCTTCGGGGTAACCCATCGTCGTCCTCCTGAGTTCCGGCGGATTTCTCCCCACACGGTACGGGTTGTCGCCGGTTGTCGCCCGGCAGGCGGGCAAGCGGACTCGGTAGATCATGCCACCGGCGGCCGCCGGCGGTGCCAGGATGAGGGCGTGGGCTTCCTGATCCGGCTGGTGATCACAGCGATCGCGCTGTGGGTCACCACGCTGGTCGTGCCCGGGGTCGAGATCTCCGGCCGCACCGGCGCGAACACCGTGTTCACCCTGCTCGCCGTGGCATTGATCTTCGGTGTGGTCAACGCGGTGCTCAAGCCGGTCATCAAGGTGGTCGGCTGCGTCTTCTACCTGCTCACGCTCGGTCTGATCGCGCTGGTCGTCAACGCGTTGCTGTTCCTGCTCACCGACTGGATCGCGCGCGGGCTCGACCTGCCGTTCCGGGTGGACGGTTTCTGGGCGGCGTTCTGGGGAGCGATCGTGATGGCGGTGGTGAGCTGGCTGATCAGCGTCGTCGTGCCGGACCGGCTGGAGCGCCGGTGACCGCCCTGATGGGCGGGTACCGGGGCGGTTGTGTCGATCGCCAGTTCCTACGGGATACTTCCGGCGGTGGACAGCGCGGTCCGGCGCAACCGACGGAAGACAGCGGCCAGCGCGGCCGAGAGCGGTAAGTAAGGAGCGTTCGACATGCCCATCGCTTCCCCTGAGACCTACGCGGAGATGCTGGACCGGGCCAAGGCCGGCCAGTTCGCGTACCCCGCGATCAACGTGACGTCGTCGCAGACGCTGAACGCGGCGCTGAAGGGCTTCGCCGACGCGGAGAGCGACGGCATCATCCAGGTCTCCACCGGTGGCGCCGAGTACCTCTCCGGCCCGTCGATCAAGGACATGGTCACCGGCGCGGTCGCCTTCGCCGCGTACGCGCACGAGGTGGCCAAGAAGTACCCGGTCAACATCGCGCTGCACACCGACCACTGCCCGAAGGACAAGCTGGACAAGTTCGTCCGGCCCCTGATGGCCATCTCGCAGGAGCGGGTCAAGAACGGCCAGGAGCCGCTGTTCCAGTCGCACATGTGGGACGGCTCGGCCGTGCCGGTGGCGGAGAACCTGGAGATCGCCGCGCAGCTGCTCGACGAGGCCGCCAAGGGCAAGATCGTCCTGGAGATCGAGGTCGGCGTCGTCGGCGGCGAGGAGGATGGCGTCGAGAACGAGATCAACGACAAGCTCTACACCACCGTCGAGGACGGCCTGGCCATGGTCGAGGCGCTCGGCCTGGGCGAGAAGGGCCGCTACATGGCGGCGCTGACCTTCGGCAACGTGCACGGTGTCTACAAGCCGGGCAACGTCAAGCTCCGTCCCGAGGTGCTCAACCACATCCAGTTGGCGGTCGGCGCCAAGTACGGCAAGGAGAAGCCGCTCAGCCTGGTCTTCCACGGCGGCTCCGGCTCGCTGCTGTCGGAGATCCGGGAGGCGCTGGACTACGGCGTGGTGAAGATGAACATCGACACCGACACCCAGTACACCTTCTCCCGGCCGGTCGCGGACCACATGTTCCGCAACTACGACGGGGTGCTCAAGGTCGACGGCGAGGTCGGCAACAAGAAGATGTACGACCCGCGCGTCTGGGGCAAGGCCGCCGAGGCCGGCATGGCCGCCCGTGTCGTGGAGGCGTGCGAGCACCTGCGCTCCACCGGTACCAAGTTGAAGTGACCTGCGCGTGACGGCACGACGGCCGGCGTCCCCGGTCCGGGACGCCGGCCGTCGGCGCGTTCACGCCGTCGCCGTGAGCACCCGGATGGCCTCGTGCACGTCGTCGCTCAGGTGCACGGTGGTGGACAGGTCACCGAACGGGGAGGCGGCGAGGAGCGGGCGCAGCAGCGACTCCACCGGCAGCTCCCGGGTCCAGTACGCCCGGTCCAGGAAGACGTACGCCCCGCTTGCCCCGTCGGTGCCGTAGTACGTCTTGGTCGCCGCCTGGAACACCTCCTGCACCGTGCCGGCCCGGCCGGGCGCGAAGACGATCCCGCCCCGGGCCAGCCGCAGGATGGTGTCCTCCCGGATGGCGTTGGAGAAGTACTTGGCGATCCGCCCGGCGAAGAGGTTCGCCGGCTCGTGGCCGTACAGCCAGGTGGGGATGGCCAGTCCACCGGTGCGGGCCCAGTCCAGCCCCGGCTGCCGCTGCTGCGGGACGGCCGGTGCGGTGGCGTACCGCTGGCGGACGGCCAGTGCCGCAGCGGTGTAGCGGTCGTGGTCGGTGAAGTCGGGGGCGGTCGCCAGCAGGTCGATCGCCGTGGTCACCTCGTCGGCCGGCCAGGCGGCGAGGAACGCGCCGAGGTTCGCCGCCTCCATCACGCCAGGGCCGCCGCCGGTCACCACCAACCGGTCGGCCCGGGCCAGCTCCCAGCCCAGCACGGCCGCCATCCGGTACGGCACGCTGCCGCGCGGTACCGCGTGCCCGCCCATCACGCCCACCACCGACTGCGGGCCGTGTGTCGTCAGCCAGGCACGGGTCGCGTCGGCCAGGGCGTTGTCGACGCCGTGGTCGTGCAGCCGCTGCCCGAGCGCCTCCTTCACGTCCGGCAGCGCGCCGCCGTGGGCGCGGAAGTGCGCGTACACCCGGGTGTCGTACATGCCGGCGAAGCCGCCTTCGGTGAAGCCGGCCGCGAGGTCGTCCGGGGTGTAGAGGTGTGACGGCTGGGTCGGGTACGGCAGCCCGGAGAAGGGCGGCACCACGTTCGCGCCGCGCCGCACCAGGTCGGCGCCGACCTTCCGGTCGGTGAACCGGCAGCCCACGAAGAGGGTGCCGGTCACGTCGACGGTGGTCAGGTCGGGGACCGGGTCGAGGTCGAGGCGGAGCCCCTGGACGGTCAGCCCGGCCAGGCTTCCGCTGGCCAGCCGCTGGTCGAGTTCGGCCCGGGTCTCGATCTCGTCGTGGCTGGTGTCGTGGGGCGCGATGACGTCCGTGGGTGGTGGGGTCGGCACGCGCTCATCCTGCCCACCCCGCACAACCCGCCAAACCCGCACCCGCCGCTGTCTCTTATACACATCTGA
>NZ_SMKF01000156.1 GCF_004348325.1 Micromonospora sp. KC213 | reverse complement strand
GAGGACTACTGCCTCGGCGAGTGCGGCGACATCCTGCCGCCCGGCCAGAACGGCAACGCCACCCTCGTCGAGGTGCTCGGCAACCAGGCCCTCGGCACCCTGCCCAAACACTCCGCCGACCAACTCGGCCGCTACGCCGACCTGGTGTACTCCTACGCCGGCCTCCGGCAGGACCAGATCAGCTCGTTCTTCAACGACGCGTCCTTCGGTGTGCCGCCCGGCCAGGTCGAGCGGGACTACTCACCCCGCGCCGACGTACGGATCGTGCGGGACAAGGCCACCGGCGTCCCGCACATCACCGGCACCACCCGCGGCGGCACCATGTACGGCGCCGGGTACGCCGGCGCGGAGGACCGGCTGTTCACCATGGACCTGCTGCGGCACGTCGGCCGCGGCACCCTCACCCCGTTCGCCGGCGGCGCCCCCGGCAACCGTGCCCTGGAGCAGAGCGTCTGGCGCACCTCCCCCTACACCGAGGCCGACCTGCGGGCGCAGATCGACGCGCTGCGCGCCAAGAGCGGCGCCCGCGGCGAACAGCTCTACGCCGACGTCCAGGAGTACGTCGCCGGGATCAACGCCTACATCCGCACCTGCATGGCCAACCGAAACTGCCCCGGTGAGTACGTCCTCACCGGACACCTCGACTCGGTCACCAACGCCGGCGGTCCCAAACCGTTCCAGCTGACCGACCTGATCGCCATCGCCGGTGTGGTCGGCGGCCTGTTCGGCGGCGGAGGCGGCACCGAGATGCAGTCGGCGCTGGTGCGGATCGCCGCCCGGGCCCGCTACGGCACCGTCGAGGGCGACAAGGTGTGGAGCGCCTTCCGCGGCCAGAACGACCCGGAGACCGTGCTGACCCTGCACGACGGGCAGAGCTTCCCGTACGGCGCGGCCTCGCCGGACGCGCCCAGCGTGGTGCTGCCCGACGCCGGATCCGCCCGGGTGGAACCGGTGGTCACCGAGCAGACCGGCTCGGCCGGCAGCACCACCGCCACCGGCTCCTCCGAGCTGGCCGCCGCGCTGTCCGGGCTGACCATCTCCCCGCAGCACCGCGGCATGTCCAACGCCGTCGTGGTCAGCGCCGCGCACTCCGCCACCGGGCACCCGATCGCCGTGTTCGGCCCGCAGACCGGCTACTTCTCCCCCCAACTGCTGATGGTGCAGGAGTTGCAGGGCCCCGGGATCAGCGCCCGTGGCGCCGCCTTCGCCGGGCTCAACCTGTACGTGCTGCTGGGCCGGGGGCAGGACTACGCGTGGAGCGCCACCTCCTCCATCCACGACATCACCGACACCTACACGGTGCCGCTGTGCACCCCGGACGGCAGCGCGCCGACGCTGTCCAGCAACCACTACCTCTACCGGGGCGCCTGCCTGCCGATGGAGGAGATCTCCCACGTCAACACGTGGACCCCCAGCGTCGCCGACAACACCCCCGCCGGCTCGTACAAGCTCGTCGCCTGGCGCACCAAACTGGGGCTGGTCTCCTGGCGCGGCACCGTCGGCGGCCGGCCGCACGCCTTCACCCAGCTGCGCTCGACCTACCAGCACGAGGCCGACTCGGCGATCGGGTTCCAGATGTTCAACGACCCGGCGGCGATGGGCTCGGCGCAGGCCTTCATCGCCTCGGCGAACAACGTCGAGTACGCCTTCAACTGGTTCTACGTCAACTCCACCGAGTCGGCGTACGTCAACTCCGGACTCAACCCGGTGCGGGCCGCCGGCAGCAACCCGAACCTGCCGATGAAGGCCGAACCCGCCTACGAGTGGCAGGACTTCGACCCGGCGACGAACACCGCCCGGTACGCGCCGCTGTCGGCCCACCCGCACTCGGTGAACCAGGACTACTACATCAGCTGGAACAACAAGCAGGCCAAGGACTTCGGCGCCGCCGACGGCAACTTCAGCTTCGGCGCCGTGCACCGGGGCGACCTGCTGGACAGGCCGATGAAGGCCGCCCTGGCGGCGGGCCGGAAGTTCGACCGGGCCTCGCTGGTCTCGCTGGTGCAGCAGGCCGGCCTGACCGACCTGCGGGCGGTCGAGGTGCTCGACGAGCTGATCCGGGTGCTGGACAGCCAGCCGGTCACCGACAGCGCGCTGGCCGGCGAGATCAGCCGGCTCAAGGCGTGGCGGCAGGCCGGCGGGCTGCGGGTGGAGACCGCCAAGGGCTCGAAGGTGTACCAGCACGCGGAGGCGATCCGCACCTTCGACGCCTGGTGGCCGCTGCTGGTCCGGGGCATGTTCAAGGCCCCGCTCGGCGCGGACCTCTACCAGGCGCTGGTCAACGCCCTGCAGGTCAACGAGTCTCCCTCCGGTCACCAGCGGGGCGACCTGTCCAACCTGCCCAGCTCGGCCAACGAGGCCCAGGCGCACAAGGGTTCGGCGTTGCAGTACGGCTGGTGGGGCTGGGTCGACAAGGACCTGCGGGCGGTGCTCGGCGACCCGGTGCGGGGCGGCCTGGGCCGCACGTACTGCGGCAACGGCAACCTCGCCGGCTGCCGGCAGGTCCTGCTGGACACCCTGCGCGCCGCGGCGGCCACCCCGGCCGCCACGACCTACCCCGGCGACAGCACCTGCGCCGCCGGCGACCAGTGGTGCGCCGACGCGATCGTCCAGTCCCCGCTGGGCGGCATCAAGCACGCCACCACCGCCTGGCAGAACCGGCCCACCTACCAGCAGGTGGTGTCCTTCCCGGCCCGGCGTGGCGACCCGCCGGTGACCAACCTCGCCCTCGGCCGGCCGGCCACCGCGTCCAGCGCCGAGTTCCTCCAGCCCGCCGCGCGGGCGGTGGACGGGGATCCGGACACCCGCTGGGCCAGCTCCCGGGCGGACGGCCAGTGGCTCTCCGTCGACCTGGGCTCCGTCCGGCCGGTCAGCCGGGTACGTCTGGCCTGGGAGGCCGCGTACGCGCGGTCGTACCGGATCGAGGTCTCCACCGACGGCACCACCTGGCGGGAGGTCTGGTCCACCACGGCCGGTGACGGGGGCAGTGACGTGATCGCCTTCCCGGCGCAGAACGCCCGGTACGTGCGGATGCACGGGCTGACCCGGGCCACCTCCTACGGCTTCTCGCTGTACGAGATGGCGGTGTACGCCCGCTGACCGGCGTGCTCCGGCCGGCGCGCTGACCCCGCGCCGGCCGGAGCTGGTCAGGACGGATGGGCAGCCCGTCAGGCCAGGTAGACCTGCCCGCCCTCGACCTTGACCTGCTTGGCGGGCAGCGGTTTGGTCGCCGGCCCGCCCTGCACCGAGCCGTCGGTGATGGCGAACCTGCTGTTGTGGCAGGTGCAGTTGATGGTGCCGCCGTCGACGTTCGACACCGGGCACCGCTGGTGGGTGCAGATCGGGTCGAAGCCCTTGAACTCGCCCTCGGTGGGCTGGGTGACGACCACGCCGCGCTCGACGAAGATGGCCCCGCCGCCGACCGGAATGTCCGTGGTCCGGGCCAACGGCGCGTCGGCGGCGCTGGGTGCGCCGGTCGCGCCGGGCCCGCCGCTGGTCGGGGTCGACGCCGGCGGGGCCGCCCCCTCGTCGTCGCCGCCGCACCCGGCCAACACCACGGACGCCCCGACCGCGCCGGCACCCGCGAGCAGGGCCCGGCGGGTCCGCGTGCCCGATCCGGTCAACACCTCATCGTCACTCATCCTCGGCCTCTCTCTCGACGTGCCGCCACCGGCGTGAATCCGGCCGCACCCCTGCACACGCACCATCGTGCCCGGCGGTTCACCCGGCCGGCACACCAGGCACCACCGGACAACCGACCGGCGCCACCGCGAACGGGGCGTGGCGTTGCGGAGACGAAGGGGTCGTGGGCCGAGGTGGCCGGCTCAGCGGGCCGACACCCGGCGGGTACGCGACGTCGCCGTGGCCCCGTTGGCCTTCGCCGCCCGGGTGGTGGCCGCCTTGGCCCCCTTGGCCGCCCCGTCGAGCTTGAGCAGCGGGCGCAGGAACTGACCGGTGTGACTGTCGGGCACCTCCGCGACCTCCTCCGGCGTACCCACGGCGAGCACCGTGCCACCCCGGTGGCCGCCCTCCGGACCCATGTCGATGAGCCAGTCGGCGGTCTTGATCACGTCGAGGTTGTGCTCGATGGTGATCACCGTGTTGCCCTTGTCAACCAGGCCCTCCAGCACCGTCAGCAGCTTGCGAATGTCCTCGAAGTGCAGGCCGGTGGTCGGCTCGTCGAGCACGTAGACCGTCCGCCCGGTGGAGCGCTTCTGCAACTCGGCGGCGAGCTTGACCCGCTGCGCCTCGCCGCCGGAGAGCGTCGGGGCGGGCTGACCCAGCCGGACGTAGCCCAGTCCGACGTCGACCAGCGTCTTCAGGTGCCGGTGGATGGCCGGGATGGCGGAGAAGAACTCCGCCGCCTCCTCGATCGGCATCTCCAGCACGTCGGAGACGGTCTTGCCCTTGTAGTGCACCTCCAGGGTCTCCCGGTTGTACCGGGCACCCTTGCAGACCTCACAGGGGACGTAAACGTCCGGCAGGAAGTTCATCTCGATCTTGATCGTGCCGTCACCGGAGCACGCCTCGCACCGGCCACCCTTGACGTTGAACGAGAACCGGCCCGGGCCGTACCCCCGGACCTTGGCCTCGGTGGTCTCGGCGAACAGCTTGCGGACGTGGTCCCAGACGCCGGTGTAGGTGGCCGGGTTGGACCGCGGCGTCCGGCCGATCGGCGACTGGTCCACGCCGACGACCTTGTCGACGTGCTCGAGCCCGCCGACCCGGGTGTGCCGGCCGGGAACCAGCCGGGCGCCGTTGATCTGGTTGGCGAGCACCGCGTAGAGGATGTCGTTGACCAGCGTCGACTTGCCGGAACCGGAGACCCCGGTGACCGCGATGAGCTGGCCGAGCGGGAACGACACGGTCAGGTTGCGCAGGTTGTGCTCCCGCGCCCCGTGCACCACCAGCTCCCGCCCGGGGGTCTGCGGGCGACGCTGGCGCGGCGTCGGGATGGACCGACGCCCGGACAGGTACGCCCCGGTGACCGAGTCGGCGTTCTCCAGCAGCGCCGCCACCGAGCCGCTGTGCACGATCCGCCCGCCGTGCTCCCCGGCACCCGGCCCGATGTCGACGATCCAGTCCGCGACCCGGATGGTGTCCTCGTCGTGCTCCACCACGATCAGGGTGTTGCCGAGGCCACGCAGCCGCAGCAGGGTCTCGATCAGGCGGTGGTTGTCCCGCTGGTGCAGACCGATCGACGGCTCGTCGAGCACGTACAGCACGCCGACCAGACCCGACCCGATCTGGGTGGCCAGCCGGATCCGCTGCGCCTCGCCGCCGGAGAGGGTGCCGGCCGGGCGGTCCAGGGAGAGGTAGTCCAGGCCGACGTCGAGCAGGAACTTCAGCCGGGCGTTGATCTCCTTGAGCACCCGCTCGGCGATCATCTTCTGCCGGTCGGTCAGCTCGATGCCGGCGAGCAGGTCAGCGGCCTCCCCCACCGAGAGGTTGCACACCTCGGCGATGCTCCGCCCGGCCAGGGTGACCGCGAGCACCTCCGGCTTGAGCCGGGCGCCGCCGCAGGCCGCGCAGGGCACGTCCCGCATGTAGCCCTCGTACTTCTCCCGCGACCACTCCGACTCGGTGTCGGAGTGTCGGCGCTCGATCCACTGCACCACGCCCTCGAAGCCGGTGTAGTAGGAGCGTTCGCGGCCGTACTTGTTGCGGTAACGCACGTGCACCTGGTCGCCGGAGCCGTGCAGGATCGTCTTCTGCGCCCGCGACGGCAGCGCCCGCCACGGCGTGTCCACGTCGAAGTGCTCGGCCTCGCCGAGCGCCTCCAGCAGGCGCAGGAAGTATTCCAGGTTGTGGCCGGTGGCCCAGGGCTGGATCGCGCCCTCGCGCAGGGTGCGCTCCGGGTCGGGAACGAGCAGCTCCGGATCGACCTCCTTCTTGGTGCCCAGCCCGGTGCACTCCGGGCAGGCGCCGTAGGGCGCGTTGAAGGAGAAGACCCGGGGCTCCAGGTCCTCGATGGCCAGCGGGTGGTCGTTCGGGCAGGCCAGATGCTCGGAGTAGCGGCGCTCCCGCTCCGGGTCGTCCTCCGCCAGGTCGACGAAGTCGAGCAGAACCAGGCCACCGGAGAGGCCGAGGGCGGCCTCGACCGAGTCGGTGAGCCGCTGCTTGGCGCTCGGCTTGACGCTGAGCCGGTCGATCACCACCTCGATGGTGTGTTTCTCCTGCTTCTTGAGCTTCGGCGGCTCGGTGAGCTGGTGCACCACACCGTCGACCCGGGCCCGGGCGTAGCCCTTCGACTGCAGCTCGGCGAAGAGGTCGACGTACTCGCCCTTGCGGCCGCGCACCACCGGGGCGAGCACCATGAACCGGGTGCCCTCGGCCATGGCGAGCACCCGGTCGACGATCTGCTGCGGGCTCTGCCGGGAGATCTTCTCGCCGCAGACCGGGCAGTGCGGCTCACCGATGCGGGCGAAGAGCAGCCGCAGGTAGTCGTAGACCTCGGTGATGGTGCCGACGGTGGAGCGCGGGTTGCGCGAGGTCGACTTCTGGTCAATGGAGACCGCCGGGCTCAACCCCTCGATGAAGTCGACGTCGGGCTTGTCCATCTGGCCGAGGAACTGCCGGGCGTACGACGACAGCGACTCGACGTACCGGCGCTGCCCCTCGGCGAAGATCGTGTCGAAGGCCAGGCTCGACTTGCCCGACCCGGAGAGCCCGGTGAAGACGATCAGGGCATCCCGGGGCAGGTCGAGACTGACGTCACGCAGGTTGTGCTCGCGCGCGCCACGGATGATCAGACGGTCGGCCACGGTGCGTGTGCTCCCGGAAAGAGAAAGTGAGGCGGGTCTGTGCGCTCGGAGCGGGTCTGAGCGGTTTGCGGCGCGGGAAAGGCGCCCGAGCAACTCTAGCCCCGTGGTACGACAATTCCCGGCACGCACCCATTCCCCCTGCTCACAGGGGGCCGACTGGCCCCGCCCCACCATGATCAGGTGGCGTTGCGGGACAGCTCTCTGGGGTGTCGTGTTCCGCAACACCACCGGATCACCGACGCCCAGCGGCAGTGCCGCGGCGACTCAGGGTGACCGCGGTGACGCAGGTGGCGTCGGACGGGCGGCGCGGCGACGAACTCCTCGCCCCCCGCGCCGCTCGGCGGCGAGTCGGACCTCCCGGCGGCGACTCTCGTAGGCCACCTCCCGCTGCAACCGGCGCCAACTCTCCCAGCGCCGGGCCGACAGCTCCCCGCTCTCCAGCGCCGCCCGCACCGCGCAGGCCGGCTCGGCCTCGTGCGCGCAGTCGGCGTACCGGCAACCGCTCGCCAGCTCCGCGATGTCGGCGAACGCCCGGTCCAACCCGGCACCCCCGTCCAGCAGGCCCACCGCGCGCACCCCCGGGGTGTCCAGCACGGCACCGCCGCCGGGAACCGGCACCAGCGCGCGCCAGGTGGTGGTGTGCCGGCCCTTACCGTCGATCCGGCGGACCTCCTGCGTCGGCATCACCGTCGCCCCGGCCAAGGCGTTGACCAGGGTCGACTTGCCCGCTCCGGACGGGCCGAGCAGGCCGAGCGTCTGGCCCGGCGCGACGTACGGCGCCAGCGCGTCCAGCCCGGCGCCGCGCTCGGCGGCGACCGGCAGCACCGGCACCCCGGGCGCCACGGCGGCGAGTTGCCGGGCCACCGCCTCCGGCTGCGCGGCCAGGTCGACCTTGGTCAGCACGACCAGCGGTCGGGCCCCCGACTCGTGGGCCAGGGAGAGCAGCCGCTCGATCCGGGCGACGTCCGGTTCGGGATGCACCGGCTCCACCACCGCGGCGGCGTCCAGGTTCGCGGCGAGGACCTGCCCGTTGGCGTCCCGGCCGGCGGTACGCCGGATGAGCACGGTCCGGCGCGGTAGCACGGAGTCGACGGTCACCGGCCCGTCCGGCCAGGTGGCGAGCAACACCCAGTCACCGACGCAGGGCAGGACGGTCAGGTCCCGGGCCGCGGCGGCCAGCACACCCGGGCCCAGGCTGGCGCGGACCGGGCCCTCGGCGCAGAGCACGGTGCAGACACCCCGGTCGACCCGGGCCACCCGGCCCGGACGGCGGCCGGGACGTCGGCGCGCGTACGCCGCCCGCTCGGCGTCGAAGCCGAGCGCCGCAAGATCGATATTCATCGCATCCTCATCGGTGTCGAAGGTGGTGGTGGCGGGACAGCCGCGCTACGACCGGCATGCTCACCCCCGTCCGTCGACCCGGTGCCGCGTCGCGACCGACGGTAGGTGGCGCGCCGACGCGCCGAAAGCCATTTCCCCGGCGACGCGGCGACCGGGGAACGCTAGGGTCGTTCCGTGACCACGGATCCGCTCCTGCTGACCGGCGAGCTGGCGGACGCCACCGCCCGGCTCCTGCGTACCGCCGAGACCCTGGACGCCCAGGCCGTCGGGGCGCCCTCGCTGCTGCCCGGCTGGACCCGTGGCCACGTGCTGACCCACCTGGCCCGCAACGCCGACGGCTTCGTCAACCTGCTCACCTCGGCCCGTACCGGCGAGCGGATCCCGCAGTACGCCAGCTCCGCCGCCCGCGACGCCGACATCGCCGCCGGCTCCGCCCGCCCCCCGGCTGCCCAGCTGGACGACCTGCGCCGCTCGGCGGAGCGCTTCACCGAGGCGGTCGCCGCCATGCCCGTCGAGGCATGGTCGGCGACGGTCGAGACGCACCGTGGCCCGTGGCCGGCCGCCATGCTGGTCTGGGGACGGCTGCGCGAGGTCGAGGTTCACCACGTGGACCTCGCCGTCGGCTACCGGCCGGCGGACTGGCCGCCGGCATTCGCCCAGCACCTGTTGCACGAGGTGGTGAGCAATCTGACCGGCCGCGCGGACACCCCGGCGATGGTGCTGCGCTTCGACGGCACCCGGCACGCCCTGGTGATCGGCGAGCCGGAGGGCGCACCCGTGGTCACCGGGCCTCCCGCCGAGCTGGCCGCCTGGCTGATCGGCCGCAGCCGCGGCGACACGCTGGCCGTCACGCCGGACGGTCCGCTGCCGACCCCACCGGAATGGATATAGCCATCGTCATGAGCTACACCGGGAGCGTCACCGCCGGCGGCCCGCCCGCCGTGCGCGAGCTGACCGGGCTCACCGTCACCAAGGTGTCGGTCGGCCCGATGGACAACAACGCCTACCTGCTGCGCTGCCGCGCCACCGGCGAGCAGGCGCTGATCGACGCGGCGAACGAGGCCCCCCGCCTGCTGGACCTCGTCGGCGACGCGGGCCTGGCCACGGTGGTCACCACCCACCGGCACATGGACCACTGGGTGGCGCTGGAGGAGGTCGTCGCCAAGACCGGCGCCCGCGCCCTGGTGCACGTCGACGACGCCGAAGGGCTGCCCATCACCGCGCAGCCGCTCGCCGACGGCGACCTGGTGCGGGTGGGCGAGCAGGCGCTGGAGGTCATCCACCTCCGGGGCCACACCCCCGGATCGATCGCCCTGCTGTACCGCGACCCGGCCGGCACCCCGCACCTGTTCACCGGGGATTCGCTCTTTCCCGGCGGAGTCGGCAACACCGACCGGGACCCGCAGCGCTTCGCCCAGCTCATCGACGACGTGGAGCACCGACTGTTCGACCGGCTGCCGGACGAGACCTGGTTCTACCCGGGGCACGGCAAGGACAGCACCCTCGGTGCGGAACGGCCGTCACTGTCCCAGTGGCGCGCCCGCGGCTGGTAGCTGCCGGTCTGCGGTTTCTCGCCGGTCAGCGGGGCCGCAACACCTGGACCCGGCGGACCGGCGAGTCGACGGAGGGTTCGGTGGTGGGCACCGGGTAACTTGCCACCACCTCCAGCCCGGCGGCCGGCAGGTGCCCCCGGTCGGGATCACCGACCAGCACCTCCACGCCGGAGGCGGCGACCCGGTGCAGGAACGGCAACATCCGCCCGGCGAGTGCGCCGTCGTAGAGGGCGTCCCCGGCCAGCAGCAGGTCGACGCCGGCGGCGTCACCGTCGAGCAGATCGCTTCCGGTCACCGCCACCGCCACCCCGTTGGCGCGGGCGTTGACGGTCACCGCCGCGACCGCGTACGGGTCGATGTCGTTGGCGACGACCCGGGCGGCGCCGGCCAGCGCGGCGGCGATGGCCACCAGGCCGGAGCCGGCACCCAAGTCGAGCACGCGGCGTCCCGAGGCCAGCTCGGGATGGTCGAGCAGGTGCCGGGCGAGCGCCTGCCCACCCGCCCAGGCCGACGCCCAGTAGGGCGGCGGCAGGGTACGCCCGGCCGCCGCCTCCATCCGGGCCCACCAGACGATCGCATCCTCGGCCAGGTGCAGGGACACTTCGGGCACAAACGGGGTGGGGGCCAGCCGGAGGCGGTCCAACCCGTCGCCCGGAGCCTCGATTTCCCGCTTCAGGACGGCCAGCGCCGCCGTGCTCTGTCCGTTCACCGGTCGAGCATGCCCGACCCGGCTGCCCGCCGCTCCGTTTCCGCCGCGACGCGCGACGTTTTCTCCTGACAGCCTTGCGGCACTTCAGCCGCCAAAATGGGGATCGGCCGGTTACTGTCGGGGTGGAACAGGGGGATCGTCCGCCGCGGCGGGGGTCACCCGATGTGAACAGGGAGAGATGCATGGCAACCGGCACGGTCAAGTGGTTCAACTCGGAAAAGGGCTTCGGCTTCATCGAGCAGGACGGCGGGGGGCCCGACGTCTTCGTCCACTACTCGGCGATCGCCAGCAGCGGTTACCGGGAGCTGCACGAGGCGCAGAAGGTCGAGTTCGACGTGACCCAGGGTCAGAAGGGTCCGCAGGCGGACAACGTCCGTCCGCTGTAGTCCGTGCCGGTGGCGGCGGCCGGTCCGGTCGCCGCCACTGCGCGTGTCCGGTTACGGCCGGTCGGGTCCGGCCGTAACCGTGCGGTCACGCCACCAGGCGCCGGGCCAGCTCGTCGGCGACCTGTTTGGCCATGGTCGGCGGGATCGCCGCCGCGATGCTCTCCGGCTTGAGGCCGGCGAGTACGCCCTGGATGATGGCCGGCTCGTCGGTGAAGTCCTTTGTCGACAGCGTGGCCAACGCGCTCTGCAGCGCGGTGAGCTGGGCGGCCAACGACCGCAGCGTCGGGTGAGGGCTCACGTACGACGGGTTCGTGTGGTCCTCGCCCAACGCCATCCGGGTGTAGATCTGGCCGATCGAGTTGCGACCGTCCAACGCGGTCAGGGCCTTGTGGACGGCGTCCAGCCAGGCGTGCTCTTCGGGGGTCATGTCGTTGTCCTCCAGCAGTCCGATGGTGGTCAGGTAGCGGCGGAACAGCGGGGTCTGGTCCCGGTTCGCCTTGGTCGAGTCGCGGAAGAAACTGAGGTGGGTGTGCCACAGGTGCGAGCTGTCGCCGGTGGCGCGCTTGCCGAGCCGGTCCCACCGGCGGACCACCCTCCCGTCAGGGGAGTAGATGATCTCGCGGATGTCGCGGCTGTCCGGGGTGTTCGCCACGCACTGGGCGACGCACCAGGTGGAGAAGGTCTGCAGGTTGTGGGTGCGGCCACCGGACTGCACCCGGAACTGGCCGACGTCCAGGGCCGAGGCGTACAGGGTCAGGCCGGCGGAGTCCCGCGGCGACTCGACGACCGAGTAGTCGCCGGCGACCACCCGGTCCGAGCCGCAGTGGTAGCCGCCCCGATGTGCCGGGTCGCCGACGATGCCGACCTCGGCGGGTTCCAGGTCCTCGTCGCGGGTCCTGCCCGGGTCGACGTTCAACGTGTTGAGCAGGAGCCGGCGGACGGCCAGCAGGTTGGCCGGGGCAATGGTCATGGAGTCCCCCTTTCGCAGCCGCCCCCGCGACGCCGGCTGCTGTCAACGTCAGGGTCACCGGTCGGGCAGGCAGTAACTGCGCGTAGCGGGGTTTCGGTCCGGAGGCGGCCCGACCGTTGGGGTGCACATCGTCGGGCTTATCCGTACGCTATCCGTTGAGACAGATAAATTCCCAGGTCAAAGGGGCTATCTTCAGATGGCTCGAACCTGAGAGGCCGCTGGGAGCAGCACCTGAGGCGGCCGAATGGAGAAGCAGGCACCCTCCCGCCCACTGCGAAGGGTGAGGAAAAAGGGCCTCACGGCGTTCCACCGTCCGGCCGTGAGGGCGATCCATGGCCCCGTGGCCGCGCCCGGCCGCACGCCCGCACCGGCCCACCCGGCGCGGATGATGCGGTGTGTCGCGGGTCACGACCGCCGGGATCACCCACAGCGCCCGGACGAGCCGGGCCGGGTCCGCGTACGCTAGGAAGCCGACCAGCAGCAGGGTGCCGCTCCCGGTACCAGCCGACCGACGATCACCACGACGTCGCCCGTGACGCCCGTCACGGCGACCTGGTGGAGCACCCGGGTCGGCCGGCCCTGCGGCGCGTCGGCAGCCCGTGCCTCCGGCCCCCGGCACCACCAGGGGCCAGCATGTCTGCCGCAGAAACGGTCGGAACAGCAGCTTCGGCAAAGATCCGGGCGGTCCCGGGGAATGACCCCGGCACGCGCCCCGGCAACCGCAGACAGGAGTATGGAGGGTATGCAGCTTCGCACCGACCTCCGCAACGTCGCCATCATCGCCCACGTCGACCACGGCAAGACGACCCTGGTCGACGCCATGTTGCGGCAGGCCGGCGCCTACGGCGCCCGTGGCGAGGTAACCGAGCGCGTCATGGACTCGATGGACCTCGAGCGGGAAAAGGGCATCACCATCCTGGCCAAGAACACCGGCGTGCGGTACATGCCGGCCGACGGTTCCGAGCCGGTCACCATCAACATCATCGACACCCCGGGGCACGCCGACTTCGGCGGCGAGGTCGAGCGGGGCCTGACCATGGTCGACGGGGTGGTGCTGCTGGTCGACGCCAGCGAGGGCCCCCTGCCGCAGACCCGTTTCGTGCTCCGCAAGGCGCTGCGCGCCCGGCTGCCGATCATCCTCGTGATCAACAAGGTGGACCGGCCGGACGCCCGGATCAAGGAGGTCGTGGACGACACCTACGAGCTCTTCCTCGACCTGGACGCCGATGAGGAGCAGATCGACTTCCCGATCGTCTACGCCTGCGCCCGCGACGGCATCGCCTCGCTGACCCAGCCCGCCGACGGCGCGGTGCCGGACGACAGCCACAACCTGGAACCGCTGTTCCGCACCCTGCTGGACACCATCCCGCCGCCCGCGTACGACGAGAACGCGCCGCTGCAGGCACACGTCACCAACCTCGACGCCTCGCCGTTCCTCGGCCGGCTCGCGCTGTGCCGGGTCCGCCAGGGCACCATCGCCAAGGGCCAGACGGTGGCCTGGTGCCGCACCGACGGCAACACGCAGCGGGTCCGCATCTCCGAGTTGCTGATGACCGAGGGCCTGGAGCGCAAGCCCGCCGATTCCGCCGGGCCGGGCGACATCATCGCCGTCGCCGGCATCCCGGAGATCATGATCGGTGAGACCCTCGCCGACGCGGAGAACCCGGTCCCGCTGCCGCTGATCACCGTCGACGAGCCGGCCATCTCGATGACCATCGGCACCAACACCTCGCCGCTGGTCGGCCGGGTCAAGGGCGCCAAGGTCACCGCCCGGATGGTGAAGGACCGGCTCGACAAGGAGCTGGTCGGCAACGTGTCACTGCGGGTCCTGCCCACCGAGCGGCCGGACGCCTGGGAGGTGCAGGGCCGCGGCGAGCTGGCGCTGGCCATCCTGGTCGAGCAGATGCGCCGCGAGTCGTTCGAGCTCACCGTCGGCAAGCCGCAGGTCGTCACCCGGGAGATCGACGGCAGGACCTGCGAGCCGGTGGAGCGGCTGACCATCGACGCCCCGGAGGAGTACCTGGGCGCGATCACCCAGCTCCTCGCGACCCGCAAGGGCCGGATGGAGCAGTTGGTCAACCACGGCACCGGCTGGATCCGGATGGAGTGGCTCGTGCCGGCGCGCGGCCTGATCGGCTTCCGCACCGAGTTCCTCACCGAGACCCGGGGTACCGGCATCCTGCACCACGTTTTCGAGTCCTACGAGCCCTGGTTCGGCGAGCTGCGTACCCGCAACAACGGCTCGCTGGTCGCTGACCGCGCGGGCGCGGTCACCGCGTTCGCCATGACCAACCTCCAGGAGCGCGGCCAGCTCTTCGTGGAGCCGGGCACCGAGGTGTACGAAGGCATGATCGTCGGCGAGAACTCCCGCTCCGACGACATGGACGTCAACATCACCAAGGAGAAGAAGCTCACCAACATGCGCTCGTCGACGGCGGACGAGACCGAGAAGCTGATTCCGCCGCGCAAGCTGTCGCTGGAGCAGGCGCTGGAGTTCTGCCGCGAGGACGAGTGTGTCGAGGTGACCCCGGCCGCCGTGCGCATCCGCAAGGTCGTCCTCGACCAGACGCAGCGCGCCCGTACCGCCGCCCGTCGCAAACACGCCCACTGACC
>NZ_SMKF01000155.1 GCF_004348325.1 Micromonospora sp. KC213 | reverse complement strand
GGGCGGGTCAGTGGGGGGTGGTGAGGAGAGTGCGGGTGTTCTCCCAGCCCTCTACCGCCGGATCGAGGGCCGCCAGGTCCACCGGGCCGCGCAGGCGTCGCCAGGCCGGGGTGACCGCGACGTCGCCCGGGGCGGGTGCCGCCCGGCGCAGGTCCGCCGGGACGGCGGTGTCCAGATCCAGCGCCGGCAGCCAGGCGGGTACGGGCAGCCGCGCCGCCACCCCGAGCAGGCCGGGAGGGTCACCGTCGACCGGGGCGACGGCGACGGGTCGGCTGGTCAGCGGCCGGAGCAACTTGCCCAGGATCAGGCCGGGCAGGTCGGGGGCGTCGGCGGCGACCACGGCTGCCTGGTCGTACCCGGTCAGCGCCGCCAGGGCCGCGTTGACCGTCGGCTCCGGCACCTCGTGGATCACGGTGCCCGGCCAGACCACCGCCTCGGCCACCCGGCGGTCCTCCGGCATGACCGCCACCGCCGTCTCGACCTCGGCCAGGGTGGCGAGCAGGTCCATCACGTCCTCCGCCAGCGCGGTACGCCAGCCCACCGGGTCGACCCCCGGCGGCGCCCACGCCACCGGCACCAGTAACGCCACCACCACACGTCGGAGCACGCCCCGACCTTAGCCGGGCAGCGGAACGGCGGAGGCGGCGGCGACGCCCTCCAGGTAGCCGCGGGCCCGCTCGGTCTTGGCGTACCGGCTGACCAGCTCCCAGAAACGGGCGTTGTGGTTGGGCACGATGAGGTGCGCCAGCTCGTGCAGCAGCACGTAGTCGAGGACCCAGTCGGGCATCTCCTGGAGCCGGTGGGAGATGCGGATGGTCCGGTCGGCGGGGGTGCAGGAACCCCAGCGGCCGTTCTGGTTGGTGACCCAGCGGACGCTGGCCGGCAACGCCTCGGCACCGTGGTCGGCGAGATACAGGTTGATCAGGCGCAACGCCCGGTCGAGCAGCTCGGTGTCGGAGCGGGCGGGGCGTCCCTCCCGGGCGGCGAGCCGGGCCAGCATCCGGTCGACCCACTCGCTCTCCTCGGCCCGGGAGAACTGGTCCGGGATGAGCACGACGACGCGTTCCCCGTCGCGGTACGCGGACACCGTGCGTCGCCGGCGCTGGCTGCGCCGTACCTCGACGACCGGCTTCCGCACCCCAGCCATCAGTGGGCCGCGCAGCCGTGGTTTCCTGTCACGAAGGAAAGCTAAAGCGTACTGACCAGGGGTCCGCAAGAGTCAACACGGCGACACGCGCCCAGAAAATGGTGGTTGGTCGCGGAGAGTCCCGAAAAAAGTTGACGATGACCTTGACGAAACCGGTCGACCACCCTTCGTGACGGCCGCGCGCGACCGCACGCCCTCCGGTCCCACCGTAGAAGATCGTCCCGCCGCAGGCAGGCCGGCCCCGACGGAGTTCGGCCGTTTCACCCGGCGTGTCCCCGGCAAACTGCTCGATCCCACCTATTCCGGCGTGCACACTCTCGACGTCGACTTCCTCACAGTGTCGATGCACAGCTGACATGGAACTACCCGCACCTGGGTAGGGTCCGCCAACCAGCGGTCACGTGGGTGGCCGCGCAGAACGACCCCGGTGCCGGCGCCCTGCGTGGCCCGCCGCCGAGGAACCGTCGGGCCGGTACGCCCGGCGGACGAGACGAGGAGGCTTACCGTGGCCGACCAGGCCCAGAGCTACAACGGTTACTGCGTCAAGTGCAAGGAGAAGCGGGACTTCGAGGGGCGGGTCGAGGTTTCGAAGACCGGGATGAACATGGCCAAGGGCAAGTGCCCGGTGTGCGGCACAACAGTGAACCGCATCCTGGGCAAGGCCAAGGTCTGACCGGCCACACGGGGGAGGGCGGCCGCCGGCCGCCCTCCCCCGTGGTGTCCGCGGTCCGAGAGCGCCGCCGACGAACCGCGCGAGCGGACCGCTCGCGGGCCGGTGTCGCGCGCCACCCCCGACGTGGTCACGGCTTCCGTACTGTCCGAAGCGCGACACGGTTACCGCCTGGTTGTGGATAACTCACGGAATGCTGTGGACAACGCTGCGTGCAGGGCCGCGCACCTGTGGACAACGATCGACGGACAGCTTCGGCTCGATCACGATTCGTCGTCATGAGGTCAACCTCCGTCGCTCTCCCCCGCCCCACGCTGCTGCCGGGTCTGACCCGGCTCTGGCGCGACCGGCACACCCTGCAACTCGGCCTACGGCCCGGCCGGGCCGTCCTGCTGGAGGTGGCGAATCCGCGCGCCGCCCGACTACTCGACCTGCTCGACGGCAGTCGCAGCGAACGCGTCATCCTGGCCGAGGCGACCAGTGCCCAGGTCCGTCCCACCGAGGCCCGGGAACTGCTCGACGCGCTGCAGGCGGCCGGTCTGGTCGTACCCGCGCACACGCTGCTCCCCCGTGACCTCGCCGGGGCCGCCCGCGCCCGGCTCGCCGCGGAGGCCACCGCGCTCGCGTTGGCCGCGCCGGCCCTGCCCGGCACTCCGGCCCAGGTGCTGCGCCGGCGACGGGCCGCCCGGGTGGTGCTGACCGGCAGAGGACGCCTCGGCGGGCCGGTCGCCGTCGCGCTGGCTCAGGCGGGGGTGGGCCACGTGGTACCCGACCTGGCCGGGCCGGTGCAGCCCGGCGACCTGGTCGGCACGGGGCTCACGGCGGCCGACGTGGGGCAACCACGGGCCGAGGCGCTCCGCGCGATGATCGGCCGGGCCTGCCCCGGGACACTGACCCGCTCACCCGGCCGCGTGCGCGTCGAACTGGTGGTCCAGCTCGACGCGGACCGGCCGGCGGCGCTGCTCGCCGCCGGGTACGCCCACCGCCGCCAACCTCACCTGCTGCTCGGGTTGCGGGAGGGGACGCCGGTGGTCGGGCCGCTGGTGCGGCCCCCCGTCGGCCCCTGCCTGCACTGCCTGGACCTGCACCGGGTCGACCGCGACCCGAGCTGGCCGGCGCTGGCCGCCCAGCTCGCCGGCGATCCCGACGACCAGAGCTGTACGGCGGCGACCCTGCTCGCCGCCGTCGGGTACGCGGTCGCCGAAGCCCTCGCCCACCTCGACGGCGGCAGCCCGGAGACGCTCGGCTGCGCCGTCGAGGTGGGCGGGGCCGGCCGGCTCCGACGCCGCGTCTGGTCACCTCACCCCCGCTGCACCTGCTCCGGCCGACGGCGCTGACCGGGAAAGCCGAGGGTCAGCCCGGCCGGGAGCAGCCGCCGGCCCCGGAAGTCGGTAACAATGGCCGGGTGACCGACATCCCGCGCCGGGCCGTCTCCCGGACCGCCAAGCTCGCCGCTCTGCCGCTCGGCTTCGCCGGGCGGACCGTCCTCGGCATGGGTAAGCGTGTCACCGGGATCGCCTCCGACGTCATCTCCGCCGAGATCCAGCAACGCACCGCCGAGCAGCTGTTCAGTGTCCTCGGGCAGCTCAAGGGCGGTGCGATGAAGTTCGGTCAGGCGCTGTCGGTCTTCGAGGCGGCCCTGCCGGACGAGATCGCCGCACCGTACCGGCAGGCGCTGACCAAACTTCAGGAGGCGGCACCGCCGCTGCCCGTGGCCAGCGTGCACCGGGTGCTCGCCGAGCAGCTCGGGCCGGACTGGCGGGACCGGTTCGTCTCCTTCGACGACAGCCCGGCTGCCGCGGCGAGCATCGGGCAGGTGCACCGGGCGTGGTGGCGCGACCCGGAAACCGGCGAGGCGGTGGCCGCCGCCGTCAAGATCCAGTATCCGGGCGCCGGCGACGCGCTGCTGGCCGACCTCAAGCAGCTCTCCCGGCTGGGCGGGATGTTCCGCGCCATCCAGCCCGGGCTGGACGTCAAGCCGCTCCTGGCCGAGCTACGGGAACGGATCACCGAGGAGCTCGACTACGAGCTGGAGGCGCAGTCGCAGCGTGCCTTCGCCGCCGCGTACGCCGACGACCCGGAGATCTTCATTCCGCAGGTGTTCCACGCCTCCCCCCGGGTGCTGGTCACGCAGTGGATCGAGGGCAATCCGCTGGCCGACATCATCCGCGAGGGGACCGAGGAACAGCGCGACGAGGCCGGCCGGCTGATGGCCATCCTGCACCTGTCCGCGCCGGCCCGGGCCGGGCTGCTGCACGCCGATCCGCACCCGGGCAACTTCCGGTTGCTGCCCGACGGCCGGCTGGGTGTGATCGACTTCGGCGCGGTGGCGCGGATGCCGGAGGGCACCCCGGAGCCGATCGGCCGGCTCGCCGGGCTGGCCCTGCGCGGCGAGGCCGACGCGGTGGTGGCCGGGCTCCGCGAGGAGGGCTTCGTTAGCCAGACCGAACCGATCGACGCGCAGGCCCTGCTGGACTACCTCCGGCCCATGCTGGCCCCGGTGGCCGAGGAGGAGTTCCGCTTCACCCGGGCCTGGCTGCGTTCGGAGGCGACCCGGCTGGCCAGCCCGAAGTCACCGGCCTTCCAGTTGAGCCGCCAGCTCAACCTGCCGCCGTCGTACCTGCTCATCCACCGGGTGACCCTCGGGTCGATCGGGGTGCTCTGCCAGTTGGAGGCCAAGGCGCCGTACCGGGGGATCCTGGAACGCTGGCTGCCCGGCTTCGCCCCGGTGAGCTGATCCACGACACACGTGGGGGCGGTGACCATCCGGTCACCGCCCCCACGTTCTGCTAGGGATCTAGAGTACGCCCAGGTCACGCGCCGACTGGGTACGGCTGTTCATGGCGACGGTACGGGCGGAACGGGTTGCCTCAGTGCTCGTGGTGGTACGACCGGCCTGAGGCCGGCGCATTCGAGCCCGGGACAACGCTTCGTGGAGTAGTTGCATCTCGGTTCCGTTCGGCAGGTGCAGCAGCATGGTCTTCACTTTCTCGATGCCGGTGACGACCGGCGGGGACGTGTGGATCGGGAAGTTGTCAGGCGGCTAGCCGGACCGCGTCGCGCTGGGTGGCCACACCACTGGCCACCAGACGCGCCTCGGCCTCGACCCGGAGGGCGGCGTCGCGGGCGAGGTCCTCCTTGCGCGGGCGGCCCCGGGGCCGCTTGCGCGGGACGACCGCACCACGCTCGAAGATCTCGCCGCCCCAGACGCCCCAGGGCTCGGCCCGCTCGACCGCACCGGCCAGGCACTCGACGCGCAGCGGGCAGTCCCCGCAGAGCGACTTGGCCAGTTCCAGCTCGGCCGGCTGGTCGGAGAACCACAGGTCGGGGTCGAACTTCCGGCAGGGCAGGTTCGCCTCCACCTC
The DNA here is from genome assembly GCF_004348325.1 of Micromonospora sp. KC213. GTDB lineage: Bacteria > Actinomycetota > Actinomycetes > Mycobacteriales > Micromonosporaceae > Micromonospora. The sequence goes on along the minus strand of NZ_SMKF01000155.1, from coordinate 9,212 downwards.
GACGCTCACGTCGAGCGGGGCCAACGCCAGACTCATCACCCGGTCACCTCTCTCTCACTTCGATCTCGTGGATCGCTTTCCGACGTACGGCGGGGCAAAAAAACTGAGGCCGCGGATCCCGGTATGCGGGTTCCGCGGCCTCGAGGTGAGCCGGTGGTCTGAGTTTCAGACCGGTCTACCTCGAGGTGGAACACCGCGGACATCGCGCCGCTTGTTTGCGACATCGACACCCATGCCCGTGAAGCCACTGGTCCGCTCGATTCCGGTGGCCGGCGCGGTCTGGATCAGCTCGGCCTGAGTCCAAACCTGGTGCACCTGCGGAACCGACGGTCGCGTGGCGGCAAGGGCCACCCGGACAGCCGACAGCGGAGCGTGGACAGCTGGCATCGCCGCCAGACGCTCATAGGTGAAGATCTCCACGGGTGCCACCTCCCTCACGTTCCTCGTGCCGACATCGGACTCCACCCCGTGAGCAGCCGGAATGGTGCCGCTCCCAAGGTGTGTCCTGAGGCTATTCCTCGCCCGGGGGCGAGGGCAAACGAATTTACGACGAGTTTTCTGAAGTTTTCTGCGGGCCGATGTCATCGACCGTGGCGCCCCCCACGAGCGCCAGCACCGCCTCGCCATACAGGCCCAGCTTGCGGGGACCGATCCCGGCGATCGCGATCAGCTCCTCCACCCGCCCCGGACGCCGCTCGGCCAGCGCGGTCAGGGTCGCGTCGGTGAAGACCACGTACGCCGGGACCTTCTGCGCCCCGGCCACCCGGGCCCGCCAGTCGCGCAGCCGCTCGTACAGTTCCTCGTCCAGATCGGACGGACAGGTCGGGCAGCGCCCCAGCTTGCGGTCCTGGCCGGCGAGCAGGGTAGCGCCGCAGATACGGCAGGAGGCCACCTGGACCCGCCGCCGCTCCACACCGGCCCGGCGGGCCACCCCGCTCCCGCCGGCCCGCTCGCCGCCGCCGGAGCGGTCCAGCTGCGGCAGGAACCGGCACGGCCGCCGCGCCCGCCCACCCGGCGAACGCGCCGAGGCGTACGACAACCAGAGCCACTGGCGGGCCCGGGTGATCCCCACATAGAGCAGCCGGCGCTCCTCCTCCACCTGCTCCGGGGTGCGGGCGTACGTGGTGGGCAGGGTGCCCTCGGAGAGCCCGACCAGAAAGACCGCGTCCCACTCCAGACCCTTGGCCGAGTGCAGGGACGCCAGCGTCACCCCGTCCACCGTGGGCACGTGCTGCTGGGCGGCCCGCCGGGCCAACTCCTCGGTGAAGTCCGACAGCGTCACCGGACGCTCCACCGCGGCGGCCTCGCCGATCGGCAGCACCGGGGGCGTGGCCGCGTACTCCTCGGCGAGCTGGACCAGCGCGGCCAGCGCCTCCCAGCGTTCCCGCGCGGCCCCGCCGGGCGGGGCGGCGCCGGGCGCCCAGCCGACCGCGGCGAGCGCCTCCACCACGGCGGCGGGCAGCGGGGTCTGCCCGGGGATCGAGCGGGTGGCGGCCCGCAGCGCCACCATCGCCTGACGTACCTCGGCCCGCTCGAAGAAGCGTTCCGCGCCCTGCACCACGTAGGGCACCCCGGCCTCGGTCAGCGCCTTCTCGTACGCCTCGGACTGCGCGTTGGTTCGGAACAGCACGGCGATCTCCTTCGCCGGGGTGCCGGAATCGACCAGCGTCCGGCAGCGGGCCGCGACGGCGTTGGCCTCGGCCGGCTCGTCGGTGAAGATGCGCAGCTCCGGTTCGGGGCCCGGCGGGCGCTGCCCGTGCAACTCCAGGCGCAGCCGGGCCTCGGCACCCCGGGCCTGGCCGATCACCGCGTTGGCCAGCCCCACCACCTGCGGGGTGGAGCGGTAGTCGCGGACCAGGCGCACCACCGTGGCGTCACGGTAGCGGCGCGGGAAGTCCACCAGGTACGACGAGGTGGCCCCGGTGAACGAGTAGATGGTCTGGCTGGCGTCGCCGACCACGGTGAGGTCGTCCCGACCGCCGAGCCACGCCTCCAGCAACCGCTGCTGGAGGGGGTTCACGTCCTGGTACTCGTCGACCACGAAGTGCCGGTACTGGCCGCGCACCTGCTCGGCCACGTCGCGGTGCTCCTCGATCCCCCACACCGCCGCGCGCAGCAGGTCCTCGAAGTCGATCACCCCGTTGGCGCGCTTGAGCCGCTCGTACGCGGTGAACACGTCGGCCACCTTCGCCGGCTCGTACGGGGTGTCGCGCTGCGCCTTGGCCGCGGCCACCACGTACTCGCCCGGTTCGACCAGTGACGACTTGGCCCACTCGATCTCACCGGCCAGGTCGCGGGCGGCGGCCCGGTCGGCGCGCAGGCCGGCCTTGGCGGCGGCCAGGGTGACCACCCGCACCTTGCTGTCGAGCAGCTCCGGCAGGGCGCGGCCGTCGAGCAGCCGGGGCGCGAAGTAGCGGACCTGGCGTAGCGCGGCCGCATGGAAGGTGCGTGCCTGCACACCTCCCACCCCGAGCACGGTGAGACGGGCTCGCATCTCGGCGGCGGCACGGGCGGTGAAGGTGACCGCGAGGACGTGCCGGGGCGAGATCTCGCCGGACAGGGCACGGTGGGCGATCCGGGAGGTCACCGCGCGGGTCTTGCCGGTGCCCGCGCCGGCCAGGATGCAGACCGGGCCGGCCGGGGCGGTCACCGCCGACCGCTGCTCCGGATCCAGTCCGGCGAGCACCAGTTCGGCCGCTGAGTGAACCACCACAACAAGGAATCATCTCAGCTCGCGCTGGTGTTGCAGCGGTTAGCCTGGCCTGACCGGCGCCGGGCCGAGCGAGTCTTGGAGGACCTGACCATGCTGACGATGTATTCCACCCCGTGGTGCGGCTACTGCCACCGACTGAAGTCGCAGCTCGACCGGGAGGGCATCGCGTACGAGGTGGTCGACATCGAGCAGGACCCGCAGGCGGCCCAGTTCGTGATGAGCGTCAACGGGGGCAACCAGACCGTTCCGACGCTGCGGTTCACCGACGGCAGCGCCCTGACCAACCCCTCGATCACCCAGGTCAAGCAGCACCTGGCCAGCATCGCCGGCTGAGGGCCCGCCGCCGGAGGTCGGCGCACACCGCGCCGGCCCCCGGGCGCGTCGGTGGTCGGGTCAGGACCATCCGTCCCGGCGGGTGGTGGCGACCACCTCGTGCGCGGCGAGCGACTCCGGCGACCGGCGGGGAGACGGGACCGGTGGGAGCGGGTGCGGCGGGGTGCGGCGTCGCCCGACGGGTGGGGAGAGGCGACGGCCGCACCACAGCCACACGCCGGCCGCGGTGGTGATCACCCCGACGAGCACGAAGAGCAGTCGGTAGTCGAACGCGCCGACGAGCACCGCACCGAATCCGATGGAGAACGCCTGCGGCCCGCTGACCAGCGCCTCCGACGCCGCGGTCACCCGACCCAACAGCCCCGGCGGGGTACGCCGCTGGACCAGCGTGGTCAGCCCCACCATGGTCAGCGGCAGCGACACCCCGGCCAGCAGCAGCGCGAGCACGCCCAGCCGCAGGTCCGGCCAGGCCAACGCCAGCGCGGCCGGACCGAAGCAGGTCACCCCCGCGGCGAGCGCGCCGACCTCGCCGACCCGCCGCACCACTGCCGGGGAGAGCAGACCACCGACCAGCCCACCGATGCCCTGCACGGTGACCAGCACCCCCACGAACGCGGCGTCCCGGCCGAGGCCCTGGTCGACGTACGCGAAGATCAGTGATTCGCTGAAGCCCATCACCAGCGAGCCCACCCCGTAGCCGAGCAGCGCCCGGCGCAGCGCCGGCTCACCGGCCAGGTGGCGTAGCCCGGCGCCCAGCTCGGCCGACCAGCGCAGGGTGACCGGTGCCGGTGCGACCTCGGCGGTCCGGAGCAGCCCGACCACGGCGGCGGCGGTGACGAACCCGACCATGGCCAGGGTGGTGAGCAGCCAGCCGCCGACCGCCGCGTAGAGGACCGCACCGGCGAGCGGACCGCCGAGACGCAGCCCCTGCCGGACGGTCTGCAACGCCCCGTTCGCCTCGGCGAGCAGCTCGTGGGGAACGAGCTGCCGGATCAGGCCGCTGAGGGTGGCGGTGAGCGTCAGGTACGACAGGCCATACAGGGCGGCCACCACGTAGATGATCCAGACATCGGCACCGTCCCGGACGGCGAAGAGCGGTGTGAGTAGCACCGCCGTGCCGAGGTTCGCGGCCACGAAGAACGGCCGCCGGCGGTACCGGTCGACCAGCCAGCCCACCAGCGGCGCCAGCGTCATCGGCGCGATGATCGCGAAGATGGTCGCGCCGGCCAGACCGTCCGAGCCGGTCAGGTCCTTGACCCAGATGGCGAGCGCGAGCAGCAGGATCGACTCGGCGGCCATGCTGGCCAGCAACGCGCCGAAGAGCAGTCGGAAGTCGGGGCGGCGCAGGACGGTGCGCATGGGATTCCCTCCGCGGGGGTGGCGCCGGCGGGCGCGGTCTGGAGGAGGTGCGGCCGGCCCGGTCATCGTCGTCCGTGCCGCTGACAGTTACCACAGTCCTTTTTTTGTCTCAGGACACGCCCTCGCCGGGAACCACCGACGCCGGTCGCGCGTCCATACTGACCGTGGGGGGCGAATCTCATACAGTTACCGTCGCGTCGGCGGCGGTCGACGGAATCGAGGACACCCGTGCCTCCTGCCGTACCGAGCCCGATCCTGCGTCGGCGCAGGCTCGGCACCGATCTGCGCCGCCTGCGCGAGGCGGCGGGGCTCACCGGCGACCAGGTGATCGAACGAATCGGCTGGGCGTCGGCGTCCAAGCTGTCCCGGCTGGAGAACGGGCGCAGCCGACCCGACCCGGACGACGTGGCCGTGCTGCTGGAGCTCTACGGCGCGGACGCGGCACAGCGGGCGGACCTGCTCGCCATCGCCCGGGAGGCCGGCGACGTGCGCGGCTGGCGCAAGTCGTACCCGGTGATGACGCAGCAGCAGCTCGGCTGGGCGGAGATCGAGGCCGGCTGCGCGGAGATCCGTGAGTACAACCCGGTCCTGGTGCCCGGGCTGCTGCAGACCGCCGGCTACGCCCGGCTGCGGATAGTCTCGGCGGACCGGGCCACCGAGACGGACAGCGACCCGCGGGCCGGCGAGGATCCGGAAACCGAGGTCCGCGCCCGGCTGGCTCGACAGTCGTTGCTGGACCGGGCGGACGGCCCCCGCTACACGGCGGTGCTGGAGGAGGCGGCGCTCGGCGAGCGGGCCGGCCCCGTCGAGGTACGGCGCGAGCAGCTCGGCAAGCTCTGCGAGCTGGCGATGCTTCCCAACGTCACGCTGCGCCTGCTGCAACGCACCACAGTGATCGGCCAGTTCTATCTGCCGCCGACCGCGTTCTCGCTCTACCGCTTCGCCGATCCGCAGGATCCGGAGACGCTGGCGATCGAAGGTGGCTTCATCGACGTCATGTCACACGATGCAAATACCGTAAATCGCTATAAAGTGGTCTTTGAGTGGCTGTGCTCGGCGGCGCTCACCGCAACGGACACCGTCTCGTGGCTCTTCGAGGAGACGGGACGGCTCACCGGGACGGCGACGCCATCCCCGGCAGCCCCCGGGGCGGCAGCGGCGCCGATCCAGCGTCGGCCGTCCGGGCGGCTGACGGAGCGGTGATCCACGCCGAACCTCCGTCGGGATCGGGCGGACGCCACTCGTCCCCATCGGAGTTCCAGAGCAGGAGCAAAACCATGAACGAGATCCACCACACGCTCTCCGCCCGGCAGCTGGCCGACGCCCCGTGGCGCAAGAGCACCCGCAGCCAGACCTCGAACTGCGTCGAGATGGCCCCGCTGAGCGCGGCGGCGGTCGGGTTGCGCGACAGCAAGGACCCCAGTGGACCGGTGCTGCTGTTCCCCCGGGCCGGATGGCTCGGCTTCATCACCGGCGCGAAGAACGGACAGTTCGACCTGACCTGATCCGGCTGACGAGGCGAGGGCCCGGCCCGGTCGAACCCGGCCCGGGCCCTCCACCGACCCCCGCCGCCCGTGACACCACCACCTGCCGCACGGCTGCGCGACGCGGCGCGGCGGCCGGGCGAGGCGGAAAGGGATCGGTCAGGGGGAGGGGACTCGGTCGGGGCGGCGACGTCAGCAGTGGCCGTTGAGCCAGCGGTCCAGGAGGAAAAAGGCGATCGACGAGGGGGGCGGCAGGATCATGTCGTCACCACCGCCGACGTCCACCGGCCGGCCCGCCAGCACCGCGCCGATCTCCCGTCGGGTGAACCAGCGGGCGTACGCGATCTCCGCCGGGTCGAGCCGTACCGGCGCCCCCGGGTCCGCCTCCGCCAGGAAACCGAGCATCAGGGAGCCGGGGAACGGCCAGGACTGGCTGCCCGCGTACCCGATCCGCTCGACCGCGACCCCGACCTCCTCGCGGACCTCGCGCAGCACGGCGGCCTCGGCCGACTCCCCCGGCTCGACAAAGCCGGCGAGGCAGGAGTAGCGCCGCTTCCCTGGCGTACGCGGCCAGGCCGCGTTGTTGCCGAGCAGGCAACGCCCGTCCGGCCCGTCCACCCCGTCGTGCACCAGCACGATCATCGCCGGGTCGGTCCGGGGCCAGGCCCGGTGGCCCTGCGCGTCCACCCGGGACCAGCCGCCCTCGTCGACCTCCGTGCGGTGCCCGGTCCGTGGCGACCAGCCGTGCCCCCGATGCCAGTTGACCAGCGCCAGCGCGGTGGTGAACAACCCCGCGTCGCGGTCGCTCAGCAGGTGGCCGACCTCACGCAGGTTGACCTCACGGGTGCCGGGCAGCTCCGACAGCGGCGCGTCCACCGCGAAGACCGGGACGCCGTCGGGCTCCACACCCAGGAACAGCGGCGCGGTGTCCCCCATCGCGCCCAACTCGACCGCATCCCGCAACACCAAAACGGGCGGGTTGGTGCCGCGCACCAACGCCCGCCCGTCGCGGGTCGCGTCGAGCACCAACACCCGGGCCCGCCGCCACGCCTGCGCCAACCACTCCCGGTCGGTCCGCCGGTGCGCCGCCCGGTCCAGCGTGGAGCGGGCCAGCGGTGGAGCCGCCGGGCCCGTCACGCCGGGTGGGGGCGACTCGCCGGTCAGATCGGCTGAAGACGGCTGACCGCTCACGCCGGCTCCCGTCGGACCGGAGTCAGGGCGGACAGCTGCCCCTCGATCCGGTCGGCGTCGCCGAGCACCACGGTGACCGCCTTCGCCGGCGCCAGGTAGCGGGCGGCGACCTCGACGACGTCGTCCACGGTCGCCCTCACCAGCCGGGCGGCGTGCTCGGCGAGGAAGTCCAGGCGCAGGCCGCTACCGGCGTACGCGCTGGTCAACGAGGCGAGGCCGGCCTGGGTCGACATGCCCAGCTGAAGGGTGCCCAGGGCGTACTGGCGGGCCTGCTCCAGCTCGTCCGGCTTCGGGGCCAGCGTGGCCAGCCGGCCCAGCTCGTACGTGGTCTCCAGCAGGGCGGGACCGGTCACCTCGGTGGCCACCTCCGCGGAGGCCACCAGCACCGAGCCGGCGACGGAGTGCTCGACGGCCGAGTGCGGTCCGTACGTGTAGCCCTTGTCCTCGCGAATGTTCTCCGTCCAGCGGGACGAGAAGTAGCCGCCGAAGAGCAGGTTCGCCAGTTGCAGCGCGGCGTGGTCGGGATGGGTCCGGGGCACCGCCGGCAGCGCGATGCGCAGCGACGACTGCACCGAACCGGGCCGGTCGACCAGCAGCAGCGGGCCGGGTTCCAGCGGCGGAGCGGGCGGTAGCTCCACCCGGTGCCCGTCGCCCCGCCAACCGGCCAGGGCCAGCTCGGCGGCGTCCAGCGCACGCTCCGGCTGCACGTCGCCGACCAGCACCAGCACCGCGCCCGCCGGGTGAACCCGTTCGGCGTGCAGCCGGCGCAGCGCCGGTGGGCGGACGGCCCGAACCTGATCGGGTTCGGGGGTCTGCACCGCGTACGGGTGGCGGCCGTAGATCCGCTTCAGCAGGGCCGTCCGGGCCAGGTGGGACGGCTGGCTCTGGGCCACCTGGATCCGGTCGACCAGCCGGTCCCGCTCGGTGTCGACCCACTCGGCCGGATAGGTGGCCCCGGTCAGCACGTCGGCGAGGATCTCCAGCATCCGGCCCAGGCCGGTGACCAGGCTGGCCCCGGAGAGCATCAGCCGGTCCGGGTCGATCCCGGCGGAGAGCCCGCCGCCGACCTTCTGCAGTTCGGCGGCAATCTCGGTGGCGGTGTGGGTCGCGGTGCCGGAGAGCAGCGACTGCGAGAGCAGCGCTCCCCGGGCCAGGTGGGCCCGCCCGAACGGCATCCAGAGCCGCACCTCGACCAGCGGGACGGCGGGACGGCGCACCGCGATCACGGTGAGCCCGTTGGACAGCGTCCGCTCGGCCTGCTTCGGCAGCTTCAGCTTGCGGGTCGGCCCGAGCGGCGGCAGCGCGCGGGCCTCGGCGGGAAGGATCGCCGTCACCGGGCATTCTCCGTTCGCGACTGCGGGGCTCGCAAACCCGGCTCACTCCTCGCGCTCACCGGGCATTCTCCGTTCGCGACTGCGGGGCTCGCAAACCCGGCTCACTCCTCGCGCTCACCGGGCATTCTCCGTTCGCGACTGCGGGGCTCGCAAACCCGGCTCACTCCTCGCGCTCATCTGGCACCTCCGGGGATGACCTCGACTGCGGCGCGGCGCTCCGGTCGCAGGGTGGCAGCGGCGGCGCGTACCTGCTCCTCGGTGACCTCACCGACCAGCCGGGGTAGTTCGTTGAGCAGGCCCGGCTCGCCCCGCTGTTGCTCCAGCACCGCCATCCGCAGTGCGCGGCCGAGCACCGCGTCGGTGTCGCGCAACAGGTGGGTGGCCATCCGGGCCTGGGTGCGGGCCAACTCGTCGTCGGTCAGCCCGTCGGTGGCCAGCCGGTCCAGTTCCTCGTCGATGGCGCCCAGCACCTTGTCCACGTCGCCACCCGGCGGCAGGTGCGCCTGGAGCAGCAGCGCGGTGGGGTCGCGTACGTCGAAGGGGTCACCCATGAAGCCCAGGTAGCCACCGAGGCCGGTGACCGTACGGTCCCGCTGGACCAACCGCTCGACCAGCCGGGACGCGTCGCCGTCGGTGAGCACCTCGGCCAGCACCACGTACGGCAGGTAGCCGGCGAAGTCGTCGATCGGGTCGGGCACCCGCCACGCTCCCGCCACCGCCGGCAGCGGGGCCAGCGCGTCGGTGTAGGCGTGCCGCCGCTCGACGGTCAGGTCCGGTTCGGTGAAGTCGGGTCGGGCC
>NZ_SMKF01000154.1 GCF_004348325.1 Micromonospora sp. KC213 | reverse complement strand
GACCTGCTCACCGCCGCTCCTGCTGCCGGCCCAACCGTGCCGTCAAGCCCGACAGCAGGCAGGCGACGGCGGCGACCCAGCGGCGTGGCATGTCTTCCCCCGCTCCGACGGCTCGCGGTGACGACATGGTGACTGTAGGGGGCCGGTGGGGTGGGGTGGTTGCCTCGGGTCGGTTACCCGGCAGATGCGACATGTGGAAACATCTATCTGCTAGCTGCCTGCGCGGGTCTGCACGTAAGGTTCGGCCGGTTAGTCCCCTCCGTCCCGGGGTAGCCCGAGGGAATGACGAGATCGCAGCCCCGGCGTGCCCGCGGCACGGTCGGCCACGCCTACAGCGCGTTGAACACGCGGGCCGTGCTGGCCCTGTTCGGGCTGGTCAGCATGACCGTCTTCGCGGTGCTGGCGTTCCGCGCCGACGTCGCCTGGCTGGGCATGGTCTGTGCCCTCCTCGCCGCGGTCGCCGTGGTCGACCTGGTCATCATCCAGCGCCGCCGGGCCGCCCGCCACCGCGAGGAGCCGGGCGTGCGGCACTCACTCTTCGAGTGACAGGAGCACGAATGGCCATCGCCACCACCAACCCCGCCACCGGGCGGACCCTCAAGTCGTACGACCCGATGTCCGACGAACAGATCGACGCCGCCATCGAGCGGACCCACCTTGCCTTCCAGCAGCTACGCGGCACCACGATCGCCCAGCGGGGGCGGTGGCTGACCGCTGCCGCCGACCTGCTCGACGCCGACCGCGACGCCACCGCCCGGCTGATCACCACCGAGATGGGCAAGACGTACGCGGCGGCCAGGGCCGAGGTGACCAAGTGTGCCAACGCCTGCCGCTTCTACGCCGCACACGCCGAGCGGATGCTCGCCGACGAGCCGGCCGACGCCGAGGCGGTCGCCGCGGAGCGGGCGTTCGTCCGGTATCAGCCGCTCGGCCCGGTGCTGGCGGTGATGCCGTGGAACTTCCCCCTCTGGCAGGTGACGCGGTTCGCCGCGCCGGCCTTGATGGCCGGCAACACCGGACTGCTCAAGCACGCCTCCAACGTGCCGCAGACCGCCCTATACCTGGAGGACCTGTTCCGCCGGGCCGGTTTCCCGGAGGGGGCCTTCACCACTCTGCTGGTCGGTTCGGACGCCGTCGAGCGCGTCCTGACCGATCCTCGGGTCCGCGCCGCCACCCTCACCGGCAGCGAGGGGGCGGGCCGGTCCATCGCCCAGATCGCCGGCCGGGAGCTGAAGAAGACCGTGCTGGAACTTGGCGGCAGCGACCCCTTCGTGGTGATGCCCTCGGCCGACCTGGACCGGGCGGCCGAGGTGGCCACCACCGCGCGCTGCCAGAACAACGGCCAGTCCTGCATCGCCGCGAAGCGGTTCATCGTCCACACCGACGTGTTCGACGCCTTCGCCGAACGGTTCGTCGCGCACATGTCCGCGCTGCGGGTCGGCGACCCGATGGACGAGAAGACCGACGTCGGGCCGCTGGCCAGCGAGCGCGGTCGGGACGAGGTCCACGCCCAGGTGCGCGACGCGGTGGAGCACGGCGCCACGGTGCTCTGTGGCGGGCAGCAGTCCGACGGTGACGGCTGGTTCTACCCGCCGACGGTGGTCACCGACCTGACCCCGCGGATGCGGATGTGGTCCGAGGAGGTCTTCGGGCCGGTCGCCGGCCTCTACCGGGTCTCCTCATACGACGAGGCCGTCGAGGTGGCCAACGGCACCGCCTTCGGTCTGGGCGCCAACGCCTGGACCGGCGACCCGGCCGAGCAGGAGCGCTTCGCCACCGACCTGGAGGCCGGCAACGTCTTCGTCAACGGGATGACCACCTCGTACCCAGAGCTGCCCTTCGGCGGGGTGAAGAACTCGGGGTACGGGCGCGAACTGTCGGCCGTCGGCATGCGCGAGTTCTGCAACACCAAGACCGTGTGGGTGGGGCAGGGGGCCGCCCCGGCCGGGACTGGCGCGCACGCAGAGTAGCGATTGACCGAACACCGTCATGGGTAGGAAAGCTGCCCATGACGGTGTTCGGTTTCCACGCCTCTCACGAGCAGATCCACCCGCGCAAGCTGCTGGACGCGGTGATCCACGCGGAGCGGGCCGGGTTCGGGGCGGCGATGTCCTCGGACCACTTCTCGCCGTGGAGCCGGCGCCAGGGGCACTCCGGGTTCGCCTGGTCCTGGCTGGGTGCGGCGCTCCAGGCGACGAACCTGCCGTTCGGGGTGGTCAACGCCCCGGGCCAGCGCTACCACCCGGCGATCATCGCGCAGGCGATCGGCACCCTCGCCGCGATGTACCCGGGCCGATTCTGGGCCGCGCTCGGCTCCGGCGAGGCGAGCAACGAGCACATCACCGGCGACGTCTGGCCGCGTAAGGACGTGCGCAACGCCCGGCTGCGGGAGTGCGTCGACGTCATCCGTGCGCTGCTGGCCGGTGAGGAGGTCAGCCACGACGGCCTGGTTCGGGTGGACCGGGCGCGGCTGTGGACCTGCCCGGAGGAGCCGCCGGCGCTGATCGGCGCGGCGGTGAGCGTGCCGACCGCGAGGTGGTGCGCCGAGTGGGCCGACGGCCTGATCACGGTCAACGCGCCGGTGGAGCACCTGCGGCAGGTGATCGACGCGTACCGGGGGGCGGGCGGTCGCGGGCCGCTTCATCTGCAGGTGCACCTCAGCTGGGCGCCCGAGCAGGCCGAGGCTGAGGCGATCGCGTACGAGCAGTGGCGCAGCAACGTCTTCGCCCCGCCGGTCTGCTGGGATCTGGAGACCCCCGAGCACTTCGACGTGGTCAGTGAGCAGGTGCCGATGGCGCAGGTCGCGGAGGTGGTCAACGTCTCGGCCGATCTGGGCCGGCACGTCGGCTGGCTGGAGGAGTACGTGGCGCTGGGCTTCGACCAGATCGCGCTGCATCACGTGGGGCAGCAGCAGCGCGGGTTTGTCGACACGTTCGGCGCCGAGGTGCTGCCCAGGCTGCGGGCGGTGGCCTGAGCCGGCACCGTCGGGGACGGCCCTAGGCTCGTAGCCGTGGAAGCTCTGTTCGAGGTCGTGGTTTTCCTGGCGATCGCGACGTTCGGCGCGGCACTGGCCCGGCGGCTCGGTCTGCTCGCGCCGATCCTGCTGGTCGTCCTCGGTCTCGTGCTCTCCTTCCTGCCCGGGTTTCCGCAGGTCCGGCTCGACCCGGAGTTGGTGCTGGTGGGCATCCTGCCGCCGCTGCTCTACGTGGCGGCCCTGGAGACGTCGGTGCCCGCGTTCCGGCTCAACCTGCGGCCGATCCTGCTGCTCGCGGTGGGGCTGGTGATCTTCACCGCGTTCGTGGTGGGCACCGTGGTCCACCTGCTCCTGCCCGACCTGCCGTACGCGATCTGCCTGGCGCTGGGCGCGGTGGTGGCGCCACCGGACGCGGTCGCGGCCACCGCGGTGGCCCGGCGGGTCGGGTTGCCCCGGCGGATCGTGACCATCCTGGAGGGCGAGAGCCTGCTCAACGACGCCACCGCGTTGGTGCTGCTGCGGGTGGCCATCGCCGCCGCGACGGCCGGCGCCGGCGGGGTCGGGCCCGGCTACGTCGCAGGCGAGGTGCTGGTCGCCACGGGTGGCGGGGTGCTGGTCGGGGTGCTCGGCGTGCTGGTCTTCGGTTTCCTGCACCGGCGGATCGACGACCCGTTGCTGGACAACGCCCTCTCGCTGATCGTGCCCTTCGCGGTGGTCTTCGCCGCCGAGCGGATCCACGCCTCGGGTGTGGTGGCGGTCGTGGTGGCCGGCCTGGGTATCGGGCACCGGTTGCCGCTGCTGTTGTCGGCCGCCTCCCGGTTGCAGATCGGCGCGTTCTGGCGGCTGGCCCGGTTCCTGCTGGAAGGGCTGGTGTTCCTGCTGGTCGGCCTCCAGCTCCGGGAGGTCCTGCGGAACGTGGACGAGCCGTTCGGCCGCCTGCTGGGGATCACCGGGGCGGTGCTGCTCGCCGTCTTCCTCACCCGGTTCGTCTGGCTGTTCCCGGCGGTCTACCTGGCCCGGCTGGTGCCCCGGATCCGGCGCAGGGAGCCGAGTCCGCCGGTGCAGGCACCGATCGTCATCGGTTGGGCCGGGATGCGTGGGGTGGTCACCCTGGCCGCCGCGCTGGGTCTGCCGCTGACGCTGGCCGGGGACCGGCCGTACCAGCGGGCGCTGTTCATCTGGCTGGCGTTCGCGGTGATCGTGGTGACGCTGGTGGTGCAGGGGGCCACCCTGCCGGCGGTGGCCCGCCGGTTGCGGCTGCCTCCGGACGACCCGGTGCAGGAGGCGCTCGCCGCAGCCACGGTGCAGCAGCAGGCCGGCCGGGCGGCCCGGGAACGGCTCGACGCGCTGGTCGACACCGTGCCGGAGGCGGTCGCCGACCGGGCCCGCCGGGTGGTGGAGAACCGCACCAACCTGGCCTGGGAACAGCTCGGCGGCAGCGAACGGGAAACCCCGTCCCGGGCGTACGCGCGGTTGCGGCAGGAGATGATCGACGCCGAGCGGGAGGTGTTCCGGTCGGCGCGCGACGCCGGCCGTATCTCCGAGGAGGCGCTGGTGCGGGCCTACCGCGACCTGGACCTGGAGGAGTCGTTGCTGCGACCGGAGGAGGCTCGGTGAGCTGTCCACACCTGGCCGGGGCCGGCGACGCCGCGCCGGAGACCACCGACGTGTGCCCGGAGTGTGTGACGGTCGGCAACGACAACTGGGTGCACCTGCGGTCCTGCCTGACCTGCGGGCACGTCGGCTGCTGCGACTCCTCCGCCTACCAGCACGCGACCAGGCACTTCGAGGCCACCGGGCACCCGGTGATGCGGTCGATCCAGCCGGGGGAGAGCTGGCGCTGGTGCTTCGTCGACGAGGAGATCGGCTGAGCGGTCGCCGACCGGCTCACGGCGCGAGCATCCCGATCGGGGGATCGGGGCTGCCCCAGTCGCGGCCGAGGGGCCAAACTATTGACATCTTTCTATTGGTGGGGCTAACTTCGTCGCGGGAAAGCCCTTTCCTCGGGAGGAGTTCCGCAACCCTCATTCTCCCGGCGGAGCGGTGCGTACCGTCCCCGGCCGTACAACCGGCCGACCGCGCGCTGTTCCGGTCCATCCTGGCACGAGGAGGAGATTCCGTGCGCACCACACCGAACCGTACCCGACTCGGATGCGGGGCCGTCGGCGCCGCCGTGCTCGCCGCGACCCTCGTCGCGAGCTCCGGGCCGGCCGCCGTCGCCGCGCCCGCGGCGTCGGACGTGGCTGCTGCGCCGGCCGCCGCCGCGCCGGTTACCACCCTGGCGAGCTGGCCGTCGCCGTCCGGCAGTGTGAAGGTCAACGCCACCGTTCCCGTTCCCAGCAGTGGTCTCGACGGCGGGATGAAGCGCTACTACGGCATCGGCGACGGCGGGCAGAGCGAGAAGCAGGACCCGATGTTCGAGCTGGCCCCCGGAGCGACCCTGCGGAACGTGATCATCGGAGCCCCGGCCGGAGACGGCGTGCACTGCAGGGGCAACTGCACCCTGATCAACGTCTGGTGGGAGGACGTGGGTGAGGATGCGGCCACGTTCAACGGCGGCAGCAGCTACACGGTGGACGGTGGCGGTGCCCGCTCCGGCTCGGACAAGGTCTTCCAGCACAACGGCGCGGGCACGGTGACCATCCGAAACTTCCGGGTGGAGAACTCCGGAAAGCTCTACCGGGCCTGCGGCAACTGCTCCACCTCGCACCAGCGGCACGTCGTGCTCCAGAACGTGACCGCCACGAAGGTCAAGACGCTCGTGGGCATCAACTCTAACTGGGGTGACACCGCCCGGTTCTCGAACATCACGGTCGTCGGGGACAGCGGCAGGAAGACCAAGATCTGTACCCGCTTCCAGGGTGTGAAGAAGGGCAGCGAGCCGAAGGAGCTGGGTTCCGGCCCGGACGGCAAGCACTGCCTCTACCGGGACTCGGACATCGCCTGGCGCTGACAGCGCGGCTGACGCCGCGTCCACCGGCCCGTCGTCGCGGGGCAGGCCCGGACGGGCCTGCCCCGCTCGACGTATGACGGATCCGTTATGAAACCTATGGGCGTCGATGCATTTAATATCAGCAAACATTGATCGATGGGAGGTCGGATGATCCGACGTCAGTTCTCGCGTACGGCCGTGGCCCTGCTCGCGACCGTGGTGGCCACCGCCGGCATGGTCGCAACGGCAGGCACGGCCGCCTCCGCCGCGCCGCAGACCGTCTACTACGACGCGAGCCGGGCCGGCGAGTTCCGTACCAACTTCGACCGGGCCGCCGCCATCTGGAACAGCTCGGTCAGCAACGTCCGGCTCGCCCCCCGCACCCCGGGCAACATCACCATCTACGTCGACTCGGGCTGGCCCCGCGCGCAGACGACCAGCCTGGGCAACGGCCGGGTCTGGATGGGCTGGCAGGCCGTCAACCAGGGGTACGACCGGACCCGCATCGCCACCCACGAGATCGGCCACATCCTCGGCCTGCCGGACCGGCGTACCGGCCTCTGCTCCGATCTGATGTCCGGCAGCAGCGCCCCGGTCTCCTGCACCAACGCCACCCCGAGCCCCGCCGAGGCGGCCCGGGTGAACGCCCTCTTCGCCGACAGCGCGGCGGCGCGGGATGCTGCGGCGACCTACACCTGGACCGGCACCGACGTCGGCCCGTTGGTGGTCGGTGGTCGGCCGGCCAGCGAGAACTACCCCTGGATGGTCTACGTCTCCGGCTGCACCGGCACCCTCATCAAGGCCAACTGGGCGGTGACCGCGGAGCACTGCCCGACGCCCTCGTCGGTGCGGGTGGGAAGCAACAACCGCACCAGTGGCGGGACGGTGGTCCGAGTGATCCGGGCGGTCAACCACCCCAGGATCGACGTGAAGCTGCTGCAGCTGGCCAACTCGGTCAGCTACGCCCCGGCCCCGATCCCGACCACCTCCGGCGCGGTCGGTACGGCCACCCGGATCATCGGCTGGGGTCAGACCTGCCCGCAGCGCGGGTGCGGTTCCGCGCCCGAGGTCGCCAACGAACTCGACACCTCGATCGTCGCCGACAACCGGTGCCTGGGCATCGACGGCACGTACGAGATCTGCACCAACAACACCAACGGCAACTCGGGCGCCTGCTACGGCGACTCGGGCGGCCCGCAGGTGCGCCGGATCAACGGGGTCTGGCACCTGATCGGCGCGACCAGCCGGGCCGGCAACAACAACTCCACCTGCGCCACCGGCCCGTCCATCTACGGCGACCTGCCGTCGATCCGTACCTGGATCAACACGCAGGTCGGCGGCCTGCCCACCGCCTGAGCACCAGCCACCCGGCCGGGGCGCCCGTACCAGCCACAGCGTGGCGCGGGCGCCCCGCCCGCGCCGCTGCCGGCGAAATCCGCTGGGCATCGGACCGGTGGCCGTGGTGGGCTTGGGGCCGTGGAGCGGATCAGGACGGCGACGGCGGACGAACTCGGTGAACTGCAACGGATCGAGGTTGCCTCCGGAGCGCCGTTCCGCGAGATCGGCATGATCGACATCGCCGACGCGCCGCCGCTCGACCTCGACACACTGGGCGAATGCCAGCGCGCGGGGCGCGTCTGGGTGGTGGAGGCCGACGACCGGCAGATCGCCTTCGCCGCGGTACGCCTCGTCGACGGCTGCGCCCACGTCCAACAGCTCAGCGTCCATCCCGGGTACGCCCGACGGGGGTTGGGCCGGCGGCTGCTCGACCACGTCGCCGGCTGGGCCGCCGGGCAGGGACTGTCGGCACTGACACTGACCACCTTCCGCAGCGTGCCGTGGAACGCGCCCTACTACGCCCGGTGCGGCTTCGTGGCGTTGTCGCCGGCCCAACTCGACCCGGACCTGGCGCAGGTGCTGGCGGCCGAGGCGGCGCTGGGCCTGGACATGGGCGAGAGGGTCGCCATGCGGCGGCCGGTGTGACGGGTCACCCGTCGGAGCGGTGAGCCCGGTCGTCGATGTCCCCGGTGTCGCGCAGCCCGCGGATGTATGTCGCAGTGAGGGCAACGGCCCGGTCCTCGTCATGTGCGAGGGCTGCGAGGGCGCGTGCGGCGGTGGTCCCCGGGATATCCGCGAGTGCCTGCGCCAGCCGCCGGCGGGCAGCCGACCCAACGGTGTCCCGGGCGAGGCAGTCGACGATTCTGGCAGCGATCTGATCCGCCAACGCCGGATCACCCGCCAGCGTGCTCAGCACATCGGCCGCATCGACGTCGTTCGTCTCGTCGATGATCATGTCGACGAGGGTCGGGACCGCGTCGGCCACGCCACGTGCCCCGAGCGCCAGGGCCGCACGCCTGCGGACCGCGATGTCGGAGTTGGTGAGGGCGTCCCGCAGCAGCGCGGTCGCCGCACCGTCCGGAATCTCGGCGATGCACTGGGCGGCACGTCTGCGCACCTCGGCCGCGGGTGAGCCGAGGCCCTCCGCCAACAGCGCCAACCCGTGCTCGCCGGATCGCCGCAACGCCCATCGAAGGGCTCCGGCGACGTTCGGGTCCGTCTCGTTCAACGCTGCCTCGACCAGAGCCTCCACGGGCACCGGAACATCTCCGACCGACGACAGGGCCGCGCGCTGGCGCCTCCCGGCGCTCTCCGATCCCAGGGCATGGAGCAGGGCGACGATCTGGAGGACGTCCTTCCAGTCGGCGGGCTCCGCGGCAGCGATCCGACGGAGTCGCGTCAGCAGTTCCGTCTCGCTCGCGATGCGTTCCCGCGTCTGGCTGATGAGGTCGTCGACGAGACCCGAGGGCGTGAAAGCGGGATCATCCAACGCGCGTCCGACCTCACGCAGCGACAGCCCCAGTGCCCGCAGGCTCTCGATATGAAAGATCCGCTGGATGTCCTCACTGGAGTACTCCCGATATCCGGCGTCGGTACGGCCGGTTGGTCGTATCAGGCCGAGCGAGTCGTAATGCCGGAGCATGCGGGCGCTGACCCCGGACCGTCGTGCCACCTCGCCGATCAACACCGCCGGTCATCCCTCCTGGCCGGCCGGGCCGAGGGCTACGATGCGCTTCGCCTCCTCGAGGGCGAACTCGAATCCGGCATCCGGATCGCGCAACAGTCGCTGTGTGGCGATCGCGTGCTGGCGCACGCGAGGGTCGGGACTCGTCCCCGCGGCGTTCAGGGCCGGCATGATCACCTCACCGAGCGCGATCAGGGCGCGGCTGAGGCTCAACCGCGTCTCGCGTTCGCCGCGCCCGAGCTGTGTCGCGAACACCGCGGCCAACTCGGCTTCTTCACCGTCGGGCACGAGGACGACCGCTGCTCGCCAGGCGGCCCGTGCCACCTCCTCGTCGGCGTCGGTCAGCAGGGCCCGGGTGACCGCCGGCCACGCTCGCCGATCCCCGATCTTGGACAGCGTGTGCAACGCCTGGCTTCGGGCCTGGCCACGCTCGGAGCGGAGTTCGTCGACGAGCTTCGGGACGGTGACTGCCGGCGAGTGGCGGGTGAGAGCCCACGTCAGCATGTCGCGCACGTAGAAGTCCGGCTCCGTCGCGCATCGCTCGATGAGCGTGTCGACGAACCGCGGGTCAGGGGCCGCGCCGACCGCCAGTGCCGCTCGCAGCCGCACCGAGGAGTTGCTGCTCTGCAGCCCCTGCAGAGCTCGCGCCGTGTTCGTGTCCTCTTGCGGTCTGGTCATCGCAACCACCTCCTCGTCACAGTGAAGACCTTCTCACCGTGTCAAGGTCAAGCGGGCCACGCCACGAGAACCTGGGCGCGAGCTCGCGGCTGGACCGGAGGGCGTCGCCACGGATCGCGGAGCGCGGCATGCCCGGTTTTCCGTTGCGGGAGAGCACGACATGCCGCAGGCCGGTGGGCTCCCGCCCGGGGCGCGGTGCCCCGGGCGGGAGGAACCTCAGGACAGGGCGCAGGATGCGCCGTTGAGTGTGATCAGGTTGGGCCCGGGGTTGGCCAGGGAACCGGGCTTGCCGATCAGCCCGAAGGTCACCCTGCCGCCGGGCGCGATCTTCGCGTTGTACGACAGGTCCTTCGCCGTGACGGTGGCCCCGACCTGGCTCACCTGGGCCGACCAGCCTCGGACGACCTCCTGGTCACCGGTGAAGGCGTAGCGCACGGTCCAGCCGTCGACCGCCTCCGGGCCGGTGTTGCGGATGGTGACCTGGGTGTTGAAGCCGTCCGGCCAACTGCCGTGGACCTGGTACGTCGCCGCGCAGGTCTGCGCCGGCACCGCCCCGGCGTCGCCCTGGTCGGCGAGGAACGACGCCAGCCAGGCCAGCGCCGAGTTCCAGTTGATCGCCACCTCGTTGGTCGAGTACGAGTTGATGTCGTCGACGTAGCAGAACATCGGCTTGCAGCCCTTGAGCAACTGGGCGACGAACGGGTCCTGAAGATCGGCATTCGGGCCGCCGGCCAGCGAACCGGCCGGTGGCCTCGGCATCGACGGGTCGAGCTGGTGGCCGAAGATCCGGCTGTGTTGGTTGCGGGCGTGCTGCTCGCCCCAGCCGGTCACGTACGACATGTTCAACGCGTTGCGTCCGAACAGGTAGTCCGCCGCCTGCACCGCGCCGTCGCGGTACGTCGCGTTTCGGGTCAGGTCGAAGGCGGTTGCCAGCACGACCGCATTGTTGATCACGCTGCTGGTGGCGCCCCAGAAGTAGCCGTTCGCGGGCATCGGCAGCCCGTACGCCTGGGCGCGCAGCGTCGCCAGGTACGCGTCGGCGGCCTCGGTCACCGAGGCGCGGATGCGGGCCTTCTCCGCGGCGGGCAGCCCGCTGGGCACGGTGGCCAGGTCGAGCCGGCCCAGCGCCGCGACGTCCCGCCAGCCGAAGCCGTTGGGGGCGAAGACCTCGCCGGTGTGGTGCTTCGAGGCGGTCACGTCGGCCAGGTAGGTCTTGTCGCCGTAGGTCAGGTACAGCTCGGCCGCCGCCCAGTAGAACTCGTCGCTGACGTCGGTGTCGTCGTACGGGCCGCCGCCGACGCCGCTGTTCGGGGCGTACACCGCGGGGTTGGCCTCGGCCGCCGCGTAGGCGGTCTTCGCGGCGGTGCCGCAGCGGGCCGCGAAGGCCGCGTCGTAGGGGGCGAAGAGGCGGGCGCACTGGGCGGCGACGGCGGCCAGGTTGAGGGTGGCCGCCGTCGACGGCGGGTGCAGCTCGCGCGGCTGCGGATCCTTCTCGGGGGCGAGCGGCAAACCGGTCCAGGCCCGGTCGTGGATCTTGTGGTGGGCCATCCCGGCGAGCGGCTTGCCGGCCGGCACCTGCATGCGCAGCAGGAACTCGATCTCCCAGCGGGCCTCGTCGAGGATGTCCGGCACGTCGTTGCCGCGCTCGGGCACCCGCAGGGTGGAGTCGCCGAGCGCCGCGCCGCCGTCGGCGGTCTGCGCGGTCTTGGTCCGCTCGAACGTGTTCAGCAGCTGGTAGGTGGCGATGCCGCCGTTGACGACGTACTTGCCGTGGTCGCCGGCGTCGTACCAGCCGCCCCGCACGTCCAGGGTGTAGTCACAGCTGTCGGCCGCGCACGGCACCTCGGTGTCACCCTGGTTGGGGGCCACGCCGAGGTGGCCGGCCGGGCGGGCGTACTCCGCGCCGATCAGGTCGCCGTCGATGGCGATGCCGCTGCGCTGGGCGTAGAAGAACTGCAGCGCGTCGGAGCGCAGCCGGTCGTAGACGGTGCCGGAGATGTCGAACGGGTGGCTGGTCTCGCCGTCGGCGATGAGGGTGTAGCCGGTGCCGGGCGTGCGGTGGGCCGAGAAGTCGATGGTCTGCACGTGCTGTCCGGATGCCTCGTCGACCCCGCGCGGGGTGCTGCGACCGCTGGCCACCACCGCGCCCGAGGCGGAGCGCAGCTCCCAGTCCAGCGGGTCGGTCTTCTCGGTCACCACGGTGGCGTTCTTCGGCCCGCCGGGTAGATAGCCCACCTGGTTGACCCGGACCCGCGGCCCGGTGTTCGGCACGTACGGCGGGGCCGGCTCGCCGCCGCGCAGCGAGACGTTGTCCAGGCAGACCCGTTGCTCGGCGGCGGCGCCGCCGACCTGGAAGATCAGCTGGGCGTTCGGGTTGTCGTCGGGGACGGTGACGTTCTGCTCCACCCGGGCGGTCTGCGGCCCGGCGGTCGCCGACACGGTGGCGTACGCGGTGTAGGGGGCACTGCCGAGTTGGAGGACGGCCTTGACCGTCGTGCCCGGGTCGGCGGAGATGTCGAAGCCGAGCCGGTACTCCGCGCCGGCGTTGAGCTTCACCCCGTCGTGGCCGATGCCGGCGTCCCACGGGTTGGCCAGGCCACCGGGAACCGTGGTGCAGAGCCGGCCGTCGGACACGCCGCTGGGGCCGGTGCCGTAGGTGAACCAGGGCGACATTCCTTCGCTGAAGTCGCCGTTGCTGATCTGTTCGGGCGCGTCCGGGGGCACCTCGGCGTGCGCCACGCCGGCACCGGCGGTGGTGACCGCCAGGGTGGTCGCGGCCAGCAGCGCGAGGTTGCGCCGGTGGCGTCGGAGCAGGATCACGGGGGATTCCTTTCCGGGGGGACGGAGAGCGGTGGGGGGCACGGAGAACACCCATTCTGGGAGCGCTCCCAGCATCAGCCGATGTTTCCAGTGCGTCACGCCCCTGTCAATCGATCGGACTGGATGAGGTTGGACGTCGTCCGGTCGGCGGAAACGCGAGCGGCAGTGACATTCGCCGCGCCACACGCCGTCGTACCGATCCCCTAGAGACAACACGGCCCTTCGCCTGGCAGGCTGCCTCCCATGACCCTGAAGCTTCGTTCCGTCGGGACGAGCGACCGTGGGCTGATCCGCAGCGGGAACCAGGACGCCCTGCACACCGGTGCCTGGCTCGTCGCCGTCGCCGACGGCATGGGCGGGATGGCGGCCGGTGACCTGGCCAGCCGGATCGCCATCGACGCGATCGCCCCCCTGGACGTGGAGACCCCCGAGGACGCCCTGGTGGCCGCGCTGCAGAGCGGCATCGAGTTGGCCACGGAGCGGATCCGCCAGGCGGTCGCCGAGAACCGGGACCGGCAGGGCATGGGCACCACACTGACCGCCCTGCTCTTCGCCCGCACCGGCAGCTGCCTGGCCCTGGCGCACGTCGGCGACTCCCGGGCCTACCTGTTCCGCGAGGGGACCCTGAAGCAGATCACCCGGGACGACACCTTCGTCCAGATGCTCGTCGACCAGGGGCTGATCAGCCCCGAGGAGGCGGCCAGCCACCCGCGCCGCGCCGTGGTCACCCAGGCGTTGCAGGGCGAGGAGGTGTCCCCGGCGTACGCGACCATGGTGCCCTGGGCCGGCGATCGCTGGCTGCTGTGCAGCGACGGGCTCTCCAACGTCGTCCGCCCGGACACCCTCGCCGAGGTGCTCGCCGAGACCCCGGACCGGGCACACTGCACCCGCCGGCTGGTCGACCTGGCGTTGCGCGCCGGCGGCCCGGACAACATCACCGTGGTCGTCGCCGACGTCGTCGACGAGTGAGTCTCAGCGCCGCCGGGGCGTGGTGCGCCGGGTCGGCGTGGCGGTGCCCGGGTCTTCGGGCCAGGGGTGGCGTGGGTAGCGCCCCCGCAGCTCGGCCCGGACCTGCGCGTACCCGCCGCGCCAGAAGGAGGCCAGGTCCGCGGTGACCGCCACCGGCCGGCCGGCCGGGGAGAGCAGGTGCAGCAGTACCGGCACCCGACCGTCGGCGATCCGGGGCGCCTCGGCCCAGCCGAAGGTCTCCTGGAGCTTCACCGCCAGCACCGGCGCGGCCGGGTCGGCGTAGTCCACCCGGATCCGCGACCCGCTGGGCACCTCGATCCGCTCCGGGGCCAGCTCGTCCAGGCGGGCCGCCGCCGGCCACGGCAGCAGCCGGCGTAGCGCCGCCGTCACGTCGACCCGGGCCAGGTCGGCCCGGCGGCGGGCGGTGGCCAGCTCCGGGCCGAGCCAGTCGTCGACGGTGGCCAGCAGCGCATCGTCGCCCACGTCCGGCCACTGCCCGCCGAGCGCCCGGTGGCAGAACGCCAGCCGCTGCCGCAGCGCGCGGGCCGCCGGCGTCCAGTCGAGCAGCGCCAGCCCCTCCCGGCGCAGCCCGTCGCGCAGCGCACCGGCCAGCAGCTCCCGCCCCGGCCGGGCCAGCGGGCGGCTGACCAGCTCGATCGCGCCCAGCCCGACCACCTCGCGGGCCACCACGTCGCCATCGGCCCAGCGCACCTCCCGCTGTGTGCGCAGCAGCGGGCCACCCGCCTCCCGGGCCGTCGCCTCGTCCACCGCGGCGGCCAGCCGGATCCGCGCGGCCGGTGCGCCGGGGGAGCGGTCCGCCACCGCGACGGCGAGCCAGTCGACGCCGGCCAGGGCCGTGCCCGCCGCCAGCTCCGCCGCGGTCCCGCCCGCCATCAGGTACGACGAGTCGCCGGCCCGGCGTATCCGGGCGAGCCGCTCCGGGTACGCCAGCCCTGCCAGCAGGCCCGCCGCCAGATCGTCGGGCAGTCGCCGTCCGCCGTCCACCGCTGCGGCCCCCGCC
>NZ_SMKF01000153.1 GCF_004348325.1 Micromonospora sp. KC213 | reverse complement strand
GGGGGCGCGCGGCGGTTGAAGTGATCGGCATCGCCGTCTACTTCATGATCAACACGGGGTTGGGGTAGGAAGGTGGGCCGAGCGATGGGAACCGTACCCCCGGTGAGGAGGGCGGGCGGTCTAGGCTTGCCCGGTGGCGTTGGAACAGCAGGCGCGGGGTGCGATGAACGGCGTGGTGCGGACGGGTCGTCGGCGGTCCCGCCGGGACGAGATCCTGGAGATCGCGGTCGGCCTCTTCGCCGCACGCGGCTACCACGGCGTATCGATGGACGACATCGGTGCCGCGGCCGGGGTGACGGGGCCGGCCCTGTACCACCACTTCGCCGGCAAGGAGGCGATGCTGGCGGCCGCGCTGATCCCGGTCAGTGAGGGGCTGCTCGACGGCGGCCGGGACCGGGCCGCCGTCCACCCCGGCGACCCGCGGGCCGCACTGGAGTCCCTGATCGACTTCCACGTGGACTTCGCGCTCGCCAATCCCGCGGTCATCGCGCTGCACCTGCACGAACTGGATCGGCTCCCCGACGAGCCGCGTCGCCGCATCCGCCGGCTCCAGCGTCTCTATGTGGAGGAATGGGTGACGGTGCTGACCGCGCTGCACCCCGACCTGCCCGACGGTGAGGCGCGGGTGCTGGCCCACGCCGCGTTCGGTCTGATGAACTCCACCCCGTTCCTCGGGGGCGAGGTGGAGCGCCGACGCCGCGCCGCACTGCTCCGTGGTGCCACCCTGGCCGCTCTCCTCGCCCCGACTCCGGTCTGAGCCGTTCCCGACTCCACCACCGGGGCTGCCCCTGGGTTCGGTGGTGGAGTGCTGACTCGTGAGTAACCGGGCGGTCATGGTTGGCTGGCAGCCGTCGTCACCCCCTGGACGTCGGGAGGAAACATGATCGAGTCGCTGCTCGTCGCCAACCGGGGCGAGATCGCCCGCCGGATCATCCGTACCGCCAGGCGGCTCGGCATCCGTGCGATCGCGGTGCATTCGGAGGCCGATGCCAACCTGCCGTTCGTCAGCGAGGCCGACGAGGCCGTCTGCGTGGGGCCGGCCAATCCGGCGCAGAGCTACCGGAACGTGGAGGCGATCCTCGCCGCTGCCAAGAGCACCGGCGCGCAGGCCGTCCACCCTGGTTACGGGTTCCTGTCGGAGAACGCCGAGTTCGCCCGTACCGTCGAGGCCAGCGGCCTGATCTGGGTCGGGCCCGGCGCGGACGCGATCAGCGCGATGGGCGACAAGATCAACGCCCGGAACCTGATGGCGGCGGCCGGGGTGCCGGTCGCGCCGGGCACCACGGAACCGGCGGCCGACCTGGCGGCGGCGGTGGCCGCCGCCGGCGAGATCGGCTACCCGGTGATGGTCAAGGCCGCGGCCGGTGGCGGGGGCATGGGCATGGGTGTGGCGAATGACGAGGCCGCGCTGCACATCGAGTACGACAAGGTGCGCTCGTTCGCCGAGCGCATGTTCGGTGACGGCTCGGTGCTGATCGAGCGCTACTTCCCCCGGGTACGCCACGTCGAGGTGCAGATCCTCGGCCTCGCCGACGGCCGGGTGGTGGCCCTGGGCGAGCGGGAGTGCTCGGTGCAGCGCCGTAACCAGAAGCTGGTCGAGGAGTCGCCGTCCCCGGCGGTCTCGCCGGAGCTGCGGGAACGGTTCCTGGCTGCGGCGGTCCGTGCCGGCGAGGCGGTGAACTACCGCAACGCGGGCACGGTGGAGTGCCTGCTCGATCCGACCACCGGAGAGTTCTTCTTCCTGGAGATGAACACCCGCCTCCAGGTGGAGCATCCGGTGACCGAGCTGGTGTACGGCGTGGACCTGGTCGAGGAGCAGCTGCGGGTGGCCGCCGGGCTGGCGCCGACCTTCGACCCGGACGCGCTCGCCCCGCGCGGGCACGCCATCGAGCTGCGCGTCAACGCGGAGGACCCGAAGCGTTTCCTGCCCGGTCCCGGCGTGATCAAGACGTGGGTCGAACCGACCGGCGAGGGTGTCCGGGTGGACTCGGGCTATGTCGAGGGCAACACCGTCACGCCGTTCTACGACAGCCTGATGGCGAAGCTCATCGTGAGTGGCGCCGACCGGGCCGAGGCGATCGAGCGGGCGAAGGCCGCGGTCGCCGCCTTCGCGCTGGCCGGCCCGAAGAACAACCTCCCCTTCTTCGCCGAGCTGCTGGAGAACGACGAGTTCCTCTCCGGCGACTACGACACCGCCATCGTCACCCGCATGCGCTGACGATCCGGTCTCTTTCGCGCGGTGGGATGCTGGGGGAACCAGCATCCCACCGTCACAGTGAGGTGACCCCTAATGGCGGAACTGCCGGACTTCGTCTCCATCCGCGAGGTCGGCCCCCGGGACGGGCTCCAGAACGAGGAGCCCATCCCGACCGAGGCCAAGGTGCGGCTGCTCGACGCCCTGTCCCGCACCGGCGTACGGCGGATCGAGGCGGTGTCGTTCGTGCATCCGAGGGCGATTCCGCAGATGGCCGACGCGGACGAGGTGTGGCGGCGGGCCGCCAGGGCCGAGGGGGTGCGCTACTCGGCCCTGGTGCCGAACACCCGGGGTGCGCAGCGCGCCCTGGCCGCCGGGTTCACCGAGATCGAGGTGGTGGTGTCGGCGAGCGACACCCACAACCGGCGCAACGTCAACCGTTCCACGGATGAGTCGCTGGACGACATCGCGGAGCTGATCGACCTGCTGCATGGCGCCGGCGCGCGCGCCGAGGTGATCGTGGCGACCAGCTTCGGCTGTCCGTACGAGGGGGACGTCGACCCGGCCCGGGTAACCGGCATCGTCGAGCGGGTGGTGCGCGACGGCGCCGACCGGGTGGCGTTCGGCGACACCACCGGCATGGGCACGCCCCGCCGGGTCCGCGAACTCCTCACCGCCGTGCGCGAGCGCAACGCCCACGTCCCGGTGCTGCTGCACTTCCACAACACCCGGGGCACCGCGCTGGCGAACCTGCTCACCGCCCTGGAACTCGGCGTCACCGAGTTCGACGCCAGCGTGGGCGGCCTGGGCGGCTGCCCGTACGCCCCGGGTGCCAGCGGAAACCTCGCCACCGAGGAGGCCGTGCACATGCTGCACGACATGGGCATCGACACCGGCATCGACCTGGACGCGCTGATCGAGACGGCGGAACTGGCCGAGGAGTTGACCGGCAAGCGCCTGCCCTCCGGCGTCCTGCGCGCCGGCCCCCGTACCCGCCTCACGCCGCTCCCGGCCTGAGTCACCCGGTGCTGTGGGGGTACGCCGGCTTCGGCGTACCCCCAGCCTCGTGGTTCAGCGGGTCGGGGCGCCCGACTCGGTCGGCAGGCCGGCCGCCACCCAGTCCTCGATGCCCTCGGCGTACTTGCGCACGTTGGTGTAGCCGAGGGCGGTGAGCCGGTCGGCGACCCGGCCGCTGTTCGGGCAGGAGGGGTTGGAGCAGTAGGTGACGATCGCGGCTTCCCGGTCCGGCAGCAGGTCCGCGGCGCGTGCGGACACGTCGGCCTCGATCAGGAGGACGGCTCCCGGCAGGTGCTGCCGGGCGTAGTGGTCGCCGCCGAGGGCGTCGACGACGGTGACGGTGCCGGCATTGATGGCGGCGCGCAACTCGTCACGGGCGATCAGGTTGGACATGGTGACCTCCGGATTAGGTGGACTATAGTCCGTTTATGCCTCGGAACGTTAGCGGACCGCAGTCCGTTTACGCCACTCCTCCCGCCGAACTGCTGGAGTTGCGTATGTCACCGCCCAGGGAGCGGGCTGATGCGGCGCGCAATCGGGCGGCCGTGCTGGAGGCGGCCGCCGTCCTCTTTCGGGAACGCGGCGTGGAGGCCGTCTCGATGGACGCGGTGGCTGCCGCCGCGGGGGTGGGCAAGGGAACGCTGTTCCGCCGGTTCGGCGACAAGGCGGGCCTGGCCACCGCGCTGCTCGACGAGCAGGAGCGGGATCTCCAGGAGGCGATCCTGTTCGGCCCGGCTCCGCTGGGGCCCGGGCCGCCCGGCACCAAGGTGACCTCCCAGGAGCGGCTCCGTGCCTTCGTCGAGGCATACCTGGACCACCTGCTCGGCCACCTGGACCTGGTGCGGGTGTCGGAGACCGCCGCCCCCGGCGCGCGGTACCGGATTGGGGCGTACCGGTTCTGGCACCGGCATGTCGCTCTGCTGCTGGCCGGCCGCGCCGACCCGGTGGCCGACGCTCACCTGCTGCTCGCTGCGTTGGCTGCCGAGCACGTGGCCGCCGTCCGGGTCGAACTCGGCGACGAGCGGCTGCGCGGGAGTCTGCGCGGACTGGTCGACGCCCTCACGTCGTGATTCGCGGTGCAGAGCCTCGGCGGGTCGCCGCGGGGGGAGCCGATGCGCTAGCCTAACGATCGTTCAGGTCGGGTCGTCCGTTCACGAGGCGGGCGGCGCAGGGGCGAGGGAGTCGGCGTGACGCTCGACGGTGAGGCACTGGAGCAACTGCGCAAGCGCGCCCAGGCCGGCGGTGCGGACAAGTACCACGCGGCGAACGCCGCCAGGGGCAAACTCTTCGCCCGCGAGCGGGTCGCCCTGCTCGTGGACGAGGGCTCGTTCGTCGAGGACGGCCTGTTCGCCAACGCCTGCGCCGGCAGACCGGTTGGCGCGGCGGCCAGCACGACTGCTGACGGCCTGCCGGCCGACGGCGTGGTCACCGGCACCGCCACCATCGACGGCCGGCCGGTCTGCCTGATGGCGAACGACTCGACGGTGAAGGCCGGCAGTTGGGGGGCGCGTACCGTCGAGAAGATCATCCGGATCATCGAGCGGGCGTACACGACCGCCGTCCCGATGGTCTACCTGGTCGACTCGGCCGGTGCCCGGATCACCGACCAGGTCGAGCTCTTCCCGGGCCGACGCGGTGCCGGCAAGATCTTCTGGAATCAGGTTCGCGCCTCCGGATCGATCCCGCAGGTCTGCGCGCTGTTCGGGCCGAGCGCGGCGGGCGGGGCGTACATCCCGGCGTTCTGCGACGTCGTGGCCATGGTGGACGGCAACGCCAGCATGTACCTCGGCTCGGACCGGATGGTCGAGATGGTCACCGGCGAGAAGACCACGCTGGAGGCGATGGGCGGGGCGAAGGTGCACTGCGCCGAGTCCGGCGTCGGGCACTTCCTCTGCAAGACCGAGGCCGAGGCGCTCGACGTGGTGAAGCGCTACCTGTCGTACCTGCCGGCGAACTGGACGCAGGCACCGCCGGCCGTCGAGCCGGTGGCGGCGCCGGCCACGGTCGACCTGGCCGCCCTGGTGCCGGCCAGCGAACGGCAGGCGTTCGACATGCGCCGGTACGCCAGGGGCCTGCTCGACGAGGGCAGCTTCTTCGAGATCCAGGCGCTCTGGGCCAAGGAGCTGACCATCGGCTTCGGCCGGCTGGGCGGCGAGGTCGTCGGGGTGGTCGGCAACAACTCGATGTTCAAGGGTGGGGTGCTCTTCGTCGACTCGGCCGACAAGGCGACCCGGTTCGTGCAGCTCTGCGACGCGTTCAACGTGCCGCTGCTGTTCCTGTCGGACGTGCCCGGGTTCATGGTCGGCAGCGCGGTGGAGAGGCAGGGAATCATCCGGCACGGCGCCAAGATGATCACCGCGATCTCGGAGGCGACCGTCCCCAAGATCTGTGTGGTGGTGCGCAAGGCGTACGGCGCGGGCCTCTACGCGATGGCCGGCCCGGGCTTCGAGCCGGACGCGACGATCGCGCTGCCCACCGCGAAGATCGCGGTGATGGGCGCGGAGGCCGCGGTCAACGCCGTCTACGCCAACAAGATCGCCGCGATCTCCGACGAGGCCGAGCGCGCCGCGTTCGTCGCCGCCCGGCGCGAGGAGTACGAGCGGGACATCGACATCGTCCGGCTCGCCAGCGAGCTGGTGGTCGACGCGATCGTCGAGCCGCACGAACTCCGCGCCGAACTGCTGCGCCGCTTCGCCGCCGCCCGCACCAAGGACCGGCACTTCTCGCGCCGCCGGCACGGCGTCACCCCGGTCTGACCGGCCCACCCGCCACGGTCCCGGCACGACCGGGACCGGCACCAGCCCGTCCCGGCGTCACGAGCGCCCGGCGGCCCGTCCACACAGGAGGATCAGATGGACTTCCGGCTCAGCGAGGAACACGAGGCGCTGCGGTCCAGCGTGCGGGAGTTCGCCCGTGAGGTGGTCGCCCCGGTCATCGGCGAGCACTACGAGAAGCACACCTTCCCGTACGAGATCATCCGGCAGATGGGCAAGATGGGCCTGTTCGGCCTGCCCTTCGGCGAGGAGTACGGCGGCATGGGCGGCGACTACTTCGCGCTCTGCCTGGCCCTGGAGGAGTTGGCCCGGGTCGACTCCAGCGTGGCCATCACCCTGGAGGCGGCGGTCTCCCTCGGCGCGATGCCGATCTACCGGTTCGGTACTCCGGAGCAGCGGGCGCAGTGGCTGCCGAGGCTGCTCAGCGGCGAGGCGCTCGCCGGCTTCGGCCTGACCGAGCCGGGCACCGGCTCGGACGCCGGCGGTACCCAGACCCGCGCGGTGCTCGACGAGGCCACGAACGAGTGGGTGATCAACGGCTCCAAGGCGTTCATCACCAACTCGGGTACGGAGATCACCGCCCTGATCACCGTCATGGCCGTGACCGGTACCCGGCCCGACGGGACCAAGGAGCTGTCCACCATCATCGTCCCGAGCGGGACGCCGGGCTTCACGGTCGCGCCGGGGTACTCGAAGGTCGGCTGGACGGCGTCGGACACCCACGAGCTGACCTTCGACGACTGCCGGGTCCCGGCGGCCAACCTGCTCGGCGAGCGGGGGCGCGGGTTCGCCCAGTTCCTGCGGATCCTCGACGAGGGCCGGGTCGCGATCGCCGCGCTCGCCGTCGGTCTGGCCCAGGGCTGCGTCGACGAGTCGATCAGGTACGCGCAACAACGACAGGCGTTCGGCCAGCCGATCGGCAGTTACCAGGCGATCCAGTTCAAGATCGCCGACATGGAGGTGAAGGCGCACACGGCGCGGCTGGCGTACTACGACGCGGCGGCGCGGATGCTGGCCGGCGAGCCGTTCAAGCGGCAGGCCGCGATCGCGAAACTGCACGCCAGCACCATCGCCGTCGACAACGCCCGCGAGGCGACCCAGATCCACGGCGGCTACGGCTTCATGAACGAGTACCCGGTGGCCCGGTTCTGGCGGGACGCCAAGATTCTCGAGATCGGCGAGGGCACCTCCGAGGTACAGCGGATGATCATCGCTCGCGACCTGGGAGTCTGATCGTCCACGGATCCGTCCGGCAAGAGCTTCGTCAGGTTCCGGGGCGTCGGGCATACGACGCATCGGTGTCGACCGTCGTATCCCATCCGTACCCTTCCTGCCCATGACCCCGGCTCATGATCACCTGCCGGACCCGGATGGTCGTACCCCGCTCGGGGAGTTGCTGCGGGGGCACCGCCTGGCCGCCGGTCTCACCCAGGCCGAGCTGGCGGAGCGGGCCGGGCTCGGGGTGCGGACGGTGCGGGACCTGGAGCGCGGCCGGGCCAGCCGGCCACAGCGCAGCACGGTCGAACTCCTCGCCGACGCGCTCGGCCTCACCGGCGGGGTCCGTGCCGTCTTTCTCTCCGCCGCCCGGCGGCGGACCGTCGAGCGGGCCGCCGCCGGGGGCGGGGAAGTGGGCGCAACCGCCGTTGCCGCGTCGGCTCCCGCGTCCGGTACGCCGTTCGCGCTGCCGCCTCCGGTCGAGCTGGTCGGCCGGGAGCGGGACCGCGCTGATCTGGTCGCCCTGCTCACCACCGACGGGGGACCGCCGGCGGTGAGCCTGGTCGGGTTGGCCGGGGTGGGCAAGACGGCACTGGCCCTGGCGGTGGCGCACGAGGTGGTCGACGCGCATCCGGGCGGGGTGGCCGGGGTGCTGGTCGGTGAGAGTTCGGACGCCGCCGACGTGCTCGCCACGGGCAGCGCGGTTCTGGGCGCGTCCCGGCTGGCCGATCTCGCCGGCCGGCTCCGCGGCCGCCCGGCGCTGCTGCTGGTGGACGCGGTGGAGCGGGCACCAGGCCCGGTCGCCGAGGCGTTGCGGCAACTCACCGACGTGGTGCCCACGTTGCGGGTGCTGGTCACCGGGCGGCATCCGGTGGGCGTACCGGGAGAGCTGGTCCGACCGGTCGCCCCGCTGGACGTACCCCCGCCGGACGTGGACGACGCCGTCGAGCTGGCCCGGTACCCGGCGGCGGCGCTCTTCACCGCGCGCCTCGCCCGGGTCCGCCGGGAACCGCCCGACCAGCGGGAACTGCCGGCCCTCGCCGCGCTGGTGCGCCGGCTCGGCGGCCTGCCGCTCGCCATCGAGCTGATGGCCGCCCGGGGGCGGATCCTGGACCTCGACGAACTGCTCGACCGGTACGGCAATCGGGTGCTCGACCTGGCCGCCGCCGACCCGGGCCGGCGCGGCTGGGAGCCGGCCGGGACGGCCGTGCGGGCCGCCGCGCCGGTGACCCTGCGGGAGGCGGTGGCCACCAGTTACCGCCTGCTCGCCGGGCACGAACGGGCGGCGTTGCGCCGGCTCGCCGTTTTCGCCAACCGGTGGTCGGTGGAGTTGGCCGAGGAACTGCTGGCCGACGAGATCGGCTGGGCTGTCGACCCTGTTCCGCTGCTGGACCGGCTGGTGCAGCTCGGTCTGGTCAGCGTCCGGGGCACCGGGGCGTTCCGGTTCCGGCTGCTCGACGCGGTCCGGGACTTCGCCCTGGAACGGGTGGCCGGGCGCGGTGAACTGACCGCGATCCGCCGCCGGCACGCGCTGGTCGTCACCCGGCTGGTGGCCCGCACCGCACCCGATCTGGCCGGCCCGGAGTTGTCCCGTGCGGTGCGCCTGCTCGACGAGGTGACCAGCGACATCGGTACCGCCCTGGCACACGCGGCCACCGACGACCCGCACACCGCGCTGCGGCTGGCGGCGGCGCTGCCCCGCTGGTGGCGGCTGCGCGGGCGGGACGTCACCGGGCGCCAGTGGCTGCGGCGGCTGCTGGCGGACCCGCGTACCGCCGATGCCGACCCGATGGTGCGGGCGTGGGCGCTGCTCGGGGTGGCCCGGCTGGCGGTCGAGCACGGCGCGGGGGCGGCGGAGTTGGCCGCGGTCCGCCCGGCGCTCGACGTGTTCGCGGCGCGCGGCGACGTCACCGGCGAGTTGGAGGCGCGGAGCGTGCTCTGTGCGTTGCTCGTCGCCACCGGCGGGCACGACGAGGCGCGGGAGCAGGCGCGGGCGATGCTGGTCGTGGCGACCCGGCACGACCGGCTCCGGAACATGGCGGTCGCCCAGTATCACCTGACCTGGCACGAGATCCGCCTGGGCAACCTGGCCGGCGCCCGCCGACGGTTGGCCACGGTCGACCGGTTGGCCGCGCAGTGCGGCGAGCGGCGACTGCGTCTGCTGGCGCGGGCCAGCCTCGTCGAGGTGGCCCGTTACCAGGGCCGGTACGCCGAGGCGGTCGAGCGGGGCCGGAGAACGGTGGGAGCGCTGGCCGAGCTGGGTGATCCCGGACACCGCCGCCGGGCGCTGGGCACGGTGGGGCTGGCGCTGGCCCAGGACGGCCGGCTGGACGAGGCCGCCGAGGTGCTTACCGAGCTGCGGACGGGCATGGATCAGGGGCGGCCGGAGGAGGGGATCTGTGCCCTGATCGAGGGGATTGTGGCGCTGCGGCGGGGCGACCGGGAGTTGGCGGCGGAGTGGTTCGGCGTCGCGGCCGGGGCCGGCGCCGCCGGGCAGGACCGGCGGGACGTGGTCGAGGCGCTGGTCGGGTTGGTGGCCAGTACCGGAGACCCGGGGGCGCGGGAGCGTCTGGACCGGGCCTGTCGACAGACCGGAATCCGACTCCTGCCGCAGGAGTGGGAGCTGTTGCGCGACCACGGCCGGTCGAGCGACGCCGGCGAGGACGACTGCGAGGTCGGTCGGTGACCGGGGGAGGCTACCCGTAGGCCGGCGTGGTGGCGCACGGCTCCGGACATTCAGACGTTGGCTGGGCTGTGCCGATGTTCCGGCTTGCCGATGTGGAGGGAGGCGCGAGCGAAGAAGCCCCCTGGTGATGCCCTCGCTCAATCGCTCGCGCCCAGCACCCCCCGGTGCTTCCCCGCGCGAAAGGTAGGCTATCGAGGCCGACTGCCCGATATGCCGTTCTTCCCGGGGGTTGTCCCGGGCGGTGCGCCGGGTTCTGCCGGTGTTTCTGCCGGTTGCGTCTCAGTCGCCCGGATCGACCGTCGCCTCCATCCAGGCCGGAACGGCGCTGCCGGCCGTGGCGCCGGGGTGCACGGCGTCGCGTACCCGGCGCAGGCCGTCGAGCATCGCGGCGAGGGCCTCCGGTTCGAGTTGGCCGATGAACCACTCCTCGATGATCCGCAGGTGGCCGGGCAGGGTCTCGTGCAGTCGCTTGAGGCCGGAGGCGGTGACCACCGCGTACGAGCTGCGCCGGTCGGACGGGCAGGCCCGCCGGCAGAGCAGCCCGTCACGTTCCATCCGGTCCACCACCCGGGTGACGCCGCTGGTGGACAGGGAGGTCTGGGCTGCGAGATCGGTCATCCGCAGCTGGTGCCCGGGAGAGCGGGCGAGCCGCATCAGCACCTCGAACTCGACGGGGGAGAGGCCGTGCTCCTCGAACTGCGCGGCGAACCGGGCCGACAGCCCGGCATGCGTCTCGTAGAGCAGGCCGATGGCGGTGATCCGGGGGTCGTCGAACACGTTCTGGTCCACCCGGCCATCCTAGCAGTGCTTGACATGGGGAATATTGCTGCGTCTATAGTTGTCCAGTCAGCCGTTGGGCTACTAAACAAATCCCCTGGAGGGCAGCTTCATGACCAGCACCGAGTCGGTTACCCGCGACTGGGAAGGCCTGACCATCCCCGCCCCCGGCACCTACCTGCTCGACGCCGCGCACAAGCGGGTCGGCTTCGTCGCCCGGCACATGATGGTCAGCAAGGTACGCGGCGAGTTCACCGACGCCGTCGCCACCATCACCATCGCCGACGACCCCCTGCAGTCCTCGGTCACCGCCACCATCCAGGCGGCGAGCATCGACACCAAGCAGGCCGACCGGGACGGGCACCTGCGCAGCCCCGAGTTTCTCGACGCCGAGACGTTTCCGACGCTGGAGTACCGCAGCACCGGCGTGAAGTCCCGGGACGGCAACGAGTTCGTGCTGCTCGGTGAGCTGACCATCAAGGGCGTCACCAGGCAGGTCGAGCTGGAAGTCGAGTTCGAGGGCGTCGGCCACACCCCGTTCGGCACCGACGTGTTCGGCTTCACCGCCAGCACGGAGATCGACCGGGAGGACTTCGGCCTCACCTGGAACGTGGCGCTGGAGACCGGTGGCGTGCTGGTCGGCAAGAAGATCAAGATTGAGATCGAGGGCGAGGCCGTGCGCCAGGCCTGAGCATCCTCCGCGGCACGGCCCCCGCTCCCTCGCCGGAGTGGGGGCCGTGCCGCGTCCGGGGTGCGGATTGTCACTGCCGGCGGAGGGCTCCGGGGGCGCTGCGGTTCACCGCCGCGGGGTACGGGATGGGCGCACGCGCGTACGTCGTCGGGCTCTGGTCCTGACGCGAAAGCGCTCTTACGGTTGGTTCACCAACGCGCGGCGGGACGGTACGGTCCCGCGCGCCTCGCGCCAGGAGGGCAGATGGGCAGAGACGTCGAGCAGGACGCCTTCTCCCGGGAGGACCGGGTCCGCTACCGGCAGAAGGTCCGGCGCTGCCTGGACGTCTTCGCGCTGATGTTGGACGACTTCGGCTTCGACGCGGACCGACCGATGACCGGCCTGGAGATCGAACTCAACCTGATGGACCCGGTCGCCGAGCCGGCGATGCGCAACGAGGAAATCCTGGCCGCCATCGCCGACCCGCTCTTCCAGACCGAGTTGGGGCGGTTCAACCTGGAGTTGAACGCCAACCCCCGGTTGATCGAAGGCACCGGCTTCGCCGACTACGAGCAGGATCTGCGCAGCAGCCTCGCCCGCGCCGACGAGCGCGCGGCGAAGTCCGACGCCCGGATCGTCCTGGTCGGCATCCTGCCCACCCTCACCGAGCGGCATCTGGTGGCCGACAACCTCTCCACCAACGAGCGCTACCGGGTGCTCAACGACCAGATCGTCGGTGCCCGTGGCGAGGACCTCGAACTGGACATCCGGGGTGTGGAACGGCTCCAGACCCACACCGACTCGATCGCGCCGGAGGCGGCCTGCACCAGCCTCCAGCTCCACCTACAGGTCGCGCCGGACAGCTTCGCCGACTACTGGAACGCCTCGCAGGCCATCGCGGGCGTCCAGGTCGCGGTCGGCGCCAACTCCCCCTTCCTGTACGGGCGACAGCTCTGGGCGGAGACCCGGATCGCGCTGTTCGCGCAGGCCACCGACACCCGCCCGGACGAGCTGAAGGCCCAGGGCGTACGCCCCCGGGTATGGTTCGGGGAGCGGTGGATCACCTCGATCTTCGACCTGTTCGAGGAGAACGTCCGGTACTTCCCACCGCTGCTGCCGATCTGCGAGGACGAGGATCCGGTCGAGGTTCTGCACGCCGGCGGCGTACCGCAACTGGCGGAGCTGCGCCTGCACAACGGCACCGTCTACCGCTGGAACCGGCCGGTCTACGACATCATGAACGGCCGCCCGCACCTGCGGGTGGAGAACCGGGTGCTGCCCGCCGGACCGACCGTGATCGACATGCTGGCCAACGCGGCCTTCTACTTCGGACTGGCGCGCGGGCTCGCCGAAGCCGACCGTCCCATCTGGAGCCAGCTCACCTTCAGCTCCGCCGAGGAGAACTTCCACGCCGCCGCGCGCCGGGGCATGGACGCGGTGCTGCACTGGCCCCGGCTCGGCGACGTACCGGTCACCAAGCTGGTGCTGGACACCCTGCTGCCGACGGCGGCCACGGGCCTGGACCGGTTCGGTGTCGCCCCGGCCGAACGGGACCGGCTGCTCGGCATCATCGAGCAGCGCTGCCGTACCGGCCGCAACGGCGCGGTGTGGCAGACCGAGACGGTCTGGGCGGCCGAACGGCACCGCGACATGGACCGGGACGCGGCCCTGCGCCACATGACCCGCTGCTACGCCGACCTACAGCGCAGCAACCAGCCGGTGCACACCTGGCCGGTGGGCTGACCCGCCTCCGGTCCGTGCCGGACGATCCGAGGAGGACGGCAGGCCGGGCCGGTCAACGAGACCCGCCCGGCGTCGGGTCGGCCGGAACGGCTCCGCCGGGCACCGGGCCGGCCTCGACGGTTGCGTCCGGCGGCGGGCCGGTCGGGTCGGTCCGGCCCGGCTCCCGGTCGGGCGTGGTGCCCCCGTTCGTCGCCGGGTCGGGCGGGAGCGGCGCGGTGGTCTGCTCGCCGGTCGTCGTCGGGTCGCCGACCGGCGGCAGCGGCGGCGTGCCGGGCCGCTGCCGCGGTGCGGCGACCCGCTGCCGGGCGGCGGCGCGCCGCTGGGCGAGCGCGGCCACCAGCACTGACCCGGCGGCACCGACCACGACCGCGTACGGGGCCACGAGGTGCGCCGACACCTGCGCCGGGGTGACGGTGGCGAGCCTCGGCACGGCCAGCAGGTAGGCCAGCGCGACGAGGAGCGGCCCGGCCGCGCCGGAGATCGCCGCACCGAGCCGGCGCTCCGCCACCCGGGCGGCCCGCCGGGCGGCCAACCCGCCGATCAACAGCGCCGAGCCGGTGGCGAGCAGCACACCCGGCCAGTAGACGTAGTCGCGCAGCCAGAAGCCCGGCCGGTCGGCGCTGATCTGCCAGATGCCGAGCTGGGCGGTGTTCAGCCCGCGCCCGGCGAGGACCCCGTCCACCACCGACACCACGGCGAGCAGCCAGAGCCAGCCCACCGTGGCGATCACGTTGGTCGCGGCGGCCCGGACGGAGAGTGCCCAGTACGCGGCCAGCAGGCCCAGCAGCACGCCGACGGCCGCGTACCCGGCCGCGACGGTCGGCGGCGACGAGATCTGCGGTGCGGTGGCGTCCCGGGCGGGCACGGCCACCAGCAGTACGGTGAGCGAGGCGCCCACCGCGCCGCCGACCGCCAGCACCGCCCGGCGCGGCGCGCCGTCGGGCGGCGGAGCGTCGCTGCCGGGTCCGTGGAGTCGCTGTGCGCAGACCGCGCCGAGCACGGTCGAGACGGCCGCGATCCAGGTGGCCCACGCCAGGCTCGCGAACCAGGCCGCTGCGGTACGCCCGGCGTCGACCGGTGCCCAGTCGATGATGCCCAGCCCGTAGGCGAAGCCCAGCTGTGCCGCACCCACACCGGCGGCGACGCCGATCGCGGTGGCGGTTGATCCTCCCCAGCGTCGTCGGGCCATGTCGGGGAGCGTAACGTCCCCTGGTCGGCCCGGCGAGTCGTGGCGGTGCCCGCCACGTGTGGTGACGGCTGGGCGGCAACCGGTACGGTCGCGGTGACGAGGCGGGAGCGCGATGAGCGACGGACACACCCTTCCGGATGATCCGGCGCCCCGGCAGCCGGGCCGGGGCACCCTGCTGCTGGGCGGGAGCCTGGCTCTCGTCCTGCTCGCCGCCGTTGGGGCGACCGCCGGCTGGCTGCTGGCCGGGCCCGCCGAACCGTCCCCGGCCGGGTCGTCGCAGGCGGCACCGCCCAGCGCTTCCGCCCCGCCGGTGACCGAGGCGGCCCCGACCCGGTCCCCTGCCGACCGGCCGACCAC
>NZ_SMKF01000152.1 GCF_004348325.1 Micromonospora sp. KC213 | reverse complement strand
CACCCACCCCCTCGCCAACATCCGCCAAGCCCGCGCCTGTCGCGGCGGCCCCGCCTGCCATCAGGCCGCTCACCTCCGTCCCGCCACCGATTTCCAAGGCGAAAGTCGCGCAGCCGACAGCCCAGTCCACCAAGGCCGCCCTCTCCGGCGCGGCCGCTGAAGCCGCCGCCGTCGACGACGGCCTGCCAACCGACGAGCTGGCCAAGGTCCGGGCCGCCCGCGAGATCGGCATCGAACCCGAGCCCTGGGTGCTCGGCCAGACCGACCGCAACTTCGTCTTCTGGATCTGGCAGCAATCCGCCGGCTACCCGCTGATCCGCACCGCCGCCGAACTGACGCTCTCCACCGACCTCGCCACCATCGACGCCGCCTGCAAGCAATTCATCCTGCACGGCATCTTCGATGCCAAAATCGCTGACGACGCGAAGAAGATCAGCGACGAGGCCGCCGCCCGCGCCGCCCGCGACCTCAAGCGTGCCGCCTACGCCGCGGCCGGTCTGACCCTCGACACCGAAGGCCGCATGCTCCTACTCTCCGAACGTGACGCGGTCATCGAGATCTGGAGCAGGGCCGCCGGGGCCCGCGTCAAGGCCGCCGCAGCCGCGGTCATCAACGGCACCCCCGCCCAGCAGCACGAGTTCCTCTCCACCGGCGTCAAGGCTGCCGCCGAACAAGACGTGCAGGACGCGATCGCCGCAGCCGAGGCTGCCGGCGCCGCCGAACAGGCCCGCCTCGCTCGCCGAGGGGCCATGACCGCTGCCGCCGCCATCATCGGCTTCGTCGCCGACGAGGGCAAGCTCGCCATGACCGACGACAACTTCATCCGCTGGGTGTGGCAGGTCGTCGACACCGACGCGAACCGTATCGAGATCAGCGCGGCCGCCGAAACCGCGCTGCGCAGCAGCAACCCGGCCGACTGGCGCAGATTCATCGACACCGGTATGCGGGAAGCCGACCGCCGAGACCTCGACCGAGAGCTGGCCGAAGCCGAGGCCGCACACCGCCAGAGCGCCAACAACATCAAGACCAAGGCAGCCGCCGACGGCGAGGACAACCTCGTCACCGCCGCAACCCAAGCACTGGCCGGCGACGTGGGCGCCGTCCGGAACTTCTTGACAACCGGCCGGTACCAGGTGCCGCCGGACTCCACCAACCGGCCCAGTGCCAAGTCCTGGCAGTGGACCAACCTGAACTCCGGCAAGTGCCTGGCCGCCGAGGGCGACAGTCTCACCAACGGCAAGGCCGTGGTGCAGGCAAACTGCGCTGACAACGTCAAGCAACGCTGGCTGGCGATGCGCGTCTACGGCAGCACTGATCTCTACCGCATCATCAACGCCTCGGACCGCACGAAGTGCGTCAGCCTCGCCAGCCCTTCGACGGACCTCGGCATCAAATTCGTCATCCGCACCTGCGACGGCCAGACTGACCAGAATTTCCGATACAACAAGCCGGCCGGCGGCGACAATTACGTCTGGCTCAACGCGTTCGGCGGCCGACCAATCTACATCCTCGGCGGGAGCAAGGACGCCGGCGCCGGCGCCGTCACCGGGTCTGCGCTTATCACAGCCGTGCATAAATTCTACCCGACCAACACCGAGTTGCAGGCCGGTGCTGAGCTCTCCGACGCCAAAGCGCTCAACTCGCACCTCGGTCACACGCTGCAACTCCAAAGTGACGGCAAAATTGTCCTCTCGAAGGGACCCAAGGCCGTCTGGACGCCTGGGGCCTTCACCGGCGCGCGCCTCACCAACCAGCGCGACGGCAACCTCGTCCTCTACAGGGCAGACGGCACACCGGTGTGGGCGTCCGGAACCCACGGGAATGGGCCGAGCACACTGAAGCTGCAAAAGGACGGGAATCTGGTCCTCTACCGCAACGAGAACGGCAAGGCCACCTGGTCCATTGACATCTTCGACATGACCGTCGTCAGTCACTTGAACGGCAAATGCCTCACCGTGCCGGACGGCAGGTTCGAGGACGCCGCGCAACTGGAAATGCGGACCTGCACCGGTAGCCCTTCCCAGCAGTTCATGTGGTTGCCGAATGGCAGCCTCGTCAGCTTCAACAGCAAGTGTGTTGACGTGTGGGGCAGCAATCCGGCCGACGGCACACCCATCGTGCTATACACCTGTAACGATACCGGGGCGCAACGATTCGGCTCGGATCCATTTGATCCCCTCATGACAAATAACGAGACTGGCAAGTGCATGACCGTCGCGCACAACAATGCAGCCGACGGAGCCAAGGTTCACCAGTGGCTATGCCACCGGGGACCGAGCCAGTTGTGGAGATGGGTTTTTCATTCCCCGCCACGTGCGTGACACTGCTACCCGCAACCAGCCTATAGGCGCACATGATCGGGACGGTCGCCGCGCGATGAGCTCGCGGCGACCGTCGCGCATCCCGACGGCGAGCAACGCCGAAGGGCTGGCCCTACTACGGCAGCCGCCGTTTGACATCTTGCTGGTGAGGTGCGGTGGACGCGAGGCGGCCACCGTGTGACTGGGGGTCTACGTCCTGAACGGCACCCTACGCGCCCTGCGACGCCTCGACCACGGCGGGCGGCATCGTCTGTACGTTGTGGATATATCTTCAGATCTGGCGGTAGCCGTAGGCCACAGCATCGCCCCTACCGCGTGGGAGCGGGTTCTGGCCGGGGTGCTGGGCTGCTTTGCGGGCCGGTTCGGGCGGGTGGAGCCGCGGCAGGAGAGTCTGTGACCGTTCTGCTGGCTAACCTTCACATGACGTGGTGGCCGCCTGGTTCGGAGTTCACCGCTCGACGATCACCCGCAGTGTCGCCGAGGTACGGCCGCTGCTGGCCGAGCGTGGCTGCCGGGTGCACGACGGCGTGCGGAGGAATTGTCAATATCTGTGGATGGGCAGTAGCTGTTGGGCCGCCACGGATGCGATCGGTCATTCGACGGGTCAATTGTTGATCAGCTTAGGGCCGGCGATCTACCCACTTCCTCGGTTTTGACATCAAGGGGATGCGTAAACGGGGAACGGACGACGTTGCGCCGAAATCTGTGAGAGTTGGGCGACGAGATCCCGCCGACTACTTGGCCTAGTCCTTGCGGCCGCTGACGGCCAAACCGACGCCGAGCCCGACCATCGTGAGACCCGCCGCGCCGCCAACCAGGTCCAGGCGCCGGGCCGAGCGGGCGAACCAGGACCGGACCGTACCCGCCGCCACGCCCCATACGGAATCCATCGCCAGGGCAATCACGGCGAACACTGCGCCCAGGACCACCATCTGAAGGCTGGCATGCCCGGCGGACGGGTCGACGAACTGCGGCAGGATCGCCGCGAAGAACACCACCGTCTTCGGGT
Source organism: Micromonospora sp. KC213 (assembly GCF_004348325.1). GTDB lineage: Bacteria > Actinomycetota > Actinomycetes > Mycobacteriales > Micromonosporaceae > Micromonospora. The sequence continues at coordinate 11,302 of NZ_SMKF01000152.1, read as the reverse complement.
TCGTCACCCCAACGATGAAGCCCTGCACCAGCGTGCGCCCGCCACCGATCGGGGCCGCCTGCGCCTCAAAGGCCTCCCGCAGCGCCCGACGATGCCGGATCGCCTGGACGCCGAGGTAGATCAGGTATGCGGCACCGGCAAGTTTGATCACGGTGTAGACCACGGCGGAGGTCTGGACGATGGCGCCCACACCGACAGCGACGGCCGTGGCCGCGGTGAAGCTGCCAACCGCCCCGCCAACGACATTCGTCAGCGCGACCCGTCGGCCGTACGCCAGGGCGCGGCTGATTGCGAACAGCACCGCGGGACCCGGGATGACGATCAGTACGAACGATGCGAGCGCGAAGGCCGCCAAACGATCGGGCGATGGCATGCGGCCAGGCTAGACGATCAGGCAACCTGCTCGGCAGGGCGCTCGACGAGATGGCCGTTGACGAAGGTAGCGCCGGCGCGGATCAGGGTGACCAGGTGGGGTGCGTTGACCGCGCGCCAGCGTTGCTGAGCAGACTCGATCAGTTTGAACGCCATCGCCAAACCGGCGGCGCGGCTGCCAGGTCCCTTGGTGACGCGGGTGCGGTGGCGAAGGTCGACTCGATCGGGTTCGAGGTGCGCAGGTGGATCCAATGCTCGGCGGGGAAGTCGTAGAACGCCAGCAACTCCCCGAGGTCGTCGACGGCCTTCTTCACGGCCTTCGGAAACTTGGCGCCGGAGGCGTCGGCGAACCTCTTCGCCGCCGTTCGGGCGTTCTGCTTGTTTTCAGCGTTGTAAACCTCGGCGAGGGCCGCCTTCGCGCCGGGATGGGCGGACTTGGGCAGCGTCGACAGCACGCTGACGACCTTGTGCACCCAGTCGCGCTGGTGCCGGGTGTCCGGGAACACCTCCCGCAGCGCGACCCAGAACCCAACGCCCCGTCGCCAACAGCCAGAACCGGGGCGCGCTGCCGCGACGGACGCAGTCACGCAGCAGATCCGCCCACGACCCAGTCGATTCCCGGTAACCGTCGGCCAGGGCGACCAGTTCCTTGGTGCCATCGGAGCGCACGCCGACGATGACCAACAGACAGAGCTTGTCCTCCTCCAAGCGCACGTTGACGTGCACCCCGTCGGCCCACACGTACACGTAGTCGACGCCTGACAGGTCCCGGTCGCAGAAGGCGCGGTAGTCGTCGGTCCACTGCTTGGTCAACCTCGTGATGCTCGCCGACGACAGCCCGGCGGCCGAGCCCAGGAACGACTCCAACGCGGGCACGAAGTCCCCGGTCGACAACCCGTGCAGGTACAACAGCGGCAACACCTCGGCCACCTTCGGCGACTTGCGGCACCACGGCGGCAGCACCACCGACCGGAACCGCTTACGCTCACCCGTCTGCGCCTCGACCCGCTTGTCGTTGACCCGCGGTGCGCTCACCTCGACCGCACCCGCTGCGGTCATCACCTGCCGCGGCCCGGCATACCCGTTACGCACCACCAGCCGCCGGCCCCGCTCGTCACGCTCACCAGCCAGCTCGGCCAGATACGCGTCGACCTCCGCCTCCAACGCCGCGGCCAGCATCCGCCGCGCACCCTCCCGAACGATGTCGTCCAGCAGCGAGACGCCCTCACGCCTCGCACCATCCTCGGCGACTACAGTCAGCACCGGGCGTGCCTTCCCGACCGACGCGCCAACGTCGGCCTTAGCTCGAGACCTACACGATCAATCGGGAAGGTACGCCCTTTCCAACCGATCCACAGGTCTTGAGTTGCTCGCCGTCGGTTGGCCTACGGATCAGAAGGTTAGGGGTTCGAGTCCCTTCGGGCGAACAAGATCATAGAAGCCTGACCTGCGGAAACGCAGGTCAGGCTCTGTGCTTCTCTGTCTCTTGTGGACGTCTGGCTGCTCGGTGGCTGCTCGTCCGACGAGCATCCCCTGCGTCTCACCCCGTCCGGTGGGGTTCGGGTTGGTCTGGTCTCGTCCTGGCGACGACGGCGGAGCGAATCCGCAATTCCATCGATGGGGCGCCGATGGTCAGTGGGTGCTTCGCGGCTGAGCGTCGCTGTCGATGTGGGTGCACGCTCCGGCTGACCAGGAGCGTATGAGATTCAGTGAGAAGACCCGCCGCGGGTCTTCTCACTGAGTCTGATCTCGTTCGGGAGGGCGCGTCAACGCCGTACGGCGAGGCAACGCCAGTCTGGCCAGGGTGTGGGTTATCCAGCCTGCCAGGTGGGCGAACGCAACTGCCGGTGAAGGACCTGTCTGCCCTTCGCCACGTTTTGGTCGTGAGCGGCTACGGGCAGGGTGGCGTTCGGAATTCCACGCCGTCGAGGAAGTTGCCGATCGCTGGGCTACCGCCTGCGGCCGACACTGATTGGAAGGCGAATCGTGTGGTGGTCTGTCCCGGCGGGACGACGTACACCCCGGTGTGGAAACCCCAGGCGGTGTTGTCGTCGGAGATGTTCGGGGAGGTGGCACCGATCGGGGTTTGCGGGACGGTCGCGGTTGGGGCGCCGATGAGCACCTGCATCACGTCGGTACCCAGGCGGCCTCGGTGATACAGCGACCAGGTCATCACTGTGCCCGGAACGGTGGGCAGTTCTTGGGGGCTGCCGGAGATCGTGGCAGTGCCGTTGCTGGGCGTCGAGACGCTGCTGAACCTCGGCGAGGTCGCCACGTCGTTGGCCAGGACGGGAACGCTGACCGACGTGTTCTGCGTGGTGGTGGCCGTGTCGTTGACGGCTCTGGTTGGTGAGATGGACTGCCCGTCGACGATCTGGATCGGGGGAGCGGGTGTGTTGTTTCCGAGCTGGCCCGGAGCGGCGATGACGCTGCTGATCCCGGTGGGCCGGATGGTCATGCTGCCCCCGATGGTGCCTTGCCTGACCTGGAAGGTGATGACCTTCGTGGGTGGGTCGGTCTTGACGCTGGGTGAGGTGATCGACAGGGTGTTGCCGCTGATGGTGCCGGTTCCCGACTGGCTGATGACGTCGGCGTAGGCCAGCAGTGAGGACAAGTCCCAGGTCGTGGTGTACCTGGTGACCAGCAACGGCCACTGGGTCGTCCGGTGGGTCAGCGTGACGGTGAAGGTGCCGCCTGGTGTGATCTGCCCGCCCCACAGCGAGGGGGCCGTATTGACCGAGACCGTCCCGCTCCCGAGCTGCATGCCCAGCGCGTTCTTCCAGTAGTAGCTGACGGGATAGGCCGCCTGCCCCGGCCGCACACAGGGCGGATCGACGGCTTGCGTAGCGTCCTGCCGCCCGCTCGTGGCCGCGTGCGCGCCGGTGCTGACCACCGCCTGCATCCCCAACGCGGCCAGAATCGTTAACGAGGCGCAGGTCAGCCGCCGGGTGGTCAGCGTCCATCTGGATCGATGTGACATCAGCCTAAATCTCCTATCAGCCATGAATGGTCATCTGCTCCCCCAAAACGGAGCATCCGCCCCGATCGCAAGGTAAGCGACTAAACCCCTATAGGGGGTGGCTGAGGCAAGTAGCCGACAGGCGACCTCTGGGAGCGAGACCCGGCGAGGTGGTTGTCCGGGCAAGGGCCGGTGACGCGTGAGCCGCTACGACGGCAGGCGGCGGCGGTGCTGGGTGTGCTGCTGATCGCATCGGCGTTTCTGATGGGTCGCGAGCCGGTGGGAAATTCCCCCAGGGGCGGCCGGCCGCCCCTGGGGGCTGTTGCTTGCTAGTTGGCGAGGCTGTCCCAGAAGGAGAAGTTGTGGGCGGTGGCGCGGTCGTACGGGCCAACGTGGCCGCGGCCGATACCGAGCTCTTGCACATAGGGGTCAGTCGCGGTTGCCCGTACCGGTTGCCACGACGGGAGGTCGCGGCCGTTGGGGTTGCCGGTCGTCACGAAGCGTGACCAGTAGCCGATCATCGTGTCGCCCAGCCGCCGCTGCTTCTCGGTCAGCGGGGGTACGTCATACGTGATGTCGAACAGGAACTGTAGTTCCGAGCCGTGCGAGGCCAGCGGATCGAGGCCGGGCGGGAAGGGGAACAGGGCGGGCGCGGAACGGTCGGTGAACTCGTACGCGAATGTCGGCATGTGAGCGGCGAAGAGCCGATCGTTCGAGCGAGCCGCCCACGCCCAGTCGAGATCGCTGATGATCGCCGCGGCGGCTTGTGCGGGCGAGCTGTGCGCCGATGACGGGTACTCGGCCAACACTTGAGGGGCCTGGTCGCCGAAGATCTGGGCGACCGTGTCACGGTACTGCTGCTCGGTGAGACCGGGGGAGAAGAGCAGCCCGAAGTAGGTGCCTTCGTCGCGCGTGATCCCGGTCAGCATCGGCATCCGTTGGAAGCGGCCCTGCGCCAACACTATCGCGGGGTCTTCGGGCAGCACTGCGGTGCCGAAGGCCGGAATTGGTAACGGTTGCTGCGCGAGCAGGTCGGCAACTGGCTTGCGCCGCAAGCACTCTAGTGCTGTCGCGGGGTCGGCGCAGCCCACCCTCGCCGCGATGGTCTGGCCGTGCGCGATGTGCCACGCTTGCGGTACCCACAAAGGAATATCGATGACCGGACGGAGGGCGCTCGCAGCAAAGGCGCCGTGCGAGCAGAAGGCGCTTTGCGTGATGGCTTGCTGGAACAGGCTGGCCGCTGGCGGCGAAACCAGCTGGGAGCACACGGAATGCGAGCCCGCGGACTCGCCGGCAAGGGTGACCTTGCGCGGGTCACCGCCGAACGCCGCCACGTTGCGTTGCACCCATCGCATGGCCGCCTGCTGGTCTTCAAGGCCAAGCGCCCCAGCGTCTTCCAGCCCGGGGTGGCCGAAGAAACCGAACACGCCGAGCCGGTAGTTGACGGTCACCACGACCATGTCACCGCGTACGGCCAGCCTGCTCGGGTTGTACACGTCGCCGCCACCCGTGGTCAGACCACCGCCGTGCAGCCAGACCATGACCGGCTTGAGGTGACGGCCAGAAGCCGACCTTGGTGCGGTGACGTTGAGGTACAAGCAGTCTTCGCTTTCGCTGCGGGGCAGCCCGGCAAAGTCAGTTGATTGCGCGCAGCGGTCACCGGCTGCGGTCGCGTCACGGACACCGTGCCATGGTGTGACCGGTTGCGGTGAGCGCCAACGCAATTCGCCGACCGGCGGGGCGGCGAACGGGAGGCCTTGGAAAAGCCGATAGTCTTGGGCGGCAGTGCCTTTCACCCAACCGGCATCGGTGCGCGCGATGGGGTGGCGGGTCTCGGCCGCGGCCGCGTTGGGCACGGCCACCAGTGCGGTGATCAGAACGAGCGCGGCGATCAACGCCTTGAACAAAGGTCTCATGACCTCGACGTTATGCGCGTTCCAGTCGAGTCCCAGCACAGAGATCGAGCCCGAGTCGGGCATTCGCAGCCCGGCGATGCTCCCGACGGTTGTCGTCTTGCCAGCGCCGTTGGGCCCGATGATGCCGAAAATCTCTCCCTCTTCGACGGTGAAAGAGACGTCATCGACGGCAACGTGCTGCCCGTAGCGCTTGTGCAGATTTCGTACTTCTAGTGCGGTCACACCGCGAAGCTACGGGCGCACCGCACCCCACCACGTCGACCGTCGCGTCTGAGCCTGGGTTGATTCGCGCCTCCACCGTTCGGTGGATCTACAGCACCTTGCGGTGCGCCCGAAGCCCTGTTGGTTGTCGCGCTATCTGTCGCCGCGGCACGCGGCTGACCTGGGGGACGGAGGTGGGACCGACATGCTCGACTCCCGCGCCGGACCCAGTGCTCAGATCAGCTCAGCTTCGAATGCGCCGCGAGCACGGCGATCGGGCTCCATCAGCTGGCCGGTGACCTCCAGGCCGAGGTCGTCCAGGCGGGTGAAGGTGGTCAGGTCGGGGCAGGAGCAGGCAGTAGCGTCAGGCACGTCGAGGTCTTCCGGATGGGTGGCGTGAGAACTCCCATCATCGGAAGACCTCGACTCTCACCCAGCGAGCGACGCGCCAGCAACCCCTACACCCCGTCTGCGAAGAGCCGCATTGCCGCGACCTGGCGAACGTTGTCGTCCATCCCGATCTCGATGCCGCTCGCGACGGTCCTGCCGTGCGGTGGCCAGCAGCGGGGCGTCACGTGAGCAGGCGACGGCGGTAGCCCTCGGCCACCGCCGAGGCACGATCACGAACGCCGAGTTTGTCGTAGATGTGTTGCAGATGAGTCTTGATGCTCGCTTCGCCGATGAACAACACTGTAGCGGCCTCTCGATTCGAACTGCCGTTCGCGACCAATTGCAGCACCTCCTTCTCTCGATCGGTCAGTGTGCCGGCGCCAGGCCTGCGAACCTGCCCCATAAGGTGCTGTGTCACCGACGGCGCGAGCACAGACTCTCCACGCGCGGCTGCACGGACGGCTCGCATCAGTTCGTCGGGCAGAGCATCCTTCAGGAGATAACCGATCGCACCCGCCTCGATCGCCGGCAGGACGTCGCTCTCGCTGTCGAAGGTGGTCAGGATCAGCACTCGGGCACTCGGGGCCCACTCGCGAAGGGCCGCGGTCGCGGCGACGCCGTCCATCCCGGGCATTCGAAGGTCCATGAGCACGACATCCGCTGCCAGCACCTTCGCACGCTCGATGCCCGCGGCGCCGTCACCGGCCTCACCGACCACGACGATGTCCTCGGCGTCCGCAAACATGTCGCGAAGACCGCCCCTCACGATCGGATGGTCGTCGACGATCAATAGTCGAATCATCGGTCGGTCTCCTCCTTTGCTCGCGCACCCGCGGGGGCGATCGCCGGAACGCGCGCACTCACGGATGTCCCTTCACCCGGTGCGCTCTGCACCTCTACGTGACCGCCGACGCCTCTGATGCGCTGGCGCATGCTCGTCAGGCCGAAGCCGGTGCCGACCCCTTTCGCGAACCCGCGTCCATCATCCCGCACATCCAACAGCACCTCGGTGCCCGTGTACGACAGCGTGACACCGACGCGCGAGGCATCCGCGTGCTTCGCCACGTTGGTCAGCGATTCCTGCGCGACCCGGAAGAGCGACACCTCGATCGCCGGGCTCAGTGGCTCTCGGGCGCCGGTGACCTCCACCTGCGCTCTAATCCCCTCGTCCTGCGACCATCGCTCGGTCAGCGTGCGGAGCGCGTCGGGGAGGTGCGCTCTGGCGAGTTCCTGGGGAGCGAGCGCCCGCACGGACCGTCTGGCCTCGGTCAGGCTGCTGCGCGCGAGCCGAAGTGCCCGCGTAACGTGCTCTTCCGTCTCGCCCTGCACACTCGCGGAACGCTCCGCGGCCTGGAGTTGCGTGATGATGCCGGCGAGACCCTGGGCCAGCGTGTCGTGGATTTCGCTGGCCAGCCGCTGCCGTTCGTCCTGTGCCCCGGATTCACGGGCCTGGGCGACCAGTTGCGCATGGAGCCCGGCGTTCTCGTGCAGTGCCGCCTCGAGTCGCTCGACGAGCTTTTCCCGCTTGCGTTCTTCTGGTTCGCTTCGCGCCGTGAGCAGGATGCCCGCCCCGATCGCTGCGGTCTGCACGGCGACGATCAGGATGAACTCCGCGAGCGTCTCTGGGGTCGGGTTGGCCCACACTCGCATCGGCGAGCCGTTGAGGGCCACGGAGGTGGCCAGGACTCCGAGCATCCCCAACGGCCATGGCTTGAGCAAGTACGCGTGGAAGAAGCCCGTAATGGTGAAGACGAGGAAGATGTCGGAGTACGTCATGAGGGTGACGCACAGTGCCAGCAGTCCGACGAAGTAGATGGCCATCGGCACGGGCCGGAGCGTCCTTCTTTTGATGGGCAGTGTGTGCCCGAACAGCACCCACAGCACCGAGACCGTGACCAGTCCGAGGACGGATGTGCCCTCGGGCCAGAAGCGTTCACCGGAGGCCGGAAGCACCCACGAGAAGTAGATCGCCGTCGAGATCGTCAGCAGCAGCCACGGTGTGAACAGCTGCAGCAGGTCCCAGACCCGCAGCTGCTCCTCTTTCCAGGCCAACCGGGAGCGATTCGCGATCTCTGCTTCCTCCGCGATGGCGGATTCGTGCGTACTGGAGCTCGGGCGCTCACCGGCTCCGGCATCTCCCGTCATCGTCACCTACTCCCAGCGGAAGAGCTTCGCGGCGATCGCGCTCGCGATCACTGTGATACCCGCCATTATGGCAATCTGCAGCCAGAAGGGCTGCCCACCAGCGGTGGCGGTGATCTCGCCCGCTTCGGCGGACCACGCCGCGGTGAGAGCCTGCAGCCCGGGCGGAATGAATTCGCCGACCTCGCGCAGCAAGTCGGGCATGAGGACACGGGGCAGGAAGGCCCCGCCGAAGAACATCAGCGCAACGAACAGGAGGGTGCCGATCTGGCTCGCGGCACTGCTCGTGCGGACCACCGCCGCGGAGATCATGCCGAGCCCGAGCAGTGCCGCATAGCCGACGATGAAGGCAAGGACGACCCGCTCTGCAGCGCCCGCCGGACCCTGCACACCGGAGCGGATCTGCTCACCGACCGGCAGAAGGACAGGCTCACCGCGCTGTTCGCCGACGAGGCACATCTCGAGGTCGAAGCGACCTTGGGGATCTACCAGCGGATGATCGCTGCCTACCGCGAGCCCGACCGGACGAAGGGCCGGGAGCTGATGGCCAAGCTGATCGGTTCCGTCAGCAGCGGAGTCCCGGCCGCGCTCACCGAGATCGTGACCCTCGGCCGGACACTGAAGAAGCGTGCCGCCGACGTACTCGCCTACTTCGACCGGCCCGGCACGTCCAACGGACCCACCGAAGCGATCAACGGACGGCTCGAGCACCTCCGCGGCTCCGCACTCGGCTTCCGGAACCTGACCAACTACATCGCCAGATCCCTGCTCGAGACCGGCGGCTTCAGACCGCACCTACACCCTCGATCGTGAAGAGCCAGTATTCCTCGGTTGCGCACCGATGTTCCCTTCGATCTGGGTTAGGACGACGAACACCATGCGCCGGGGCATGTCGGTACATGGCGACCGGGGGTGAATTCTGGCTGGCACCGGGGAGCCAGCCGAGAAATGCTGCGGGGCGGGAGTCGTGGCGGGATCATCGTTGACGGACCGGGCGCGCTGTGGATCCCATTTGCTGCGGCCATCGCGCTCGCGCTCGCGTGGGTCAGCGCTTCGTTCCGCACGCCACAGCCAGCCGCGGTCGCGGCATGACCCACCGCAACGCTCCACTCAGCACCTTCGGCATTCCGTACCGACGCCCTGCGCCGGCCGCGAGTAGCAGCCCGCTGATGGTCGTGGACACCGTGCCTCCTGCGTTGGCAGCCCTCACCAAAGCGCTGCGGATGTCCGGACGCGGGGGACCGAGTCATCAGGTCCTGAACTGCGAAAACGCGGGTCAGGCTTCGAGCTTGTCTGTCTCTTATGGACGTGCGGCGGGGTGCGGAGAACAGGACGTGCCGACTGTGAGCGAGTTGACCGCTCAGCTTGACCTGCCGTTGGGCGTCGATGCGCCGGCTGCGGCTCGTCATGCGATCAGTGCGGTGCTGTTTGGTTGGGGGTTCCGGGACGAGGGCTGGCTGGCGCAGACGGCGGTGGTGGTCAGCGAGTTGGTGACCAACGCGGTACGCCACGGCGAGGGCTGCGTGGCATTCACCATCGAGGCTCATGAGGGCCGGGTCGTGCTGTGCGTGGCGGATGGCTCGTCGGTGGTGCCCCGGCGTCGCGAGGCGGACGGTACCGGTGGGCGTGGGCTCGCTGTCATTGAGGCTCTGTCGGCTCGGTGGGGCGTTCGTGACCACCAGGGAGGTAAGCAGGTTTGGGTGGAGCTGGAGCCGTATCCCGGGCGGCCGCCCCTGAACGCAGGAACGGGCAGGGAGGGCACGGCGTGAAGATCGCTCGTCAATCCGACGGCCAGGTGGTGCGGCTGGTCTTAACTGGCGAACTGGACATGGCCACGACCAACATGCTGCAGGACAGCGTCGAGGAGGCCATCACCCTGGACCGACCCCGTCGGCTGATCGTCGATCTGACTGATGTGCCCTTCTGCGACTCCACGGGCGTAGGCGCGCTGGTCCAGGCCCAGCGGACAGCCGCCGGCTGCGGGATCTCCTTGCACGCCGTTAACCCGACAGGCGTGACCCGAAGAGTCATGCAGGTGACCGGGGTCCTTGCCGAACTGAATGTCCAGACTGGCGATTCGGACCGCGCCGAGGCGGTTACCTGACCAACTGAGCCGTGCGCGACGGGACCAACAACTAAGGCGTGTTTCAGAAGTCGTGGTGGCCGGTGAAGGTTACGGCGTGGCGGTGATCGATAACTGAAGAGGTCTCCGGTATCTGGTTCTGCGACCAAGCAAGAACTTCATACCGGAGACCTCGTGGCCAGCGTAGCGGTGACGAGGCGGCATGACCTCACCGACGCCCAGTGGCAGCGCCTCGCTGCGCTGCTGCCTGCCGCGTCGGGGAAGGGCCGGCCGCCAAAGTGGGAGAAACGGCAGCTCATCGACGGGATCAGGTGGCGGATCCGGATCGGGTCGCCCTGGCGTGACGTCCCAGCCGAGTACGGACCCTGGCAGACGCTCTACGGCCTGTTCCGTCGCTGGCAGCGCGACGGCACCTGGGACAAGATCCTGGCCGCGTCACAGGCCACCGGAGATGCGCAAGGCCGGATCACCTGGACGATCAGCGTGGACTCGATGACCAGCCGCGCCCACCAACACGCCGCCGGCGCCCGCAGGAACGGCCACCTGCAGAAAGAGCCACCCGGCGGCGTGCACGACGAACCCGCCGATCACGCCCTCGGACGGTCTCGCGGCGGTCTGACCACCACGACGCATCTGGCCTGCGAGCAGGGCCAGAAGGTCCTATCGATGGTCGTGACCGCCGGGCACCGTGGTGACAGCCCGCAGTTCATCCCGGTGCTGCGCCGTATCAAGGTGACCCGCCTCGGGGTGGGCCGGCCCCGCACCTGCCCCGACCTCGTCCTGGCCGACAAGGCGTACACCAGCCGCGGTAACCGCGCCTACCTGCGCAAGCGTGGGATCAAGGCGTGCATCCCCAGCAAGAAAGACCGGGACGCCCACCGCAAGGCCAAAGGCGGCCGCGGCGGACGCCCGCCGAAGTTCGACCCAGACCTCTACCGGATGCGACACGCCGTCGAGAACGGCATCGCCCGACTCAAACGCCACCGCGGCGTGGCCACCCGCTACGACAAGTTAGCCGTCCGCTTCCAGGCCGTCCTGACCATCACCATCATCTGCGAGTGGCTCTGACCCGCTTATGAAACACGCCTTAGCCGCGCCGGTTCGTTCGGAGCGGGGCTGTCTCGCCAACGGTGTTTCCGGCGGTCTTGGTTAGTAGGTTTCAGCGGCTGGGAAGCGGTCGCTGAAGGTGATGGCGAAGGCGTTCAACGCGGGTTTCCAGCGCATCGCCCATCGGGTTCT
>NZ_SMKF01000151.1 GCF_004348325.1 Micromonospora sp. KC213 | reverse complement strand
CCCCCGCCGTGCCGCCCTCGGTGGCACCCGCCCGCACCGTGCCGGCCGAGCCGTCGTACGGCTTCTCCGTCGGCACCCCCACGGTGGCCAACCCGGTCGTCAGTCCGCTGCCGAGGCGGACCCCGGTCGCCGAGCCCGCGCCCGCCCCGGCGCTGCCGCTCGGGCCGGTCGCCGGAGCGTCCGGCGCCGAGCCACCCATCGCGGCGGCTCCGCTCACGCCGGCGGCACCGCTCACCGACATGTCGGCGCCGGTCACCGCGGGATCGCCGTTCGCCACGGCCTCGCCGCCGCCCGCCGCCGGGGTGACGTACCCGGCGACCGTGCCGGCCGCCCCGGTGGTGGCCCGTCCGGAGCGTCCGGCGGACTCGCCGATCTTCCGGGAGATGGAGGCGGTCTGGTTCCGCTCCCACGGGGACGACGCCACCGCCATCTTCACCCGGCCCAACTTCGACGAGAAGCCGCCGCCCGCAGCCTGGCGGGACGAAACCCCCGCGACGCCGTCCCGGCCGCCACTGCCGACCCGGGTGCCCAGCACGCCGAACGTCGCCGGAACCCCGTCGGTCACGCCACCCTCGTCGTACCAGCCGCCGGTGCCCCCGGCCGCACCGTCCGCCCCGGAGTCGGACGCCTGGCGGACCGCGGCCGACGAAGGCTGGTCGCGGGCGAACCGCGCCGCCGAACCGGCCGCCGGCGGAACCACCCGTTCGGGGCTGCCGAAGCGGGTGCCCCAGGCTCAACTCGTTCCCGGCGGCATCGAGCCGAAGGGGGGCCGGGACCGCAGCCGGCGCACCCCCGACGAGGTACGCGGCCTGCTGTCCGCCTACCACCGGGGCGTGCAGCGCGGCCGGTCGGCCGGTACGGAACAGAACAGCACCTCTACCAAGGAGACGCGCCGATGAACAGGCCAGCGGCCATGCAGGACATGGGTTGGCTGCTCACCAACTTCGCCGACAGCGTGGCGGGCATCGCCCACGTGGTGGCGGTGTCCGCGGACGGGCTGCTGCTCGCCTCATCCCGGGACCTGCCGCCGGACCGGGCGGACCAACTGGCGGCGATCACCTCCGGCGTGGTGAGCCTGACCGAGGGCGCCGCCCGGATGTTCAGCGCGGGTGGGGTGCTTCAGACCGTCATCGAGATGGACAGCGGCTACCTGTTCCTGATGTCGATCAGTGACGGCTCGTCGATGGCCGTGCTCGCCGCTCGTAGCTGCGACGTCGGGCAGGTCGGATACGAGATGGCCCTGCTGGTGGAGCGGGTGGGCGCCGCGCTGGTGCCGCTGCCGCGCGACGCGGTGCGTTCCTGACCGGCACGGTACGACGCCGGGCGCGCTCGCGCCCGGCGAGGAACGGGGGAAGCGGTACCGGCGCGACGCCGGGCGGGAGGAGGTGACACGGATGGAACCACGGCGGGACCCGCGCGGTGCGTTGGTGCGACCGTACGCGGTCACCCGGGGGCGTACCGAGCCGAGCCGGGACATCGCCCTGGAGGCGGTCATGTCGGCCACTCCCACCCAGGCGGCCGAGGCACGGTTCGCCGGCTACGACAAGTACCGCATCGCCACGGTCTGCGAGGGTCGGGCGCAATCGCTGGCGGAGATCGCCGCGTACACCCGGATGCCGCTGGGCGTCACCCGGGTGCTGGTCGCCGACATGGTGGCCGACGGCCTGCTGACGCTACACACTTCCGCTCCCGCCACGGGCTACGAGGAGCGAATGAACCTGCTGGGAAGGGTGCTAAGTGGACTTCGCGAACTATGACCCCGCCGGGGCGCACCGTAGCCGGGAGATCATCTCCGCGAAGATCGTGATCGCGGGTGGTTTCGGTGTGGGAAAGACGACCCTGGTAGGGGCGATTTCCGAGATCACGCCGCTGACCACCGAGGCGCTGATGACGTCGGCCGGGGTGGGCATCGACGATCCGTCGAAGGTGCCCGGCAAGGAGACCACCACGGTCGCCATGGACTTCGGCCGGATCACCATGGCGCAGGATCTGATCCTGTACCTCTTCGGAACCCCCGGTCAGACCCGGTTCTGGTTCATGTGGGACGAGATCATCCGTGGCGCGGTGGGCGCCGCTGTGCTGGTGGACACCCGCCGGATCACTGACGCCTTCGCGCCGCTGGACTACTTCGAGAACCGCCAACTGCCGTACGTGGTGGCGTTGAACCGTTTCGACGGCGCACCGCACTACGAGCTGGACGAGGTCCGTGAGGCGCTGGCCGTCCCGTCGGACGTGCCGCTGGTGCTCTGCGACGCCCGGGACCGGGAATCGGTGAAGCAGGTGCTGGTGACCGTCGTCGAGCACGCCATGCAGCGTCTCGAGGCCGAGCATGGCCGGGGGTACGCCCCGGTCGGCTGAGCCCGGTACCGCCCGCCGGAGGGGCGCGCTGCACCGGGCGCGCCGCCTGCCGCACGGCGCGCCGGCCGCCGAGTCAGCCCTTCTGGCGTACATGGCGGTGTCGGAAGTCCTCCGACACCGCCATGTTCCGCAGCCGGCCTCAGCCCGCCGGGCCGCCCGGTCAGTCGATCCGCAGCCGGTAGCCGCGCTTGACCACGGTCTGCACCACCCGTGGCGCGTTCAACCCCACCCGGAGCCGGGCGACGGCCATCTCCACCGCGTGCTCGTCCGCACCCCGGGGCAGGGTACGCAGCAGCGCGGTGCGGGACAGCACCTTCCCCGGCGACGCGGCCAGTGCCCGCAGCACCGCCATCGGGGCGGGAGCCAGCGGGCGGAGATCACCGTCGACCACGGCGGCGTGCCCGCGCAGGGTCAGCAGGTGCCCGGCCGCCTTCACCGTCACCGTACGCCGCGGCAACTCGTCCACGATCTGCCGGACCAGCGCGCCGAGCCGGGCCCGACCCGGCGCGCTGACCGGCACCCCTCGGCGTACCAGTGGCTCCGCGGTGACCGCGCCGACGCAGCTGGCCAGCACGTCCCCGCGCAACGCCTCCAGCACGGTGTCCGCCCGGTCACCGGCCGCCCGCAGCATCGCCTCGGCCGCCGGTGCGGAGGTGAAGGTCACCGCGTCGACCAGTCGGCCGGCGACCAGGTCGATCAGCCGGTGCAGCGGGGCCGGGTCGGTGGGTGGTGCCCACCGGTAGACCGGTATCTCGATCACGGTGGCTCCGGCCGCCTCCAGCGCCTCGGTGCACTCCGGCTGCCGGTCGCCGTGCAGTTGCATGGCGACGACCTGACCGGCCACGCCCCGCCGGAGGAGGTGACCCACCACCTCCTCGCAGCTCTCCGAGTCCGGCGACCACTGGTCGTGCAGCCCGGCGGCCCGGATCGCGCCCCGCGCCTTGGGCCCCCGGGCCACCACGTACGCGCGGGACAGCACCGCACGCAGCGGCTCGGCCAACCCCCAGCCTTCGGCCGCCTCCAACCAGCCACGCATGCCGATGCCGGTGTTCGCCATCAGGACGTCCGGCGGCCGTTCCAGGCAGGCCCGGGTCGCCTCACGTAGGTCACTGTCGTCGGCCAGCGGCACGATCCGCAGGGCCGGGGCGAGCACGACCCGGGCGCCGCGCCGTTGCAGCAGCGCGGCCAGTTCGTCGCGGCGCCGGTCGGCGGTCACGCCGATGGTGAAGCCGGCCAGTTCATCCCGCATCACTCCTCCTGTCGCAACCACACCTCGACCAGCCCGTCCCGGCAGCGGACCCGGTGCACCGGCAGAGTCACTCCGGGCAGGTCCAGGCACTGTCCGGTCCGCAGGTCGTAGACCTGCTTGTGCAGCGGGGAGGCGACCGTCGGCACCCCGCCCCGGCTGCCGACGATGCCGCGGGACATCACGTACGCCCCGGCGACCGGGTCGAGATTGTCCACCGCGTACAACTCGTCGCCGGTGCGGAAGAGCGCCACCTGCACCCCGTCGACCAGGGCGGCCACGCCCCGGTCGGAATCCAGCCGGTCCAGCGGGCAGACCGCTGTCCAGTCCCGGGTCAACGCCGTGGTCATCGCCGCACCTCCGGCAGTCCCAGCGCGACGGGCTGACGCTCGCCGCCCGTCGGTGGCGCCCCGCGCGCCGGCACCCGCTGGCCGCGTTCCAGCGTGAAGTTGATCGACGGGTCGGGTACCTCGGGAGCGTTGACGAACGAGGCGAAGCGGCGCAGCCGCTCCGGGTCGTCGAGGACGTCGCGCCACTCGTCGGAGTACGACGCCACGTGCCGGGCCATCGCCGCGTCGAGTTCGGCGCAGAGACCGAGCGAGTCGTCCACGATCACCGAGCGCAGGTGGTCGAGGCCACCCTCCATCGCCTCGATCCAGGCGGCGGTGCGTTGCAGGCGGTCGGCGGTGCGGATGTAGTACATCAGGAACCGGTCGATCAGTTGGACCAGCGCCTCTGTGGACAGGTCCGTGGCGAACAGGTCGGCGTGCCGGGGCCGGAAGCCGCCGTTGCCGCCGACGTAGAGGTTCCAGCCGGTCTCGGTGGCGATGATGCCGAAGTCCTTGCTGCGGGCCTCGGCGCACTCCCGGGCACAGCCGGAGACCGCCGACTTGAGCTTGTGCGGGGCCCGCAGACCCCGGTACCGCAGCTCCAACGCGATCGCCAGCCCGACGGAGTCCTGCACCCCGTACCGGCACCAGGTCTCGCCGACGCAGGACTTCACCGTCCGCAGCGCCTTGCCGTACGCGTGGCCGGACTCGAAGCCGGCGTCGACCAGCCGGCGCCAGATCTGCGGCAGCTGCTCCACCCGGGCCCCGAACAGGTCGATCCGCTGCCCGCCGGTGATCTTCGTGTAGAGCTGGAAGTCGCGGGCCACCTCGCCGATCACGATCAGCTTCTCCGGGGTGATCTCCCCGCCGGGGATTCGGGGCACCACCGAGTAGCTGCCGTCCCGTTGCAGGTTCGCCAGGAAGTGGTCGTTGGTGTCCTGCAACGACGCCTGCTCACCGTCGAGTACGTGCCCGGCGCCCAGCGAGGCGAGGATCGAGGCCACCACCGGCTTGCAGATGTCGCAGCCGCGTCCCCGCCCGTGCTCGGTGACGAGCTGGGAGAAGGTACGGATACCCCGGACCCGGATGATGTCGAACAGTTCCTGCCGGCTGGCGTCGAAGTGCTCGCACAGCGCGGTGGACTGCTTGACCCCGGCCGCGTCCAGCAGCTGCTTGAGCATCGGCACGCAGGAGCCGCAGCTGGTGCCGGCCCGGGTGCACGCCTTCAGCTCCGGCACGTCGCAGGCGCCGCCGGCGATCGCCGTGTCGATGTCGTCGCGGGTGACCGCGTTGCAGGAGCAGACCTGGGCGGTGCCGGGCAGCGCGCCGGCTCCGGCGCCCGCCCCGCCGGCCGGCGCCAGCAACGCCAGCGGGGGAGCCGGCAACGGCCCGCCGACGCTGGCCCGCAGCGTCGGGTAGGCGCTGGCGTCGCCGACGAGCACGCCGCCGAGCAGCGTCTGCGCGTCGTCGGAGAGGACCAGCTTCGCGTACGAGCGGGTCACCGGGTCGGTGAACGTCACGTCCAGGCAGCCCGGCGTGGTGCCGTGGGCGTCGCCGAACGAGGCCACGTCCACGCCGAGCAGCTTGAGCTTGGTGGCGGTGTCCGCACCGGGGAAGGTCGCCGCGCCGCCGAGCAGCCGGTCGGCCACCACCTCGGCCATCGCGTACCCGGGGGCGACCAGACCGTGGCAGGTGCCGTCCACGGCCGCGCACTCGCCGACCGCCCAGATCCGCTCGTCGTCGGTGCGGCAGCTGGCGTCGACCAGCACCCCGCCGCGCGGCCCCACCGGCAGCCCGGCGGCCCGGGCCAGCGTGTCCTGGGGGCGGATGCCGGCGGCCACCACCACCAGTTCGGCGTCGACCGTGGCGCCGTCGGAGAGTTCCAGCCCGGCGACCGTGCCGTCCGGGCCGGGACGCAGCGCGGTGGTGGCCACCCCGAGGTGGGTGGTGACACCGAGGTCGGCGACCCAGCGGCCCAGCATCGCCCCGCCGGCCTCGTCGACCTGCACCGGCATCAGCCGGGGCGCGAACTCGATCACGTGGGTGTCCAGGCCCAGCAGGCGCAGCGCGTTGGCCGCCTCCAGGCCGAGCAGGCCGCCGCCGATCACCGCGCCGACCCGCCGGCCCGCCGCGTGGTCGCGGATCGCCGCCAGGTCGTCCAGGGTCCGGTAGACGAAGACCCCGGGCAGGTCCGTGCCGGCCACCGGCGGCACGAACGGGTACGAGCCGGTGGCGAGCACCAGCGCGTCGTACGGGTACTCACCGGCCGCGGTGGTGACCACCCGCCGCTCCCGGTCGATCCCGGTGGCCGGCTCGCCGAGGCGCAGGTCCACCCCGTCGTCGGGGGTGTGCAGGTTCAACTCCTCGACGCTGACCCCGTCGAAGAACGCCGAGAGCCGCACCCGGTCGTACGCCGGCCGGGTCTCCTCGGCGAGCACCGTCACCAGCCAGCGGCGGTCGTGGTCGCGGGCGCGTAGCGCCTCGACGAACCGTTGCCCGACCATGCCGTTGCCGACGACGACCAATCGTCCGCCGGTCATCGCGTCACCTCCTCGCGGTGTCATCGCGTTTGTTCTCGCCTCAGGTCCGCTCATCGGGGCACCGCCACGGAATCCGCCTCGGAAAGCCAGGCGACGATGCCGGCGACCGCGTCCCGGCAGCCGCCACAGCCGGTGCCGGCCCGGGTCGCGGCGACCACGTCGTCGACCGTCCGGGCGCCCGCCCGCCAGCAGGCCACCAGCGCCCGCTTGGGCACGTCGTTGCACTGGCAGACGGTCGTCGCGTCGGGCATCAGGGCCGGGGAGCCGGCCGGCGCCGCCGTCGTACCCAACGCCCGGCCCAGCAGCAACGCCCGCCGGTCGACGGGCACCGGGCCACCCCGGTCGAACAGCTGCACCACCGCGCCGACGGAGGGGTTGTCCCCGAGCAGGATCGCGCCGGTCAGCCGCTCCTGGTGGATACGCAGCCGGGCGTACGTGCCCCGGGCCGGGTCGGCGAAGGTCAGCTCCTCGCCGGGGCCGGTGGTCGGGTCGCCCATGGCGGCCAGGTCGATCCCGGCCGCCTTCAGCCTGGTCACCGGCGGCCGGGGCCGGTAGCGGGCGGTCGGGTCCTCTCCGGTGAGCACCTGCGCGACCACCCGGGCCTGCGCCCAGGCCGGGGCGACCAGCCCGGTCACCGCGCCGTCGTGCTGGGCGCAGTCGCCGATCGCCGAGATGTCCGGGTCGCTGCTGCGCAGCCGGTCGTCGACCACCACGCCCCGCTCCACGGTCAGCCCGGCGGCGGCGGCCAGCCCGGTTTCGGGGCGTACCCCGCAGGAGAGCACCAGCAGGTCGGCGGCGAGGGTGCGGCCGTCGGTCAGCCGCAGCCGGATCTCGTCGGCGTCCACGTCGACGCCGGACGCCGCGACCGCCAGTTCGGTCCGTACGCCCAGTTCCTCGAGGGTGCCCGCGAGCACCGCCCCGGCGGCCGGGTCGAGTTGCCGCTCCATCAGGTGCCCCATCGGGTGCACCACGGTGACGTCGAGGCCCCGGGCGGCGAGCCCGCGGGCCGCCTCCAGCCCGAGCAGCCCACCGCCGAGCACCAGGACGCTGCGGGCGTCCCGGGCGACGGCGAGGATCCGCCGGCAGTCGTCCAGGGTGCGGAAGGCGACCACCCGTGGCGGCAGGTCCGCCGGGTCGATCCCGGCCAGCGGCGGCACCACCGCCCGGCTACCGGTGGCGAGCACCAGGTGGTCGTAGCGGATCCGGTCGCCGTCGTCGGTGCGTACCTCCCGTGCGGTCCGGTCGACGCCGACGACGCCGATGCCGGTTCGTACGTCCACGCCCTGCCCGGCGACCTCGGCCAGTTCCATGTCCGGCTCGTCGATCTTCCCGGCGAGCAGCGTGGACAACATGATCCGGTTGTACGCGCGGTGCGGTTCCGACCCGAGGACGGTGACCTTGTGGTCGGCGCCCCGGGCGTGCAGTTCGGCGGCGAGTCGGGAGCCGGCCATGCCGTACCCGACGATGACGATGTTCATCGCCGTCCTCCGCCTGGTGCGGGCCGGTGGTGCGGTGCGGCGGTGCGGTGCGGGTCCTTGCGTTCGTTCATGCCTTCTCCACCCGTACGGCGCAGATCTTGAACTCGGGCATCCCGGAGACCGGGTCCGTCGCGTCGTTGGTCACGGAGTTGGCCCGGGCCGCGCCGCCCCAGTGGAACGGCGCGAAAACGGTGTCCGGCCGGATCGCCGGGCTGAGTCGGGCCGGGGCGCGCAGCTCGCCCCGGCGGGAGGTGACGACCAGTTCGTCGCCCTCCTCGACGTCGAGCCGGTCGGCCAGGTCCGGGTGCAGCTCGACGAAGCCGCGGGGCGCGGCCTTGCGCAGCGCGGCCACCCGCCGGGTCTGCGTGCCGGACTGGTACTGGGCGAGCACCCGCCCGGTGGTGAAGTGCAGCGGGTACTCGGCGCAGACCTCCTCGGCCGCCGGGCGGTGGCTCACCGGGTGGAACCGGGCCCGCCCGTCGGGGGTCGGGAAGCGGTCGGCGAAGAGGCGGGGGGTGTCCGGCCCGTCCGGGTCGGGGCAGGGCCAGAACGCCCCCTCGTCGCGCTCGATGCGCTCCCAGGTGACACCGGCGTAGTCGGCCGGCCCACCGGCGGAGGCCCGCCGCAGCTCGGCGAAGACCGTGCGGGGGTCGGTGGGGAACGCGGCGTCGGTGCCGGTCAGGCGGGTGGCCAGGCCGGCGAGGATGTCCAGGTCGGTGCGGACGCCGGGCGGCGGCGGGCGCAGGGCCTGCCGGCGCAGCACCCGTCCTTCCAGGTTGGTCATGGTGCCCTCCTCCTCGGCCCACTGGGCGACCGGCAGCACCACGTCGGCCAGCGCCGCCGTCTCGGAGAGCAGGAAATCGGCCACCACCAGCAGGTCGAGCCCGCGCAGCCGTTCGGTGACCCGGGCGGCCCGGGGCGCGGAGATCACCGGGTTGGAGCCGAAGACGAGCAGCGCGCGGGGCCCGCCGGGCATGCCGAGCGAGTCCAGCAGCTGGTACGCCGGCACGCCGGGGCCGGGCAGGTCGTCGGGGTCGACGCCCCACACCCCGGCCACGTGCGTCCGGGCCGCCGGGTCGTCGATCTTGCGGTACCCGGGGAGCTGGTCGGCCTTCTGCCCGTGCTCCCGGCCGCCCTGGCCGTTGCCCTGGCCGGTCAGGCAGCCGTACCCGGAGCCGGGACGGCCGGGCAGGCCGAGGGCGAGCGCCAGGTTGACGAACGCGCTGACCGTGTCGACCCCCTTGGCGTGCTGCTCGGCACCCCGGGCGGTGAGGATGATCGCGCTGCCGTCGGCGAGGGCCCGGACGGTCTCCTCCAGGTCGGCCACCGGCACCCCGGAGAGGCGTTCCACCTCGGCCGGCCAGTATCCGGCGACGGTGCGGCGGACCTCCTCGAAGCCGGTGGTGCGGGCGTCGACGTACGCCTTGTCGACCAGGCCCTCGGTGACGGCGATGTGCAGCAGCGCGTTGGCCACCGCCAGGTCGGTGCCGGGCAGCGGTTGCAGGTGCAGGTCCGCCTGGCGGGCGGTGGCGGTGACCCGGGGGTCGACCACGATCAGCCGGCCGCCGCGCTCCCGCTGGTCGGTGACGTGCCGCATCAGCGGCGGCATGGTCTCCGCCGGGTTCGCGCCGACCAGCAGCAGCGTGTCGGCCCGGCCCAGGTCGGCCAGCGGGAACGGCAGCCCCCGGTCGATGCCGAAGGCACGGATGCCGGCCGCCGCCGCGGAGGACATGCACCACCGGCCGTTGTAGTCGATGTTGCGGGTACGCAACGCCACCCGGGCGAACTTGCCGAGCGCGTACGCCTTCTCGTTGGTGAGCCCGCCGCCGCCGAAGACCGCGACCGCGTCCCTGCCGTGCGCGGCCCGGACGGCGTGGATGCCGGCGGCGACCCGGTCGAGGGCCGCCTCCCAGCTGGCCGGGCGCAACTCGCCGCTGGCCGGGTCGCGCAGCAGCGGAGTGGTCAGCCGGTCGGGGTGGTCCAGCAGCTCGGCGGCGGTCCAGCCCTTCTGGCAGAGGCCGCCCCGGTTGGTGGGGAACTGCCGGGGGAGCACCTCCACCCGGTCGCCGGAGTCGCGCAGGGTCATCCCGCATTGCAGGGCGCAGTACGGGCAGTGCGTCTCGGCCGTACGGGGTGGGATCCCCGGCCGGGTCGCAGCGCGTGCACCGTCAGTCATGCTGGAGAAGCGTGCCTGCGGGGGGTTTCCGGACCGGGTCTCGTTTGTTTCGGCCCTGTCAAGAGCGCCTCACACCGCACCCGGGGAGGGCGACCGGTGCGGCGCTCGGCGTGTCCGGTTCGCCGGTGAGCGCGGGAATGACTGCTGGTCATACCAGGCGTAAGCTGGTCGGCATGACTGCCAAGGTGACCCTGTCGTTCTCGGACGAGACGATCGAGGAGGCCCGCCGGTTCGCCAAGCGCGAAGGACTGTCGCTCTCCGCCTGGATGGACCAGGCGGCCCGGGAGAAGGCGCTCCGCGAGGTGTTCCGTGCGCACGCCGCCGCGGTCGGCCGGGCCGGGATCGACCTGGAGTCCGCCGCGCTCGCCGACGCCCGGGAGGTCGCCCTGGTCGACGACGCGCTCTTCGGCGGGCGACCGCGTGCTGCGTAGGGGTGAGGTCTGGCGGATCTCCGGAGCCCGCGAGCGGCTCGGCCTGGTGATCAGCTCCGACGTCTACAACTCGACCGACGTGCCCATCGTGATCGTGGCCGAGGTGGTGGAGACGGCTCTGCTGCGTGACTCCCCCCTCGCGGTGCCGATGGGCGGGTACGTGGTGATGCCGGACCGGCTCTCCTCGCCCATGAAGAAGTGGTTCACCGAGTGCGTGGATCTCGCCGACACCGAGACCATGCAGCGGGTGGCCCGGGCGCTGCGCATCCTCCAGCAGCTCTGAGCGCTCTCCTCACCATCGGGCGGACCGGCCGGTGCGATCACCGTTGCCTGCCCGACGTCGTCGGCGAAACGTTCCGGTAACGGCGGGTGCCTAGCTTTCACCCGGGGTCGCTCGACGCCGGCTGAGCCGGTGGGTCGTGCGAGCCACGACACAGCCCCGGCCGGAAGGAGCGCCTCATGACCACGACGACTGCGCCCGCCACATCAGCGGACGAGATCGACCTGCAACGCCGGCCGGGCCGGTGGATCGGCCACTGGGCCCCGGAGGACGGCCACTTCTGGCAGACCGTGGGCCGTGGGATCGCCCGGCGCAACCTCATCTTCTCGATCTTCGCCGAGCACATCGGCTTCTCCGTCTGGCTGCTCTGGAGCATCGTGGTCGTCCGGTTGGGCGACGTCGGATGGCAGTTGACCACCAGCCAGGCGCTCTGGCTGACCGCCGTGCCCAGCGGCGTCGGGGCGTTGCTTCGGCTGCCGTACACCTTCGCGGTTCCGATCTTCGGCGGGCGCAACTGGACCATCGTGTCCGCCCTGCTACTGATCATCCCGGCCGGGGGTCTGGCCTGGGCGGTCCAGCATCCGGAGATCGGCTTCCTGCCGCTGCTGCTGATCGCCGCCACGGCGGGCTTCGGGGGCGGCAACTTCGCCTCCAGCATGGCCAACATCTCGTTCTTCTACCCGGAGCGGGAGAAGGGCTGGGCGCTCGGCCTGAACGCCGCCGGCGGCAACATCGGCGTGGCCGTGGTGCAGTTCGTGGTGCCCCAGGTGATCGTGTTCGGTGGGGGCCTCGCGCTGGCCCGGGCCGGCCTGATGTACATCCCGCTGGCGGTGATCGCGGCGGTCTGCGCGTTCCTGTTCATGGACAACCTGGCCGAGGCCAAGGCGGATGTGGGCCCGGTGTGGTCCTCGCTGCGGCACCGGGACACCTGGATCATGTCGTTCCTGTACATCGGCACCTTCGGTTCGTTCATCGGCTACTCGGCGGCCTTCCCGACCCTGCTCAACGGGGTGTTCAACCGGCCCGACATCGCGCTGTCCTGGGCGTTCCTCGGCGCGGGGGTGGGCTCGGTCTGTCGCCCGTTCGGTGGGCGCCTCGCCGACGTGATCGGCGGCGCCCGGATCACGGTGGCCAGCTTCGTGCTGATGATCGGCGGGGCGTACCTGGCGCTGTGGTCGGTGCAGGAGCGCCGGTTGGGGTTCTTCTTCCTGGCGTTCATGCTGCTGTTCGTGGCGACCGGCATCGGCAACGGCTCGACCTACCGGATGATCTCCCGGATCTTCCAGGTGAAGGGGGAGGACCTGGGCGGTTCGCCGGAAACCATGCTGGCGATGCGCCGCCAGGCGGCCGGGGCGCTGGGCATCATCTCGTCGGTCGGCGCCTTCGGCGGTTTCCTCGTCCCGATCTGCTACGCCTGGGCGAAGTCGACCTACGGCGGCATCCAGCCGGCCCTGCGGTTCTACCTCGTGCTCTTCCTGGTGATGATCGTGGTGACGTGGGTCGCGTACCTGCGGCCGGGTGCGCGGATGGCACGGGCCGGGGTGTGATCCCGCTCATCGCCCCGCCGCAGGCCACGCCGGGTCCACCCCCGTTTTGACCTGCCGGCGGGGCGGCGGGTATCGTTGCCTGCTGTTGTACGACATTCTTAGGCGTGCCGCATCAGGTACGCTTGGTCGTTCGTGCGCGCTGGTCCGACCGGGAGGCCCTGGTCACCTCGGCGCGCGACCCCAGACCGACGACGAGACAAGGTAGACCTGTGCGTACGTACAGCCCGAAGCCGGGTGAGATCGAGCGTCAGTGGCACGTCATCGACGCCTCTGATGTCGTGCTGGGCCGCCTGGCGACCCACGCCGCCACGCTGCTGCGTGGCAAGCACAAGCCGACTTTCGCGCCGCACGTCGACACGGGCGACTTCGTCGTCATCGTGAACGCGGGCAAGGTCGCGCTGACCGGCAACAAGCGCCAGCAGAAGATCGCCTACCGCCACTCCGGCTACCCGGGTGGTCTGAAGCAGGTCGGCTACGACGAGCTGCTGACCAAGCGTCCCGAGCGGGCCATCGAGTTGGCCGTGAAGGGGATGCTCCCGCACAACAAGCTCGGCCGTCAGCTCATCAAGAAGCTGAAGGTCTACGCCGGTGCCGAGCACCCGCACGCGGCGCAGCAGCCGGTGCCGTTCGAGATCAAGCAGATCGCGCAGTGAGCGCGGGCGAAGGAAACAGCATGACCGACATCACCGAGACCGAGGTCGCCCCCGAGGCCACCGAGGCGCCGGCGCCCGTCGCCCGCGCGCCTCGTGGCGACCGCCCGATCCAGACCGTGGGTCGGCGCAAGGAGGCCATCGTCCGGGTCCGCATCGTCCCCGGCAGCGGCAAGATCACCTGCAACGGCCGTGACCTCGAGGCCTACTTCCCGAGCAAGGTGCACCAGCAGCTCATCAAGGACCCGCTGGTCACCGCCGAGAAGCCCGAGGCGTTCGACGTCATCGCCAACCTGCGTGGCGGCGGCACCACCGGCCAGGCCGGTGCCCTGCGGCTCGCCATCGCCCGCGCGCTGATCGTCAGCGAGCCCGACGACCGCCCGGCTCTGAAGAAGGCCGGCTTCCTGACCCGTGACGCCCGGGTCAAGGAGAGCAAGAAGTACGGCCTCAAGAAGGCCCGTAAGGCTCCTCAGTACTCGAAGCGCTGACCTTCAGCGGCACGTTGTACTTCTGACGAACGGCCGGGTCCGCCTTCCCTCGACGGGAGGCGGCCCGGCCGTTCGCTTCTTTCCTGGGACCGTTTCATCGGAGGTTGGCGGGTATGGGCCGGTTGTTCGGCACGGACGGCGTACGCGGGCGGGCGAACGCGGATCTCACCCCGGAGCTGGCGCTGGCGGTGGCGGTGGCCGCCGCGCACACCCTGGCCGAGTCGGACAGGAGCCATCCGCCGCTGGCCGTGGTCGGCCGGGACACCCGGGCCAGCGGCGAGATGCTGGAGGCGGCCGTGGTGGCCGGCCTGACCAGCGCCGGTGCCAACGTGGTCCGGGTCGGCGTGCTGCCCACCCCGGCGGTGGCGTTCCTCACCGCCGAGGCCAAGGCCGACCTGGGCGTGATGCTCTCCGCCTCGCACAACCCGATGCCGGACAACGGCATCAAGCTTTTCGCCGCCGGCGGCCACAAGCTGCCCGACGAGATCGAGATGCGGATCGAGGCGGCGGTCGAGGCGAACAGCACCACCGCTTGGAAACGTCCGATCGGCGCGGGTGTCGGCCGGGTGCACGACCTGCTCGACGGCGCGGACCACTACGTGCAGCACCTGGTCGGCACGGTGCCGCACCGGCTGGACGGGATCAAGGTGGTGGTCGACTGCGCCAACGGCGCGGCGGCCGAGGTCGCCCCGGTCGCCTACCGGGAGGCCGGCGCGGAGGTGATCGCCATCCACGCCGAACCGGACGGGCTCAACATCAACGACGGGTGCGGCTCCAACCACATCGACGCGCTGCGCGAGGCCGTGGTCCAGCACGGCGCGCACCTGGGGCTCGCGCACGACGGCGACGCCGACCGGTGCGTGGCGGTCACCGCCGACGGGGTCGAGGTCGACGGCGACCAGTTGATGGCGATCCTCGCCCTCGCCATGCAGGAGTCCGGCGCGCTCACCCAGGACACCCTGGTCGCGACCGTGATGAGCAACCTCGGCCTGCGCCTGGCGATGTCCGCGCGGGGCATCCGCCTGCTCGAGACCAAGGTCGGCGACCGGTACGTCCTGGAGGAGTTGCGCGCCGCCGGTCTCGCCCTCGGCGGCGAGCAGAGCGGCCACATCGTCATGCCGGCGTACGCCACCACCGGCGACGGGGTGCTGACCGGGCTGCACCTGATGGCGCGGATGGCGCAGACCGGCAGGTCACTGGCGGAACTGGCCGCGGTGGTGACCAAGATGCCACAGGTGCTGATCAACGTGCCGGTGGGTGACCGCACCGTCGGCGCCGCCGCGCCCGCCGTGCGTACCGAGGTGGAGCGGGCCGAGGCCGAGCTGGGGCAGACCGGCCGGGTGCTGCTGCGCCCGTCCGGCACCGAGCCGCTGGTACGGGTGATGGTGGAGGCCGCCACCGAGGCGACCGCCCGGTCGGTGGCCGAGCGCATCGCCGACCAGGTCCGCGCGGCCAGCCCGCCCGCCTGACCGCCGCCGCCCACCCGGTCC
>NZ_SMKF01000150.1 GCF_004348325.1 Micromonospora sp. KC213 | reverse complement strand
CCCCGGGGGATGTCAGTTCGCTGGGGGGCGCCAGGTGACGCCACCGAGCAGCTGGCCGGCGCCGAGCCAGGCGACGTTCATCATCCGGGTGGCGGTCTTCTCCGGCTCGGCGTCGGGGTGGTCGGCGAGCCAGTCGCCCAGCGACTCCGACGCGCCGACCAGGGCGTACGCGACGACCTCCAGTTCGGTCTCGGCCACCTCGCGCCCCTCGGCGCGCAGCGCGTGGTCCAGCATGCCGGCGACCACCCCGACCAGCCGGGCGCGCATGGCGGCCAGTTCCGCGGCGAACGGCTGGGAGCCTCGGGCCTGCCGGTAGAGCACCTTCCAGCCGTCGCGGTGCGCGCCGACGAAGCCGAAGAAGGCGCGCAGCCCGCGCCAGAGCCGCTGGTCGGCGGGGAGGTCGGGGGCGGCGGCGCCGGCGATGGCCTCCATCATCCGGGCGGTCTCCCGGTGCAGGCAGGCGACGAAGAGCTCTTCCTTCGTGCCGAGGTACGCGTACACCATCGGTTTGGAGATGCCGGCATCGTCGGCGATCTCGTCCATGCTGGCCGCGTGGAAGCCACGGCGGGAGAAGACCCGGACGGCGGCATCGAGCATCTGCTGCTCGCGGATGGCCCGAGGCAGGCGTTTGAAGGTGGGTGTGCTGGACACTCTTGTCAGCATACCTACTCGCACGTAAGGTTACGCCTGAGTAACCACTCACACCCCCGGAAGGTGCAACCCCATGACTGACTTCGACCCGGCCAACTTCGCCAACGTCGGCCCCAAGGAGTTCGCCCAGCTGGTCAAGTCCACCCCGGACAGCAAGATCGCCGAGGTGATGTCCGGTGACCTGCGCGGCAAGATCCTCAGCGAGGTCTTCGGCCGGATGCCGCAGCTGTTCCGCGCCGACCGGGCCGGTTCCACCAACGCCGTCATCCACTGGAACATCACCGGCCGGCCCGACGGCGGCGCCGACACCTACGAGGTGGTCATCGCCGACGGCACCTGCACCGTCAACGAGACCCCGCAGCACGACCCGAAGCTCAGCCTGACCATGGGCCCGGTCGAGTTCCTCAAGATCGTCTCCGGCGGCGCCAACCCGGTCATGATGTTCATGACCGGCAAGCTGAAGGCCAAGGGTGACCTGGGCCTGGCCGCCAACATCGCCAACCTGTTCGACATCCCCAAGGCCTGACATGGTCGAGTTCTCGCTTGACCTGACCGAGGAACAGCGGGATCTCCGCGACTGGGTGCACGGCTTCGCCGCCGAGGTCGTGCGCCCGGCCGCTGCCGAGTGGGACGACCGGGAGGAGACCCCCTGGCCGATCATCCAGGAGGCGGCGAAGGTCGGCCTGTACGGGTTCGAGTTCCTCGCCACCTGCTGGGCCGACCCCACCGGCCTGTCCCTGCCGATCGCCAGCGAGGAGCTGTTCTGGGGTGACGCCGGCATCGGGCTGAGCATCTTCGGCACATCCCTCGCGGTGGCCGCCATCTACGGCGCGGGCACCCCCGACCAACTCGTCGAATGGGTGCCGCAGTGCTTCGGCGACATCGACTCCCCGGCCGTCGCGGCGTTCTGCACCAGCGAGCCGGAGGCCGGCTCGGACGTCGGCGCGATGCGCACCCGCGCCGTCTACGACGAGGCCGGCGACGAGTGGGTGCTGCGCGGGCAGAAGGCGTACGCCACCAACGGCGGGATCGCCGGGGTCCACGTGGTCACCGCCTCCGTCGAGCCCGAGCTGGGCTCGCGCGGGCAGGCCGCGTTCGTCGTACCGCCGGGCACACCGGGGCTCAACGCGACCCGCAAGCTGCGCAAGCTCGGCCTGCGCGCGTCGCACACCGCCGACGTCTTCCTCGACGAGGTACGCGTACCCGGGCGTTGCCTGCTCGGCGGCAAGGAGGCCCTGGACGAGCGGCTGGCCCGAGCCAGGTCCGGGCAGCGGGCCTCCGGCCAGGCGGCGATGCGGACCTTCGAGCTGTCCCGGCCCACCGTCGGCGCCCAGGCACTCGGTGTCGCCCGGGCCGCGTACGAGTACGCCCTGGACTACGCCAAGGACCGGGTCCAGTTCGGACGACCGATCATCGCCAACCAGGCGGTCGCGTTCGCGCTGGCAGACATGAAGATGGAGATCGACGCGGCCCGGCTGCTGGTCTGGCGGGCCTCCTGGATGGGGCGCAACAACCGTCCCTTCGCCGCCGGTGAGGGCTCGATGTCCAAGCTCAAAGCCGGTGAGGTGGCCGTCTCGGTCACCGAGAAGGCCGTCCAACTGCTCGGCGGGGCCGGCTTCCTCCGTGACCACCCGGTCGAGCGTTGGTACCGGGACGCGAAGATCTACACCATCTTCGAGGGCACCTCCGAAATCCAGCGGCTGGTCATCTCCCGCGCCATCTCCGGCATGCAGATCCGCTGAGTCGTCACCCTCGGTGCCGGCACCAGCGGCGGTGCCGCCCGTGCACGAATTGGGAGGGCGTCGCTCGCCGGGGCATGATCGAACGGTGAACCGCCGGTGCGGGGCTGCGCGCAGCCCCGCACCGCACCCCGCCCCGAAGGAGGCCCGCCGCATGGACCTGCCGTTCGTCGTGGCCACGCTGACCAAGCGCGGGCTGCTCACCCCCGGCCGGCCGATCCGGGTCGCCTCGCAGCTCGGCGCGCTCCGTAAGTGGGGCTGGAGCATCACCGGCGAGCTGCGCCAGGCCGCCGCACGGGACCCGGGCCGGGTGTCAGTGATCGACGACCGTGGCGAGCTGACCTACCAGGAACTGCTGGATCGGGCCGAACGGTTGGCCCGCACCATGCGCAGCGCCCTCGGCGTGCAGGCCGGGGACCGGGTCGGGCTGCTCTGCCGCAACCACCGCGGGCTGATCGAGGGAATCGTCGCCGCCACCGTGCTCGGCGCGGACGCGGTGCTGGTCAACAGCGGGCTGTCCGCCGCGCAACTCGCCACCGTCACCGAGGAACAGCGCCTGCGGGTCCTGGTGCACGACGACGAGTTCGCCGAACGGGTCATCGGCCTTCCCGCCGAGGTGCAGCGGGTCGACGAACGCCGGCACGAGGAGCTGATCGCGGCCGCGCTCCCCGGCGAGCTGCAACCACCCGAGCGGGACGGCCGCACCATCGTCCTGACCTCCGGCACCACCGGCGCACCGAAGGGCGCCCGCCGCCCCACCCCCAACGGCTTCGGACCGCTGGTGTCCATCATCGACCGGATCCCGCTGCACACCCGGGACACCGTGCTGATCGCCGCGCCGATCTTCCACACCTGGGGGTTCGCCGCCCTCCAGGTCTCCTTCGCGCTGCGCGCCACCGTTGTCCTGCAGCGACGGTTCGATCCCGCGGCCACGCTGGAGGCGCTCGTAACCCACCAGTGCCAGGCGCTGTTCGCCGTACCCGTCATGGTGCAGCGACTGCTCGACGTGCCGCCGCCGGACCCACGGCCCCCGCTGAAGGTGGTCGCGGTCAGCGGCTCGGCGTTGCCCGGTGGCCTCGCGCCCCGGTTCATGGACAGCTACGGCGACGTTGTCTACAACCTGTACGGCTCGACGGAGGTCTCCTGGGCCTCCATCGCCACCCCCGCCGACCTGCGGAAAGCCCCCACCACCGCCGGCAGGCCGCCGCACGGCACCCGCCTGGCCATCCTCGACGACGACGGCCAGCCGGTGCCCCACGGCCAGGTCGGGCGGATCTTCGTGGGCAACGAGATGCTCTTCGAGGGCTACACCTCCGGCGCGAAGCGGGAGACCCGCGACGGGCTGCTCGACACCGGCGACCTGGGGCGGATCAACGCCGACGGCTTGCTCTTCGTCGACGGGCGGGCCGACGACATGATCGTCTCTGGCGGGGAGAACGTCTTCCCGTCCGAGGTGGAGGACCTGCTCGCCGGCCTCCCCCAGGTACGCGAGGCCGCCGTCATCGGCGTCTCCGATCCCGAGTACGGGCAGCGCCTCGCCGCGTTCCTCGCCCTGCATCCCGGCGAGACCCTCGACCCCGAGGCGGTCCGCGAGTACGTCCGGCACTACCTGGCCCGGTTCAGCGTGCCCCGGGATGTGATCTTCGTGAAGTACCTGCCGCGCAACGCCACCGGCAAGGTGCTCACCCGCGAACTGCGCCGCTACTACGGCTGACCGGGGTTCACCACCCCCGCTCCCCGTGCGTGTCCCGGCGGCGGAATCTCACCGACGCCCGCGACCGGTCTCGACCCACGGTCCATTTCTGCGCCGGCGGCAGGCGCGGGCCGACGGTTACCGCCTGCCGGCATCGTCGTCGCCGGGTGCCGTCCGCCCGGGTAGCCACCTTGACAGCTTCGCAAAAGGTTAGGTTAGCCTAACCTTCATGACTGACGGACCGGCGTCGAGCAATGGCGCGCAGAGCCTCTGGGGTGTCGATCTCCACCTGGGCTATCACGGGGTGGCCGTGGTGCGAGGGGCGACGCTCACCCTGCGACCCGGCACCGTGACCGTCCTGGTGGGCCCGAACGGTAGCGGGAAATCCACCTTGCTGCGGGCACTGGCCCGGCTGCATCCGATCGCTGCCGGCGCGGTACACCTCGCCGGAGGCACCGCCGCAGCCGGTCTGCCAGCCAAGGAGTTCGCCCGCCGGGTCACGCTGCTCGCGCAGAGCCGCCCGGTGCCCAACGGGGTCACCGTCCGTGACGTGGTCGGGTACGGCCGCCATCCGTACCGGGGTCGCTGGCGCGCGGACGACCGGAATGGTCCCGCCGCCATCGCACGTGCCATGGACGTCACCGGCGTCGCCTCGATGGCCGACCGCCCGGTCGACGAGCTCTCCGGCGGCGAGTTGCAGCGGGTGTGGCTGGCCACCTGCCTGGCGCAGGACACCCCGGTGCTGCTGCTCGACGAGCCCACCACGTTCCTCGACCTGCGCTACCAGGTGGAGATCCTCGACCTGGTCCGGGACCTCGCCGACGATCACGGCGTCGCGGTCGGTGTCGTGCTGCACGACCTCAACCAGGCTGCCGCGGTGGCCGACGAGGTGGTGCTGCTGCACGACGGCCGGGTCCGCGCCACCGGCGCCCCGGCCGAGGTCTTCACCGAACAGGCCCTGACCGAGACCTACGGCATCCGCATCGAGGTCACCACCGATCCCGACAGCGGACTCGTGACCACCCGACCCGTGGGGCGCCACCTGACCCGCATCCCGGCCTGAACAAACCACTCGCACCTCGTCAGAAAGAACATCATGACCCGTACCCGTGTCACCCTCGTCGTCGCCGCGGCTGCGCTGCTGCTCAGCGCCTGCGGCACCACCGAGGACACCGCGCCCCCCAAGACCTCCGCCTCCGCCGCCGGCGGGCCGGTCACCGTCACCGACAGTCGCGGCAAGGAGATCACCCTCAAGTCCCCGGCGACCAGGGTGGTCGGCCTGGAGTGGGGCGAGGTCGAGATGCTGGTCAGCCTCGGCGTCATGCCCGTCGGCGTCGCTGACCCGAAGGGGTACGCCACCTGGGTCAGCGCCGCCAAGCTCGACCCGAGCGTCAAGGACGTCGGCACCCGCGGCGAGCCGAGCGTCGACTCCATCGTCGCCCTCCAGCCCGACCTGGTGGTGATGGCGGACGACCGGGGCGCCAACCTCGTCGCCCAGCTCGAGAAGTACGTACCCGTGGTGGTCGCCAAGGGCAGCGACGCGTCGGACAACCTCGGCCGGATGCGTACGGACCTCACCATGATCGCCAAGGCGGTCGGCAAGACCACTGAGGCCGAGAAGCTGCTCGCCGACTTTGAAGCAGCCCTCGCCGACGGCAAGAAGAAGATCTCCGAGGCCGGTGCAACCGGTAGGCCGTTCGCCATCGCCGACGGCTGGAAGGAGGGCAGCACCGTCAGCATCCGGATGTTCGGTCAGGGCGCCCTCGTCTCCCAGGTCGGCATCCAGCTCGGACTGACCAACGCCTGGACCGGTAAGACCGACGAGGTGTGGGGCCTGGGGCAGACCGACGTCGAGGGCCTGACCGCGCTCAAGGACCCAAACCTGCACTTCTTCTACAACGCCTCAGATGGCACCGACGTCTTCGCCGACGGCCTGGCCAGCAATGCCATCTGGAAGTCGCTGCCCTTCGTCAAGCAGGGCAACCTGCACCGGATGCCCGACGGTCTCTGGACCTTCGGCGGTCCGCTCTCCGGCAAGCAGTACATCGACCAGCTCGTGAAGACCTACACGGCGTGAGTGTGCTGGCCGCACCCCCGCACCCGGAGCCGGACGTCCGGCCGGCTCCGGGTGGGATCCTTGCCTCGACCCGTGTTGTCGGGGTCTTCATCGCCGTGGTCCTGCTCCTGCTGGTGGTCGGGGCAGTGCACCTTACCCAGGGCACGTCCAGCGTCGGCACCCTCGACCTCTTGCGGCTCACCGTCGGCACGGACGACGAAGCGGCCCGGATCCTGGTCGCCGCCCGGCTGCCGAGGCTGCTGGCCGGATTGGCCATCGGCGTCGTGCTCGGCTTCGCCGGCGCTGCCCTGCAGTCGATCGCCCGCAACCCGCTGGCCTCCCCGGACACTCTCGCCGTGAACGCCGGCGCCCACCTGGCCATCGTCGCCGTCGCCTCGTTCGGCGTCGCCCTACCCGCCCTACCCGCCGGTGGCCTCGCCTTCTGCGGCGGCCTCGCCGCCGCTGGCCTGGTGATGGCCATGTCCGGCGGGGGACAGTCGGGCACCACCCGCCTCATCCTCGCCGGCTCGGCGACCGCGCTGGCGCTCAGCTCGGTGACCATGCTGCTGCTCTTGCTGTTCGAGCAGGCCACCATCGGCCTGTTCGCCTGGGGCAACGGATCGCTGGTGCAGAGCGATGTGGTCGCGCTGACCCAGCTCGCCCCGGTGATGGCCGGCGCCGTCATGGCGCTGATGCTGCTCGCGCACCGCCTCGACGTCCTCGCCCTCGGCGACGACACCGCCACCATACTGGGCATCGACGTGCGTCGTACTCGACTGGTCGTCACCGTGCTGGCCGTACTGTTGTCGGCCGCCGCGGTCACGCTCACCGGACCGGTCGGTTTCGTCGGCCTCTGCGCACCGGTGATCGTCCGGTTGCTCGCCCCCGTGGTGCCCGGGGTGCACCGGCACCGGCTCCTGTTGCCGCTATCCGGCCTCGCCGGGGCGCTCATCGTGCTCGGCTCGGACGTGCTGCTTCGCGCCATCATGGGCGGGCAGGCAGGCGTGGACATCCCCACCGGCGTGGTCACCACCCTGTTCGGCGCGGCCGTCCTGATCTGGCTTGCGCGCCGGCACCGCGACGCGGGACCCACCCGCCGCCCGCCGGCCGGACGCGCAGCGGTCCGCTCGGCGGCCTTCCACCGTACGGTGGTCGCCGCAGCCGCCGTGATCACTGTCGCGGCCGTGGCGGTCGGCATGCTCGTCGGTGACACCTGGCTGCTGCTCGGTGACATCGCCAACTGGCTGAACGGGACCACCGGGCCGGCGTACACCTTCGTGCTGGACCAGCGGTGGCCGCGGGTCGCGGCGGCGGTGCTGGCCGGCGCGGCCCTGGCCGTCGCCGGCACCACCGTGCAAGCGGTCTGCCGCAACCCGCTCGCCGAACCGGGCATCCTCGGCATCACCGCCGGCGCCGGCCTGGGCGCCGTCGCGCTGCTCACCTTCGTCCCGCTGGCCGGCGTCTGGGCGGTCTCTGGCGTCGCCGGCCTCGGCGCGATGCTGGCGTTCGCCCTGGTCTACGGCGTCGCGTGGCGGGGGGGCCTCAACTCTGACCGGTTGGTGCTGATCGGCTTCGGAGCCTGGCAGGGCGGCATGGCGGTGATCACCTTCCTGATCGTCGCGTTCGACCCGTGGAACACCGGCAAGGCCCTGACCTGGCTGTCCGGCTCCACCTATGGCCGCACCGCCATTCAGGTGCTGCCAGTGGTGATCGCCCTGGTGGTGCTCACCCCGGCCGTCGTTGCTGCCCGGCGGGAACTGGACCTGCTCGCCCTCGACGACGACACCCCCCGGGTGCTCGGCGTCCGGCTGGAACGAACCAGGCTGGTCGCCCTGGGTGCGGCGGCCCTGCTCACCTCCACCGCGGTCTCCGCCGTCGGCGTGATCGGCTTCGTCGGTCTGGTGGCACCGCACATGGCCCGTGCACTCGTCGGGAGCCGGCACGCCCGGGTGCTCCCGGTCGCCGCCCTGATCGGCGCCGCGTTGGTCAGCATCGCCGACACCCTCGGTCGCACCGTCATAGCCCCGGCCCAGATTCCCGCCGGTCTGGTCACCGCCATGATCGGCACCCCGTACTTCGTCTGGTTGCTGTGGCGCTCGCGCGTTACAGCGACCACCGCCCGGTAGCACGCCCGGCCCGAGCATCAAAGAGGCAGCATGACCGAGAACCTGACCGTCGCCCCTTGGCGGCTGTTTGCTGTGGAGGTCCGGGCGGTACGCCGGCTCAGCCCGTCGTTCACGCGGGTCACGTTCACCGGACCCGATCTTGACCGCTTCGCCGACAACGGCTACGACCAGCGAATCAGGCTGGCATTGCCGCTGCCGGGTCAGCATGGGGCGCACCTGCCCGACGGTCCGGACTGGTACGCGAAGTGGCGGGCCCTGCCGGAGCATGAGCGCAACCCGTTGCGTACCTATACCGTCCGCGCGGTCCGCTCGCAGGTGTTCGAGGTCGATGTGGATCTGGTCCTGCACGGCGACGGCGGCCCGGCCACCCGTTGGGCTCGGCGAGTGGGCCTCGGTGATGAGATCGCCATCCTAGGGCCGGACGCCGGCTACGGCGGGGACCACGGCGGGGTCGAGTTCCGACCCCCGTCGACCGGCCGCCTGCTGCTAGCCGGGGACGAGACGGCCGTGCCGGCGATCAGCGGCATCTGCGAACGCCTCCCACTCGATGCGTGCGGAACAGTCCTGCTAGAGGTGCCCGACGCCGGCGACCTGCTGCCGCTGGTCACACCCCCGGGGATCAAGGTGGGTTGGCTGCCCCGGGGCGCGGGCGGGCACGGCAGCCGACTGGTGCCGGCCGTCGCCGCCGCGGCGGAGGACCTGCTGACCGGAGGTGCACCGGTGGACGCCCGGCACATCACGGACGTGAACGTGGACACCGAGATCCTCTGGGAGGTCCCGGAGGAGGTCCCAGCTGTGCCGCTGTACGCGTGGATGGCGGGGGAGGCGGGCGTCATCCGTACCCTGCGTCGGCACCTGGTCGCCGAGCGGGGCCTCGACCGGCGCGCGGTGGCTTTCATGGGCTACTGGCGACTCGGCCGCGCCGCCACCGCGTGACCCAATCGGCTTGACGCCTCTCCGCAGGCCGCAAGTAGAACCCAACCCACCTGAGTTACACCGTCAACTTGATCCGCAGCTGAAGCTGCGATCGGCCAGGGTCCGGGCTCGCTGCTCTGCTCCTTGCTGGGGTGGAGTGCTCCGCATGCCTGGTGTGCGGCTTGTTCGAGGCGGTCGGCTGCGTCGCGGGGGAGGCGGCGTTCGATCGCGGTCCAGAAAATCCATGCCGCGGCGACATCCGGAGGACCTGCCCGATGTCGGGGTTGTCCGTGTGGACGGAGGTGAGTGTTGGGAGGCCGAGGGTGGCGAGGACCGTGCGGGGGCCGAGATGGAGTGGGTGGCGGCCGGCCTGTTCGACGAGGTGGGTGACGAGCAGGTCGAGGGCCTGCCTGGTCGCGTCGGTCGGGGGGAGCGCGGCGGCGGTGTCGGACGCGAGGAAGGTGTGCTTCAGCAGGGCGATCTCCACGGAGCTCCACCCGGCACCGGTTCTCGCAAGACCATGCCGGTCAGTCGGGTACGGCGATCCGGCTCTCGACCGCTGCGGCGGCAATGTCGGAGCGGTGATGCGCGCCGGCCAGCTCGATGCCGCGTACCAGGGCGTAGGCGGCGTCCCGGGCGGCGGCCAGGTCCGGACCGGTGGCCGTACCGCAGAGCACCCGGCCCCCGGCGGAGCGCAGGGTGCCGTCGGCGTCCCGGCGGGTGCCGGCGTGGATGACCCCGGCGCGGTCCGCGCCGGTGATCACGTCACCGGTACGCGGCTTCGCCGGATAGCCCTCGGCGGCGACCACGACGGTGACCGCCGCGCCGTCGCGCCAGCGCAGCGGCGGGTGCGCGGCCAACGTGCCGGTGGCGGCGGCGTGCAGCAGCCCCGCCAGCGGCGTCTCCAGCAGGGCGAGGACGACCTGCGTCTCCGGGTCACCGAAGCGGGCGTTGAACTCGATCACCCGAGGGCCGGCCGCGGTGAGCGCCAGCCCGACGTAGAGCAGGCCGGTGAAGGGGATGCCCCGGTGGCGCATCTGCGCCAGCGTCGGGTGCACGACGTCGGTCATCACCTCGTCGACCAGGTCCGGCGGCGCCCACGGCAGCGGCGCGTACGCCCCCATGCCGCCGGTGTTCGGGCCGGTGTCGCCGTCGCCGACCCGCTTGAAGTCCTGCGCCGGGAGCAGCGGCACCGCCGCCTCGCCATCGGTGACCACGAAGAGCGACACCTCGGGCCCGGACAGGTACTCCTCGATCACCACCCGGCCGCACTCGCGTGCGTGCTCCAGCGCGATCGCGCGGTCGTCGGTGACCACCACGCCCTTGCCCGCGGCCAGCCCGTCGTTCTTCACCACGTACGGCGGGCCGAAGTCGTCCAGGGCGTCGGCGGCGCTCTGCGGGTCGGTGCAGGTGTGGGCCCGCGCGGTGGGCACCCCCGCCGCCGTCATGATCTCCTTGGCGAAGGTCTTGGAACCCTCCAGCCGGGCCGCTTCGGCGGACGGGCCGAACACGGCGATGCCCTTGGCGCGCACGGCGTCCGCGACCCCCGCGACGAGCGGCGCCTCCGGGCCGATCACCACCAGCTCCGCCCGCAACTCCACGGCGAGCGCCGCGACCGCGGCCGGATCGGCGGTGTCCACCTCTCGCAGCTCGGCGACGGAGGCGATACCGGGGTTACCCGGCGCCGCCACCAGCATCTCCACGGACGGGTCGTCAGCGAGCCCGAGGGCGAGGGCATGCTCCCGCCCGCCGCCTCCCACAAGAAGTACGCGCACGACCCCGCATCCTACTGCCCCGAGCCCCACTCGTGTTGATCATGAGGTTGGCGGCAGCCGGTGAGATCAACCGCGTCGGCAACTTCGTGATCAACCGGAGTGGGGGTGGTCACTCCACCGGCCAGAGCAGGCAGAACGGTTTGCCGGCCGGGTCGGCGTAGACGCGCCAGTTGTCGCCGGCACCGGGCAGTCGCCGCGCGCCGATCGCGAGCGCCGCCCGCTCCGCGGCGTCGACGTCGTCGACCGTGACGTCGAGGTGGAACTGCTGCGGCCGAGCCGGAACCGGCCACTGCGGCGAGGTGTAGCCCTCCACCTGCTGAAACAGGATCGGCCGCGCGCCCTCCTCGCCGATCATCGCCATGCCGTCGCCCTGGTAGGTGATCGGTTTGCCGAGCAGTTCACTGTAGAACGCGGACAGCTCCTCGGCGTCGGGGCAGTCGAGCATGACACCCATCAGCGTGGTCCTCGGGTCGTCGGCCTTGAGGCACAGGTCGAACGGGTGGCCGGCCGGGTCGGCGAGGGTGTGCCAGGTCTCGTTCTCCCGGAGCAGGGTCGCGCCCAGGGCCACGGCCCGCGCGGTGCCCTCGGCGAGATCGGGCACCCGCAGATCGAAGTGCGCCTGTTGCGGGTACGCCGGATCGGGCCAGCGCGGCGGCACATGGACCGGCGCGTACTGCAGGCCGATGCGCCAGCCGTCACCGGTGGTCATCGTGATCCACTCGTCGTCGGCATAGATCTGGGTCCAGCCGGCGAGCCCGGCGTAGAAGGCGGACAGGCCCACGATGTCGGCAGCGTCCACGACGACGGTCTTGAGTTCTCCGATCATGCCCCGACCCTGCCAGGCCCCACCGACATCCGGCGGTCGACCCGGGGGGCGCAGCGCCACGCCGTCCTGCGCGGCGGCGATTCGCCGCAGCACCTCTGCCCGCCCCATGACCCGCAGCAGACCCCGTCCACACCCCCTGTGGATAACCCCTCCACAGCCTGTGGATAACCCGGTTGCCGCCACCCGATGATCATGAGGTTGGCGGGTGGTTCGATCACCAACACCGCCGCCAACCTCATGATCGCCGGGGGCAGGCCCGGGCGGGTTAGGGGAGGAGGGGGTGGCGTTGGACGTTCTCTTCCCGGCCGGGGCCTACGCCGACCACGCTGACCCGGGTGCCGGTGAGTTCCTCGACGCGCGCGATGTAGCGGCGGGCGTTCTCCGGGAGCTCGTCCTCGGTCCGGGCCTTGGAGATGTCCTCCCACCAGCCGTCGAGCTCCTCGTAGATCGGCTTCGCGTGGTGGAAGTCGGTCTGCGTCATCGGCATGTCGTCGAAGCGCTCACCGTTGATCTCGTACCCGACGCAGATCGGCACCTTCGCCAGGCCGGTGAGCACGTCCAGCTTGGTGACCACCAGATCCGTGACGCCGTTCAGGCGGCAGGCGTACCGGGCGACGACGGCGTCGAACCAACCGCAGCGCCGCTCCCGGCCGGTGGTGGTGCCGTACTCGTGGCCGATCTTGCGCAGATGCTGGCCGTTGTCGTCGAACAGCTCGGTCGGGAACGGGCCGCTGCCCACCCGCGTGGTGTACGCCTTGCTGACCGCGATCACCCGGCTGATCGCGGTCGGCGGGATGCCCGCGCCCACGCAGGCCCCACCGGCCGTCGGGTTCGACGAGGTCACGAAGGGGTACGTGCCGTGATCCATGTCGAGCATGGTGGCCTGCGCACCCTCCAGCAGCACCGTCTCGCCCCGGTCGAGCGCGTCCCAGAGCATGACCCGGGTCTCCGCGATGTACGGCTTCAGCCGCTCCGCGTACCCCAGGTACTCCTCGAGCGTCGCGTCGACGTCGATCGCCTTGCGGTTGTAGATCTTGAACAGCAGCTGGTTCTTCTCGCGCAGCGCCAGCTCCAGCTTCTTGCGCAGGATGCCCGGGTCGAGCAGGTCCTGCAGCCGGATGCCCATCCGGGCGACCTTGTCGCCGTACGCGGGGCCGATGCCCCGGCCGGTGGTGCCGATCCGCGCGCTGCCCAGGTACCGCTCGACCACCCGGTCCAGCGCCCGGTGGTGCGGCATGATCAGGTGCGCGTCGCCGGAGATGCGCAGGCGGGAGACGTCCACACCCCGCTCGGCGAGGCCGTCGATCTCGGCCAGCAGCACCTTCGGGTCGACGACCACACCGTTGCCGATGACGATCATCGCGCTCGGCGACAGTGCGCCGGACGGCATCAGGTGCAGCGCGTACTTCTGCCCATCCGGGGTGATCACCGTGTGCCCGGCGTTGTTGCCGCCGGAGTAGCGCACCACGTAGTCGACCCGCTCACCCAGCAGGTCGGTAACCTTGCCCTTGCCCTCGTCGCCCCACTGAGCGCCGATGAGCACGATCGCTGGCATCTTCTTCGCCTCCAGAAGGCTCGGGTGCCAGGCGGCGACCGGTCAGCGAGCCCGGGGTGTCAGGCTAACAAGTAGTGACGGCTAAACCGGCAGGGGTTCGTCGAGAAGCAGGAGGCTCCTTCGTGTACGACGTGGTGCTGCTCACCCTCGGCTCGGAGCGGGACGCTCCCGGTGGGGGCTGCGGCAGCGGCGGAGCCTGCTGCGGCGGCACCGACGAGGCTGCCCCGGCATCGCGCGAGGAACGCTGCGAGACGCCGCGCGTACCGGTGTTGACCTGCGCGGACGCGTTGACGGCCCGGGGTGCCCGGGTGACGACGGTGACCGCCCGGTCCGATGCCGAGATCGACGAGGTGCTGGCGCGGCTGGACGCCCCGCCGCGCCCCGACGGCCTCACCTGGCCCGATTCGGACCCCAAGACCCGACTGGTCGTCGCTACGGCCAGTGACGCTCAGTTGCGCGCCGTGCTGCGCCGGCTGGTCCGCCGGTACGCCCCACCACCCAGCCGCCGCCCGGCGGACCTGGCCGAGCACCGCACCGTGCCGGACCTGCCGCCGGTTGGTGTCCTTCCGCTCGACCCGGCCCGCGCCGGCGGCCGGCACGATCTCGCCGCGCAGCTCGGGCTGCCGCGCGACCCGGCGGCGGTGGCCGACGCGGTGCTGGACGGCACCGCCCGCCGGTTGGACCTGCTGCGCAACGACGCCGGCTCGGTCACCCTGGACGGCGCGCTGCTGGGCGCGGCCGACGAGGCGGGCCGCCCGCTGCACTGGCGCGGCCGGGTGGAGGTGGACGACGCGGTGCTCTCCGCCGGCGACGACCCGATCCTGGCCTGCGCGGTCGGCAACGCCGGCGGGTACGCGAGCCTGGACGGACTGCCCCTGCTCGCCGGGCCGGACCCGGCCGACGGCGTACTGGAGGTCGCGGTGGCCGTTCCCGTGGTCACCCGCTCCGCGTTGGGCAGGAGGAAGGTCCGGTTCGAGGTCCGCCGGGCCCGGGGCCGGGCCGTGGCGGTCGTGCCCCGGGACGAGCGGGTTCCCTTCCTCGACGACGGTGTCGCGGGCGAGCTGAGCCGGAAACGATCCTGGTGGATCGAGCCGGGTGCCTGGGCGGTCTGGACGAACTGACCCCGACCGGCACTCCGCTACCCTCCGTCACCAGAACGGGACGGCCTATCCTCGGCAGGAGGAATGGGGAGGAACCGTGGTGGACGAGAACGCCGACCGGGCGCGACTGCCCGGCCAGCAGCCGGTGCCGGAACGGGACATCGAACCGCTCTGGCCGTCGGAAGCGACCGATCCCGCCCCGGCCCGGGGCGGCCCGACCTCGACGCTGTACCCGTCGCTGACCGCCGAGGTGGGCCGGCCGCCGGCGACCGCCGCCTGGGCCCCGCCGCCGCCGGACGGGGACTGGCCGTCGCTGCAGGCCGAGCCGACGGTGCCGGTCGCCCCGCCCGAGCAGCACGGGCCGGAGCAGTCCCGGTCGCGCCCGGACGGTGGCGGGCCGACGGGGGACGGCGCACCCGGGCAGCGCGTGCCCCCGGGGCAGACCCCCCGGGTGGACCTCGATCTACCGTTCACCCTGGACCAGCCGATGACGCCGGTTGACGCCGGCAGGGTCGGCCCGGGTGATCCGGTCGGCGTCCCGGACGCCGCGGATCCGGTCGACACCGGTCCGGCGGCTGCCGCCGAGACCCACCCCGGCC